>JAWXBD010000155.1:0-29648 GCA_034439815.1 Phycisphaerae bacterium
GCGACGTTGGCGCGAAACGGAGAGTCTACGGAAGCCCCCGCGATTGTCAAAGCCTCAAACGGGCGTCGTCCACTACGCTGCCACCTCCGCAACGACTGGCACCTGCGACGCCTGAATCCCCGTATATGCCGACGCTCCGATCCGTCAATCGTTCGAACCCGTCGCCCGACGCTGCGCCGACGACGCGCGCCCCCGATCCTGCAACGAGTCCCGCCCGTCCCGCAGTCGAGCTTTACACCGACGGGGCTTGCTCTGGAAACCCGGGTCCAGGCGGTTGGGGCTACATCCTTCGTGACCCGGCATCGGGCAAAGAACTGGAAGGTTCCGGAGGTGACCCACAAACGACCAACAACCGCATGGAACTCAGTTCGGTAATTGAGGGACTGCGGTCGCTCAAGGCACCATCGAACGTGCGGCTTGTTTCGGACAGCGAGTACGTCGTGAAGGGCCTGAAGGAATGGCTCAAAGGCTGGAAGGCGCGGGGCTGGCGCAAGGCCGACAAGAGCCCGGTGATCAATCGTGATCTGTGGGAAGAACTCGATCGCTTGCAGATGATCCATGACGTGGCGCCCGAGTGGATCCGCGGTCATCGCGGCCATGAGTACAACGAGCGGTGCGATCGACTTGCAGTCGCCGCGATTGAGCGCGAGAAGCGCGCGCCGCGCTAGGTTATTGGCCGCCTTTCGGCGCGCGCACTGAACGCTGTGAAGGACGCCGGCGCAGCGCGCGCGGAGGTTGCTCGCCGCATCTCTTGCAGCAACGTGGGGCTTCCACTACATTGTTCCGTTCCCCCATAAGCACGCTCAGAGCGTGTTTGCCGTCCGAAAGTCGTCCGCGATGCCCACGATCAATCAGCTCGTCCGCAAGCCCCGGGTCGTTCAGGCCAAGAAGTCAAAGGTGAAGGATCTCGTCGCATGCCCGCAGAAGCGTGGCGTGTGTCTGCAGGTCCGGACCGTGACTCCGAAGAAGCCGAACTCCGCGCTCCGTAAGGTTGCCCGCGTCCGTCTCAGCAACGGCAAGGAAGTCACCGCCTACATTGGCGGCGAAGGCCACAACCTGCAGGAACACTCGATCGTGCTCGTCCGCGGCGGCCGTGTGCGTGATCTGCCGGGCGTCCGGTACCACGTCGTGCGCGGTGCGCTCGACTGCCTCGGCGTCGAAGGCCGCAAGAAGGGCCGATCGCAGTACGGCGTCAAGAAGAAGGCCGCGACCGTTGCCAAGGGCAAGGGCGGCAAGAAATAACGAGTTTCACGTGAGACCCCGGTGCACGTTCGCGTGAACGTGCGGAACGGGTCCACGGGCAGTAATCGCGGCACGACCTCAGGGCATGTCCAACGCCCCACCGCGGTGAACCGTGTTCAGTACAAATGACACGGCCCTTTTGGAGTCATTGAAGCGTCATGGCGAGCTTTACCCGATCAGAAGAACAACTCAAGCCGGATCCCCGCTACCAGGATCGCGTGCTCTCGAAGTTCATCAACTGCGTGATGCGCGGTGGTGAGAAGGCGACGGCGATGCGCGTCGTCTACGGCGCGATCGACCTGATTCAGGCGAAGCTCGAGAAGGAGAAGATCGAGACGATGCCCAAGACGGGCATCGAGGTCTTCCAGCGGGCACTCGACAATGTGCGCCCGGTCGTCGAAGTGCGTTCGAAGCGCGTCGGCGGTGCCAACTACCAGGTGCCGATGCAGCTGAACAAGCGCCGGCAGCTCGCACTCGCGTTCCGCTGGATCATCGCGGCAGCACGCGACGAGAAGGGCAAGCCGATGGCGAATCGCCTCGCGAAGGAACTGTGGGACGCAGCGAAGGGCGAAGGCAAGGCCGTCACGACGAAGGACAACACGCACCGCATGGCGGATGCGAACAAGGCATTCGCGCACTTTGCCTGGTAAGGCGACAACAGCCGAGTTTCCAATCAACTGAATGACACGCAGGGCGAGCCGAAAGGCTCGCCCTGTTTTTTCGTATGGATTTTCGGCGCTGCGCCAGCGGTCGCGACATTGCAACAATGAGCACGTGACTGACGATCTCGATCGCTATCGCCAGCAGATGCGTCTTGCGCCGATCGGCGCCGAAGGGCAGCGCCGGCTGCGCGACAGCCACGCGCTGATCGTCGGCTGCGGCGCGCTCGGATCGGTCGCGATCGAGCAGCTCGCGCGCGCAGGCGTGGGCCGGCTGACGATTGTCGATCGCGACGTCGTCGACGAATCCAATCTGCAGCGGCAGGTGCTCTACGACGAAGACAACGCGCGACGCGCCACGCCAAAGGCGGAAGCGGCAAAGGCGCGCGTCGCAAAGATCAACTCGAGTGTGAACGTGCGGGCGTGGTACGACGACTTCGCGCCGCGCAATGCGATGCGCTACATCGAAGGCGTGCACGTGATTGTTGACGGTCTGGACAATCTGGAGACGCGCTATCTGCTCAATGATCTCGCTGTGCGCACCGGCATCCCGTACGTCTACGGTGCCGCGGTCGGTACCGAGGGAATGTGTGCGGTCATTCGTCCCGGCGTGACGCCGTGTTTGCGCTGCGTGTTTCCCGAGCTGCCGCCCGCCGGGTTGATTGCGACGTGCGACACCGCAGGCGTGCTCGGTTCGTTGACAGCACTCGTGGCGAGTCTCGAGGTGACTCAGGCGATCAAGCTGCTCGTCGGCGCGGCCACGAGCGTCGAACCTGGACTGCTCGCGATCGACCTGTGGCGCAACACATGGCGGAGGATCGACACCGGCACTCGCGACCCCGCGTGTCCCTGCTGCGCGCGGCGCGAGTTCGCGTTTCTCGAAGGAGACCGTATTCCAACGACCACCGTGTTCTGCGGGCGCGACGCGGTGCAGATAGCACCGCGCATGAGCAGGGTCGTCGATCTCGACAGCCTTGAGCGGCGGCTCGCATCGCTCGGGTCGTTCAAACGGTCTCCGGACCGGTTGACCGGCGTTCTCGCCGACGAGCGATCGAGTAGCGGACTTCCGCTTGAACTCACGGTCTTTTCCGATGGTCGCATCCTGTTGCGCGGATCACAGGAGCCCGAGCTCGCGCGCGCGATCGCGGCGCGGTTCGTCGGTACGTGAACGGTCGCAGACAGAACGGCGTGTAAATTCCTAACTCGTACGGAATCAACCTGAGGGGTTGCAGGTAGGATTGTTTCGCGTCTCGATCAACAAGCCCGATTACATGAGGAATCCATGCCAGCCACTGCCGTCGCCACCGTCGCCGGGTCATTTGCCTCGCTCATCAAGCCCGGCGCTGAAGTTGGTCTGCGATACGCGGAAGCTCTCCTCAAGGGCATCACCCCCGAGACGTTCGCGCATATGCCGTCAAAGGATGCGTCGAAGGGCGGAACGGGCAAGGACATCAACAGTCCGGCCTTCAACATCGGCCATCTGTCGATCTACCCCGACCTCCGCATTCTGCCGCTCCTCGGGCGCGAGGACCTGGTGCGTCCCATGCCGTATTCGATCGACCAGTTCAAGGCCGGTGCGCCATGCATCGATTGCGGCATTGGCGAGCCCGGTGCGTATCCCTCGATGGACGTGATTGTCGCGACGTACTTCGATCGATACCGCGCTGTGCTTGATGTACTTCCGTCGGTCGCTGATTCGATGACGGCCCGCGAGAATCCGCTCGAAGGTCGCATGCGGGAGATCTTTCCGACGGTCGGTGCCGTCGTGACCTTCCTGCTCGTCGGTCATCCGCAGGCCCATCTCGGTCAGATCTCGATCTGGCGTCGGCTGATGGGACACGGGTCGGCCCTCTGAGTGATTGAAGTGAGTGATTGACGGACGTTCCTTGCCACGTACCTGCTGAGGGCTCTACCCATGCGGCTCGTCTCTCGCTTTCTCCTCGCGGTCACTTGCCTCGTTGTCTGTCTCGTCGCATCACCGGTGCACGCACAGGGCACATCAGGCCAGCTTCCCGATCCGATGTCGACCACCGACCTGTCGAAGCTCCTTGACCTCTATGTCAAGCCGACGATCGAGCAGCGCGCGACGATCGAGAGTCTCCACGATGACTACCGCGAGCAGTTCCGCACGCTGCGCGAAGGCGACATCCAGAAGTCAATGGACAAGATGGCGCTGATGCAGGGAGGGATGCCGACGAAGGAGCAGATGGACAGTTTCACAAAGGGCTTCGACAAGGTCCAGCGGCAGATCGCCGACATCGACGACGGACTCTTCGAAGCCATCGCCACGCTCGTTGGCGACGATCGGCGCCCGGCAGTCAACCGCGCTCGCGACGCCCGCAGCAGGAGGCGCGCGACCACCGGCCTGTCCGGTGGCCTGATGGGTGGACAGTCATTGCCGGACCTCTCGGCCATCGTGCTCGCAGCCGATCTCGACCCGGAGACGCTTGCAGCAATCGAGCCCGCGCTGCTGACCTATGAGCAACGGCTCACGGCCGGAACGAAGGAGCTCGGCACGCTCGGCATGCGGATGCTTCGCGACATGTTTGACGAGATGGAGCAGGCCGGCCTCGGCAATATGTCGCAAGAAGAAATGATGCAGGATCCCGAGAAAATGCAGGCCGTCATGGAAGTTGCGCAGGCGGCGATCAAGAAAGCCAGCGCACGCTTTCAGGCCAAGGCCAAGGATCTCAGCGAAATGAACTCCAAGACGTTCCAGTCTTGGAGGTCACAGCTTCCCGGCGACCCGGGGCGAAAGGTGCGAGGCCGCTTCATCGGCGCCGCGTATCCGATGCTGAGTCACGAGCCCACCCAGGCCGAGCGGCTCTTCCGGATGGCGCTGCGCATTCGTTCGCTCGGCGATGCGGAACGGCAGCAGGTGCGTAACGCCTACGAGGAGTGGCAGAAAGCGGACGACGCGATCGTTGACGGCGCGATGAAGAAGTTTGATGAGCTTGCGGCGCAGCGCGACATGATGATGTTCGGTGGTGCGATGGCCGACGAGGGGCGGACCGCCATGGACGTCACTGCCAAGCGGAGCGAGACTGGCACCAAGGCGCTGCAGTCGATCGCTGCACTCATCGGCGACGAGCGCATGAAGAAGCTGTACGAGAAGCAGAGCACGCCTGTCGAAGACGTGTTCGCCGAGACCGGTGACCCTGAAGCCGAAGGCGGTGCGGTGGAGGGACCCGGTGGCATCGGCGTGCGAGCCAGTGCAGCGGAAGCACAGCAGTTCGGATCGGTGCGTGGCTTCCCGGGTCCGATCGATGTGGCGACCATCGCGGTTCTCGCGCGGCAGCTTGGGGTCGACAGCGGCAAGCAGGCGCTGATTGAAATCCTCCACGTCGACTACGTGAAACGGTGGGGCGACACGACCGGACCGATTCAGGAGCGCGCGAATTCGGTCCAGGGAAAGATCTATAGCAATCCTGGAGAGAACGAGGATCCGGCCGATCATCTGGCAACGTACTTCGAGGCGTGTCGGTCGTTCATGAACACTGCAACGGAGATCGACGGGGCATTCCTCGACAATCTCGCGAAGGCGATCGACGATGAAGGAAATGTCGTCGTCGCTCTTGCCAGACTCGAACGAACGATCGGCCGGGCGAGCATGCCGTCGACTTTCACCGCCTTTTGGGGCACTTCCGAGAGCGCAGTGAATTTCATAGAAGTCCTGCGCAGTGCAGACCTGCCGAACGCCGATCGCGCGAAGGCGTATGCAGCTATCGGCGAAGACATCGAGCCGCTCATACAGACATTCCTCGCGAGCGCCCGCGACGAGATCGAGCTCCAGCGCGAAATGGCGGAGCTCAACGTCAACAACCTCCGGTTGTACCGAAGTGCCGGCGAGCAGGCTAATGCCGCGGAAATGCAGCGAGTTGCCATGGCGATCATGACTACACAGCAGCGATCGAGGGCCCTGCTCGCACAGCGCTCGGAAGCCGGTCGGGCCTCGTGGAACAAGGCAGTTGCCGTTCTCTCCGAGGCGCAGCGCGAGGCGCTGCAGCTCGAGTACGACCAGCAGGCCTTTCCCGAGATCTTCTCCGATCCGCGCTCGGCGCTTCCCTTCCTCGAACGCGCGGACGAGATGCAGGATCTCACGGAAGCGCAACGTCCGCAGGTCGCCGCGCTCAAGACTCGCTATCAGAAGGAGTACATCGACTTCTGCCGGCAGATGATTCCCAAGTCGGATGCAGTACCCGCAGTGCCGACAAGGCCGGAGGATGCGACGGAGTATTGGCAGCAGCAGATGGAGCGGGAGAACATCCGCGCCCGCATCGCGTTCGATCGCGATGAACGCAGCCATCGCACAGTGAGCCAGCTGATGCGACTTCTCACCGAGGACCAGATCAAGCGGATCCCCGGGCTGAGCGAGTACGAGAAGCAGGTCGACGACGGTCGGCGCGGACCCTGACGCAACTGGCTGCAATTGACGCGCGGAACTCACGTGTCGGGTGAGCCGGTGAGCACAAATCGTCCCGTCAGACGCGACACGCGCAGCGTCACGCGTTCGATGCCGGCCCAGCGCGCAAATTCGCGCGCCTCCTGCAGCGTGAATCCCTTTGCCACTGAAAGTCGTGCATCGTCGCGCACGATGCTCGGCTGTCCGATCGTCAGCAGATAGATGCCTACGCGGCTTAGTGGGGTGCGCAGCAGATCATTCCAGACGATCGTGCGCGATGCGAGCCGCGACATCGCGCGCAGTGCTCGGATCACATCCTCGTCGACGAGGTGATGCAAGAACATCCCCGCGTGCACGTAGTCAAAGCTGTGCGCGGCAAAGTTGGTGTCGCCGGAGCGAGTGTCGAGCGCCAAGGCATCTGCATCGATCACGCGAATCCGCGGATGATCGCCCACTGCCGCACGCGCGACTGCCAGGCATGCGGGGTGATGCTCGACGGCGACGCACTCGACCTTGTGACCGGCGCGACGCGCCCAGGCATCGATCGCGAGCGGAATGTCGGCAGCGCCGGTGCCGAGATCGAGCCAGCGCATCGGGCGATCCCTCGACCAGCGGCGCGCGTCCCTCTGCAGCACGCGCAGAAGCGCGTTGGTGCCGCCCATCCATCGATTCACGCGGCGGATGAAGCGGAACGCGACATCGATCTCCGCCTGCGGAACATCGGCCGCATCCATGTGTTCAGGTTCGGTGCGCCGACCGGAACTGGCGAAACCATTCATAACCAGAGACGATACGCGCATGCTCGCAACGGTTGTCGGTCTCGCGGTCCTTCTCCTCGGTCAGACGCCCGCCGGCCTGGTGCCGCAGCAGAGCGGCGACGGTGCCGCTCAGCCGCGCTTTGAAGACCTGCCGTGGCCCGTTCGCCTCGGCTTGCGTGCCGCGAAAGTCGAGGTGTCCCTGCCGGTCGCAAAGCAAGTGACGCTCGTGCCGGACACCGCGACCTGGCTTGACGAAGTGAGTCGGTGGACGCGCGAAGCGCGTTGGCCCGTGCTGATCGAAGACGACCGCTTGGCACCGATGTTTATCCGAGCGTTCCAGCCGGAGCGAGTTGTGCGCCGCACCTCATCAGGGGTCATGCCGACCAGCAAGGCGGACCGCGAGCAGGCGATGGACGCTGCGGTGAGGCAGGCTTGGGGAGGCGATCCTGCGCAGGACAGCCTGAGTGCGCTGAAGGCTGCGCGGCTGTCGCCCGCCGGGGTTGTGATCACGAGCGCCGAAGACACTGCGTGGACGGCTGCGGTCGCGCTCGCGGCGGGTCGCGGCCTGCCGCTGCTTTTTGTCGACGGTGACTTCGGCACCATTGACAGCACGCTCGACGCCGCGCGGTTCAGCGCGCTCAATGACGCGATCCGTGCGGCAATCGAATCCACGGGCCTCGCCTATACATCACTCGGCGACGCGGTGGACGCCGTCGCCTTGTGCCGCACGGTGGCCGCGAAGTGCAATCCCGCGCTGTCGCCCGCTGAGCGGATGCCGTTGACTCCCGATGCGAAGGTCAAGCATGGGGAGCCGCTTGCGACGACCGACTGTCTCGGTCGCGAAGCAGGCGGCGCGCGGTCGACCGTCGTCGGATGGATCCCGGGCGCGAGCGATCGCGCCGCGTACATGGCGATGTGTTCGCTCTTTCTGCCGCGCACGACATGGTGGTTCGTCAGCGGCTACGACGCGAGCGAACCCTGGAGTCACTACGCGCCGGACAACGCTGCCGCCGCAGCGCGCACAGCCGGTTTCACTACGCGCGTGTGGACGGGCGACCAGGCGACGATTTCGACGTGGCGCAAGATGCTGATGGGCGGATTCGACGCGGATGTGCTCGTCATGAATTCGCACGGCAATCCGGATGCATTTCATCTCAAGGGAAACGACATCGGCCGCCCTAACGATGTGCCGATGCTGAACCGCCCGCTCGCGCTGCACCTCGTGCATTCGTGGTCGCTCGTGCGCCCCAGCGATCGCGACACGGTCGGCGGACGATTTCTGGAGCGCGGTGTGTACGCCTACTTCGGCTCCGTGCAGGAACCGCTGCTTTTTGCGTTCGTCCCGCCGACGGCGCTTGCGACGCGCGCGACGGCGTACGCGCCATTTCTTGTATCGAGTCGCATGCTGGACGGGCCCTTCGATCTCCCGTGGAGACTGACGGCGATCGGCGACCCGTTGCTTGTTTTCATTCCACCGGCCAAGCGGACGATACCGACCGCGGCCTTGCCGGAACTGCGCGGCTCTGATGTGCGAGCTGCCGCGACGGATCGCATGAAGGCGATCGCTGCAGGCGGAGACACACCGCAACGAGACGATCTGCGGGAGGCGACGCGCGACCTCGTGCTGCTGGGTAATGACGAAATCGCGATCGGCGTATGGGAGCTCGCGCGATCGAAGAAGCTCGGTGACGCGTGCGCGAGCGAAGTGCTGCCCGCGTTGTTTCGGGCGCGCCGATTCGAAGACTTCCTGACCGCGTATCGCTCAGTTGCGAAGCCATCAAGTGACGCCACGGAAATGCTGTGGCACCTCGCCGGCCCGCGCGGCGCGCAGCTCGATCGGGCGACGTTGGAGCTGTTGCGTGGACGATTGCGTGGCCCCGACGTAAGCAGCGATCTCGCGATGATCCTCCCCGGAATCGATCGGACGATGGGCCGCAGCGCAAGCGACGGAATCGTGCAGTCAGAGATGGACCGAATGAAGAACGAAGGTCTTCGAAGTCGGTTGCGCGCTCTGCTGACGCGGTGAGGCTCGACTATGACTCACCGTGCAGCGGGCGGCTGCACCGGTTGTGACTTTTCCGGTGACGACGCTACACCAATTTTGCTGCGCCGCGCCAATGTCTCTTCCGCGCGCTCTCGGGCTCGCAGTCGTGCACTCGACTCGTCCGGCGCGACACCGATCGACATGGCCGCGCCGAAACGCTGCTTGATCGCATCAACCACTTGAAGGCTCAGCGCGATCGCCCCGCGGAACGTCGGATGCAGTTGATCCGATTGAATGAGACGGCCGCCGCCCTGCTTGAACTCCATGCCGGCGATGGTCAGGGTTGCGCCGCTCTTCAGCTTCTCGACGAGCGCACTCAGCGAGAACTGAATCACGTTGGGGCGCGAAGCAGCCCACGCCGTCAGCTTCGCGTTGAGCTTCTCGAGCGTTTCCAGCTTCGGCATCTGCGACGCGCTGATCATCTTGCCCACAGCGCGGCTCATGTCGGGGAAGTCACCGATCACGATGGGAGTTGATGCGGGGAAGCGCTCGAGCTGCTCCAGTCCAATATCGAGCTTCTCCAGCCGGTCCGCTTCGCTGCGCAGCGGTCCTCCTCGTCCATCGTCGGCGCCGTAGCCAAACCAGAACAGGAAGTCGACCGCGATCACGAGCGTCGGTGCCTGTGCGATGGATCGATCGACTTGCGTTGTGCCAGACGTGGCCGGGCTCAAGAAAAACAGTGGCGAACCGAAGTCGAGTGTTTCGGTCGGACTCGTGATCGAGCCAGCAAACGCCGCGGACAACGGCATCGGCACGAGCGGCTTCTTTCCGTCCGGGTCGACCGCCACGACACCGAAGCCAGCAGTCGCGCTCGCGCCGATGAACGCGACGCGGCGGAGCAGTTGACTCGTCTCGGTGCTGGCCCCGACGCTGACGCTGGTGTTAGTCGGGGTATCCGTCGCCGACACGACCGGAGCCGCGATCGACGGAACGCCCGACGCGACGGTCGGGGCCAACAGCCAGAACACACTGACGAAGAGAAGCGAGTGTCTCGAACTCCGTCGCATTGGGGCTTCCTCTTAGTGGTCTCGTGCTTAACGGGCTCCTGCCATCGCCGGCTGAAGCGACAGCGCGCGAGCCATCGTCGAGCCGAGATCCGCAGGACTCTCTGCGACCATGATCCCACACCGCTTGAGCGAATCCATCTTTGACTGCGCAGTATCGTCCGCTCCGCCGATGATCGCTCCGGCGTGGCCCATGCGCTTGCCCGGCGGCGCGGTGCGGCCGGCGATAAAGCTGACGACGGGCTTCTTCATGTGGGCTTTGATCCACTCGCCCGCCAGCGTCTCGTCGTTGCCGCCGATCTCGCCAATCATGACAACGCCATCGGTCTCGGCATCCTTGGCGAACAGCTCGAGCGTCTCGATGAAATTGACGCCATTGACCGGGTCGCCGCCGATGCCGACACACGTTGTCTGCCCGATCCCGAGCTGCGAGCACTGCCACACCGCTTCGTACGTCAGCGTTCCGGAACGGCTGATGATGCCGACCGCTTTGCCGGTGCGCGCGTCTTTCTTGTGCGTATGGATGTAGCCAGGCATGATGCCGATCTTGCAGCCGCCTTGAAACTTCGCCGACGAACCATCGCCGCTGACCTTCCAGCCGGGCGTGATGATGCCGGGACAATTGGGTCCGATGAGCGCCGAGTTGGGATACTCGCGCAACGCGGCCTTCGTGCGGATCATGTCCTGGACCGGAATGCCCTCAGTGATCGCGCAGATCACTCGGATGCCCGCAGCTGCTGCTTCAAGAATCGAATCCGCAGCGAAGGGAGGCGGCACGAAGATCATCGTGGCACTGGCGCCCGTCGCCGCGACCGCGTCGGCAACGGTGTCGAAAATCGGAAGTCCGTTGCCGTCCTTCTGTCCGCCTTTGCCCGGTGTGACACCGCCCGCCATCTTCGTGCCGTAGTCGAGGCATCCCTTGGTGTGGAATGCGCCTGCAGAACCGGTGATGCCTTGGCAGAGAACCTTCGTGGTGCCGTCAACGAGAATGGCCATAGTCGGAACAGGATACAGGAGAGGCGAAGCGGTTCTCTCGCGCAACTCGAACGCTGTCCATATCATGCGAGCCATGGCCTCCAGAACCGCCAAGCCCGCCAGAAAACCCGCCTCGAAGCCGCGATCACTGACCTACGCCGAAGCCGGTGTCGACATCGACGCGGGGGAGGAGGTTGTCGACCGCATCAAACCCATACTGCGGCGGACGTACGGTCCGCGCGTGCTCGGCAAGCACGGCGCGTTCGCCGGCATGTTCCGGCTTGATTACAACGAAAAGCTCTTCAAGAAAAACTACAAGGACCCGGTGCTCGTGGCGTGCACCGATGGCGTGGGCACCAAAGTAAAAATTGCCGCGGAGTTCAAGATCTTTGACACCGTCGGCATCGACTGTGTCGCGATGAACGTGAATGACTTGATCGTGCAGGGCGCGGAACCGCTTTTCTTCCTCGACTATCTCGGGCTTTCCAAGCTGGAGCCCGGTGCGACGACAGCGATGATTGATGGCGTGGCAAAGGGCTGCGAGCTCGCGGGGTGCGCGCTGCTCGGCGGCGAATGCGCCGAGATGCCGGACATCTATGCGACGGGCGATTTCGACATTGCCGGCTTTGCAGTCGGCGTGGTGGAACTCGATCGCGCGATGGATCCGTTGCGCGTCAAAGGAGGCGACGTGATCATCGGAGTCGCGTCGAGCGGCCTGCACTCCAACGGATACACACTCGTACGGAAAGTGATCGAGCGCGCGAAGCTTGATTATCGAAAGGTGTATCCGGAGCTGCAGGTGAAAGGGCAACCTGAACGCCGTCTCGTTGACGAACTGCTCGAGCCGACGCGAATCTACGCGAAGTCGATCGTCAAACTGCTCTCGGTCTATCGCAAGAAAAAAGTGGTCTCAGGCATGGCGCACATCACGGGCGGCGGCCTGCCCGGCAACGTGTGCCGTGCGCTCCCCGACGACTGCGATGCATCGATCGACGTGACGAGCTGGACGCCGCATGCGATCTTCAAGATGCTGCAGAAGCACGGCAATGTTGCGACCGACGAGATGTACCGCGTCTTTAACATGGGTGTCGGCTACGTGATCATCGTGCGTCCGGCATTCGCTGACAGCGTGATCGAGAAGCTCACGAAGAGCGGCGAGCGGGCATTCCGGATCGGCGAGATCGTGAAGGGGACGGGGCAGGTTCAGCTCGTCGGAACGTGAGACCAGCCCCTACGCTGACGGTCGCTGCGGCGAGCGGAGCGCCACCTCTGTCAACCTCCCTTGTTCCCAGACGCATTTCAACTCGCGGCGGAATGCGATCATGAGCGAGCACAGTCGAATGAACGAGAAGGCGAGCGCGAGCCGAAGCGATTTCTTCCACATGGGTGAGTTCGACCACCAGACGACATTCTTCGCAACGATCTGCAGGAAAAAGACCAAGCAAGCGGCGAGGAGCGACGCGCGAAAGAGGAGCGACGCGCGAAAGACGACGCGTGGATCAGACGCGAATCGCGATTGGAACACTCGCGCATTTTCGAAGCGATCCACCGCGCGCGCTGTACCAACCGCTGCTTGCGGGCGGGTTGCGGTGGCGCGAGACGCAGCATGATGGTCTCGTCGACGGAGCGGATCTCCGATTCTGTTTGCTGAGTGGGGCGCAAGAGGTTGTGCGGATCCGACGGATTGAAACGGTCTGTCCATTGTGGCTCCCATCGCATGTCCGTGAGGTGCAGCCGATGTGCCCCACGGCTGCTCCGATTCCCGTCAGTGAAAACCAGGGCAATGTGGCGAAATGCTGCGCACCGTCCAGGTCCGCTCGCGGCTGTGGCTGTGAAGTCGATTCTGGACTGGCTCCGTCTGATCCGGTGCATGCTGAATGGATCGCGCACGACGGACCGCAGAACGATTTGACTTGATCGAATCACTGAATCATTGAGGAAAGATCTGACAGCCGTGTAGCTGTCTGCTGTGGTCGCGTCGCGAAGGCGTGCCGCAGGATGCAGCGTGGAGCTGCGCAGGCGCCGGCGCCTCCGGCGAGCCTGATCATCATGGTGCGGGAAACAACTCGAACTGGAGAGGAACAGGCCATGGACATTCCATCGGCGGTGGTGCTTTGGAAGTTTGGTGCACGGCGAACAACAAATACCTCATCTGGGACAAGGGCCAGCTCAGCGTGAACCTCGCGTTCAGCGATGAGGCGCAGCACAAGTATCACTTTCACCTTCCGGACGGGAAGGAACGCGTGATTCTCTCCGGCGAGACCGTAGCGATGGCGATCGGTGGCGGCGAGGCCTATCTGTACTACGGTCACCAGAAGATCGGCATCAATCTCAAGTGGAGCACGAAGCCGGTGTACCAGTGGCGCATCTACGGTGAGGACGGACAGGTCGGCGTACCGCTCAAGACCGGCACCACGTACGCCCTTCTCAATGAAGCAGTCGAGCCTGATCCCGACTTCATGATTTACATGAACAAGCATGTCCCAGGCGTCGTCTCGCTCGGCTGGACATCGACCAAGGACTGGCTGCAAGAGCTGGCGAACCGAGTGGCGCGCGAGGCCGCCAAGAAGGCCGTCGAGGCGCTCATGGCCTGATGTCACTCGAGAACTGACTGCATGAAAGGGGTGGCGGGCGAAAGGGCCCGCCACCCCCCAACGCGGTCCTCTCCATTCGCCTGGACTTGAACTATGCCTACCACACGTAAAAAGAACGACTCGCGGAAGGTGCTCGTCAAGCGGCTGCAGCGCGCACTCATGGATGCGGGACTTGGATCCGAACTGGGAGCGAACCCAGTCGACGGAAACTATGGCCTTGGGACTGAACGTGCAGTGAAGAAGTTCCAGAGATCCCATGGCCTGCCCGAAACCGGACTGGCCGATCCTTCCACATTGGAACTTCTGGGGCTGGATCCCACCACGGTCATGCCCGCGATTGACCCTGACGACATTGTGATCGACGACAGCGATCCGACCGCGACCAAATTCGCCGTGGAGCAATTCGTCGATCAGCTGGCCGATTTCCAGCAGGCGTACGCGACGCAGCTTGAGAAGGCCGCGCAGAGCTTCGTTGGATATCTGCTGTCCTCCTCAAAGACCGAGACGCAGAATCGCATGCTGGAGGTCTACGTCGACAGCATCGTGGAGGAGTTTGGCCCAGGCCTGCTGAAGAAGCTCCCGGTAGTTGGAGACGCAGTGGATGTCGCGATGGGCGTCAAGAAAGCCTACGACGCCGCGATGAGCGAGGACGCTCGCGCTGCCGCCGCGAGGCAGAGGATGGACGTCAAGAACTTTGCGGAGATGCACGGCCACCTTGCGCGGACGGTGGAGGCACGGATCGACAAGGTGGAGTGGAGCGAAGCACTGCACGCGGCGGTCGCGCAGAGCAGCGATCCCAACGCATACAGAGAATCACTCAAGGCCCACGCGCGGGCAATGAGCGACTCCCGGAGTTGGCTCATCGACCTGCTGTTCCACAAGTTCCTGCTCGAGACTGCCGAGCTGTGGATCAAGCTGGGTTCCCGGCAGGACATGCTCGACCCCGCAGGGTGCGTCGACGTGGTATTCGACACCGACGAAACGCCGTGGTCAGTGAAGGCGATCAAGATTAATGCAGAGAAACCTGACCATGTGCTGGGAGTGTTGGAACGGATCTTCCGCTGGCAGATGAACAACCCGTCTCATCTGATTCGACCCGGCATGCTTCGTCGTCCCAACGTCATGAATCTGGCGGTGCCGAAGCGGGTTGGACTCGGCAGCGTCGCGACCTCCTTCCTGCCGGAGAATCCGAGTCTGATCGGTGCACTCACGAGTGTCGGCCCCTTCATCGAGAAGTGGGCACAGTCCTCGGCGGCCCGGGCTTCGTGGTCGAACCACGGCGCGTGGGTCGATGCGTCCGGAAAGGTGGTCGAATGGCCGGCCGCTGACGCAAGCATGAAGAAGCTGAGCAAGCTGGTTGGTCCATCCAGACGCTGGCCGGGACTGTCCGTGGCCATGTGAACTCTTGAGATCAAGCCGCTGCCGCGCATGAGCTTTCATGCGCGGCAGCCGGCGCCCTGGGTGCCGGTGGCGCTCCTGTTGAAAAGCGACGATGCGATCACGCTCCGCGCTGTCGTGATGAGAAGGCTTCATCGACGGAGCCAATTGCCTTGGCAGCAACAGCGCCGCACTTCGAACACACGATCGAATACCCGACCGGATACCCGCGCGCGATCAGGACATTCGCGATCCAAGCATTTTGGCAACACATCAGAAGCGAGGGGTGAAAAGGAAGCGCAGGGGCGCAGTCCCCGCGCGCACACTCCAACGTCACTCAAACCGTTCCGTCCGCCGCTGCTTCTTCGCGCCGTCCTTCTTCTTGCCTTCGATTCGGCGTTGCACGGAACCACGACTTGGCTTCGTCTTCTTGCGTTTCTTCGGCAGCGTCGCTGCGGACGTGATGAGAGCGCGGAGCCGCTCGATGCACGCTTCGCGATTCTCAAACTGGGAGCGGTATTCTTCGGCCGTGAAGTGCAGCGAGCCGGATCCACCGTCGCCGCGCACGAGGTGGCTGCCCGCCATCGCGAGAAGCCGATCGCGCGCAGCAGGGATCAAGTTGCGAATCGCGTCGATGGCGAGATGCAGATCGGCACGGGTATTCACCTTGTTCACATTCTGGCCGCCGGGCCCGCTCGATCGACTGAATGTGAAAACCACGGCGCTCTTCGCGGCCCACATGCCCTTGCCGAGATCGACGGCGTCATTCGGGCGGACCGGTACTTTCGGCGGAGCCGTCGGGGACGACGACGCCGGCCGTACCGGTTTTGGCTGATCATTCGGCAAAGCGGGATCCATGCATGCAGTATCGCCTCCATGTGCGTCCCGCGATACGCTCCCTTCATGCGATTGAACCCATGGTTGGTTGCGGCGGTTTCGTCCGTTGGTCTCTCTTCCAGTGCGATGGCGCAGGACGCGGCGGTAGCTCGTCCGCAGTCCAAGTTCACGCTGGACTTCACGGCCGACGCCTGGTTTCCCCGCCTTGTCGGCGACGTGCATTCGGCCGGCGGCGCCAATCGAAACGTCAAGGATCTCGACTTCTCTGACAGCGAATTCGCGCCGTCACTGCAAGGTCGCGCTTCGTGGGACCGCTGGTTCGTCTATGCGAACGGGTTCAGCTTCGACACCGAATCCAACTACACGGTCACGAACTCCGCAGACAGCTTCGCGGCGTCGTTTGACTGGTGGTCGGTCTCCGCCGAGCTCGGCTATGCGCTCTACACGCCGTTTGCTGACCAAGTGGTTCCGTGGGGCGAGGCGTCGTTCGACCGTTACGGCGGCAACGTGAACTCGAACGGCGACTACATCACCGATCTGCGGCTCAGCCCGACGCTCGGCGTCTCGTACAACGATCTCGAACTCAACGATCGAAACGTCACGCAGATGACTGCCCGCGACGCGCAGGGCGGATGGATCGCTCCGATGTTTGGCGGAGAACTGCAGCTCTGGCTGCGACCCGGGTCGGACTTTGCGTTCCTGAAAGCGATCGTGATCGAGGCCAGCATGTCCGGCGGCCCGCTCTTTGGCATTTCCGGCGATGCCGACAGCAGCGGATTTGTGTACTCGATCGAAGCGGGTGCTCGCTTCATGGTCCATGACAACGTCGGCGTGCACATTGGCTACCGATTGATGGATGGCGAGTTCGACACGTCCGATGGCCGAGACGATCTCGCAGTCAGTCTCCAAGGTCTGCTCATTGGCGTCGCCATCCGATTCTGAGTTGTGAACGATCCGGCAACCAACTCCGCACCGTCGCAGGACGATGATGCCCGCACGCTGAAGCGCGGGAAGTATCAGCGCGCCAAGATGCGGCACCTGCTGTTCACGATCACCGCGGACCGGCTCACGCGCGGATTGCTGCTGCGCCGGCATATCGCGCAGTCCGTTGAAACGCGCGAAGTCGAGCTGCTCGTCGCGGGATGGCCGGCTGCGTTTGATGGACTGCGCATCGCGCACATCAGCGACTTTCACGTCGGTCATCTGATGAGTGCAGAGCGCGCGATCGAGATCATCGTGGCCGTGAGCGCTGCCAAGCCGGATCTCATTGCGTGCACGGGCGACGTGGTCGATCTCGACGCGGACTGCGGCGTCGACCGGGTGTTTGAAGCCATCGCAGCGTGTCAGGCACCGCTGGGATCGTGGCTCGTGCTCGGCAATCACGATCATCTTGATCATCCGCGACGCCTCGTGCGCACGGCGAAATCGCACGGGATCGGCGTGCTGCACGAGGACGTGGTGACGATTCGGCCCAAGGGCGGTCCGCCGGATCAGATGCTGCGCATCGGCGGCATCGACTGGGGTCGCACGATCAAGGAGTGTTCGCAGAAGGTGGGACGCACGTGGCGAGTCGGTGGTGGAGTGGATCTTCTGCTCGCGCACAATCCGAAAGCGTTCGTCGGTGCGGCGTGGCTCGGCATTCCGCTCACGCTCGCCGGTCACACCCACGGCGGGCAAGTGGCGCTTCGACGGCGGCAGCAGTCCGATGTCTCTTTCGCGCGCCGTCTCCGCGCTGGCATCTATCGTCGAGCGGAATCCACACTCTTCGTGACCGTCGGTCTCGGCGCGTGGTTTCCGCTGCGCTACAACTGCCCGCCCGAACTCGTCATGCTGACGGTCCGTCGGACGGAACGGTGACGACTTCCCGCGCCGTGGCCCGCGCCGTGGTACGGATGAGCTCCCATGCCGCACGCACATGCGACGCTTCGACGCGGGTCTGTCCGATCGACATCCGCAGGACATACCGGCCGTCAAGCCTCGTGTGCGAAAGGTACGCGCGTCCGCTCGCGTTGACGCGCTGAAGCAGCGCTTCGTTCGTCGCATCATCGCTGCGATGTCGGAAACACACGAGGTTCAGCGGGCGCGGCGCAACGACCTCGAATGCGCTGTCAGCGCGCACCCATTGTTCGAACGACGCCGCCAGCGCGACATGATGGCGAACGATCGCCTGCAGCCCTTCGACGCCATAGTGGCGGATGACGAACCAGAGCTTGAGCGCCCGAAAGCGCCGGCCAAGCGGAATGTGCCAGTCGCGGTAATCAAAGACCGCACCGCTCGCGGTCGCCTCGTTCTTCAAGTACTCAGGCAGCACTGTGAGCGTATTGATGAGAGCCGCCCGGTCACGTACCCAGAACACATCGCAATCGAAGTTCACAAACATCCATTTGTGCGGATTGAAGCAGTAGCTGTCGGCGTACTTGATTCCGTCGTGCATGCCGCGGAATTCCGGGCAGAGCGCTGCGGTGCCGCTCATTGCGGCATCCACGTGCAGCCAAAGACGCTCCCGTGCACACACCTCGCCGATGGCGCGCAGCGGATCGATCGCGTTGCTCGATGTCGTGCCAAGCGTCGCGCACGCGAAGAACGGCAGGCAACCGTCGCGGCGATCCTGTGCGACCATCGCCGCAAAGCGGTCGGCGCGCATCGCATGGCTGGCGTCGGTCTCGACAGCGCGCAATGCGGCTGCGCCGAGTCCCGCGATCCGCATCGCCTTTGCGAGCGACGAGTGCGTCTCGGCGCTCGCGTACGCCGTGAGCTGTGTGCCGCTCTGCGCGAGGCCGTACTCGTTCGATTGAAATCCGGTTGCCCGCTCGCGCGCGGCGAGCAGCGCACACAGCACGGAGCTCGACGCCGTGTCCTGCAGCACTCCGCCGCCGGCGCCCGTCGAACGAAACGCATCCGGAAGCCCGAGCATCCCGACGAGCCAGTCGAGCACGTGGGTTTCGACTTCCGTGCACGCGGGACTCGTCGCCCACAGCATGCCCTGAACCCCGAGTCCCGCGGACAGCAGCTCGCCGAGGATCGACGGTCCACTCGCATTGGCGGGGAAATACGCAAAGAAATTCGGGCTCTGCCAATGGGTGAGGCCAGGGACGACCACACGGTCGATGTCCGCGAGCCACGACTCGAACGGCTCTGGGGTCCGCGGAGGTTCTGCCGGCAGCTGGGCCCTGATGGCGCCTGCGCTCACCTGACTTTGAACGGGGAGTGTCTCGACGTTATCGAGGTACCGCGCAATCCAGTCGATCATCGCGTAGCCGGCGCGGCGGAACGCTTCGCCATCCATGTGGCGATGGGACGGCGAAGGGACGGTGTGCTCGGTCATGTGATTGAGGATAACCCCATCACGCCGGAAGCTTCGCCATCGCCTTGCGCGTCTCGCGCATGAGTTCACCCAAGACACGCTCGCTGAAATCAAACGTGCAGCCGGCCGCAGTCCAAAGTTCGGGCAGCGGCCGCGAACCGCCGAGCGAAAGGCCGCGGCGATAGTTCTCGATCGCTGCGCGCTCCGATCGCAGCGACTGCAGCCACAGCTGCATCGCGCCTGTTTCGGCGATACCGTATTCGATGTAGTAAAACGGCATCCCGAACAGGTGCAGTTGCCGCTGCCATGAACGTTCCTGAAACTGTTCGATCCCGGTCCAGTCGATCTCCGGGCTGAAGCGCTCATTCAGGCTGGCCCACGCGGCGCGGCGTTCGTCCTTCGTGTGGGTTGGTCGCGTGTAGACCCAATGCTGGAACGCGTCAATCTGCGCGATCCAGGGCATGAGCGTCGGAAACTTTTCGAGGCGCTCGCGCCGCGCACGATCGGCATCGGCAGCGTTGTAAAACGCGTCGAGGTACGGCAACGTGAAGAGCTCCATCGATGTGCTGGCGACCTCCGCGAACTCGATCGGACTCGAGCGGTAGTCGACGAGCGGATCCTCCACACACAGCAACGAATGGAACGCGTGACCTGCCTCGTGCACCATCGTCACGACATCGCGATGCAGCCCGGCCGCGTTCATAAAAATGAACGGCTGGCGCGAGCGCTGGCGCTGATACTGATATCCGCCGGGCGCTTTGCCCGGGCGGCTTTCGAGGTCAAGTGAATCACCGCGCTGCAGCGAGTCGAACATCGCAGCGAGTCCAGCGTCCATCCGCTCGAACATGGCGCGCGTGCGGTCGAGAAGATCCTTGGCATCGCGGAACGGACGAAGAGGCGGACGCCCTTTGGGATCCACCGCAAGGTCCCATGGCCGAACGCGATCGACACCGAGCGCTGCGGCGCGCTCGCTGTTGAGTTCACGCATCAGCGGCACGCACGCGCGCTCGACCGCCGTCTGAAAAGTGATGCAGTCCTGCGGCGTGTAATCAAAGCGATGAAATCGCTGATGCTGAAAGTCGCGGAAACTTTCGAAGCCGGCATGCAACGCCATCTGATGGCGCAGCGCGATCATTCGACCGTACAACTCGTCGATGCGGTCCGCATCCACGAGGCGGCGCTCGGCAATGACACGCCACGCGCGCTCGCGCAGCGAACGATCCGGCTCCTCGAGGTAGCGGGCCATCTGTGCGAGCGTCTGCGTGCGGCCATCGAACTCGACGGTCATGGCGCCGCAGATCTTTGAGTATTCCTGATCGAGTTTCGTGAGCTCCGTCTGGAGCGGGACGTTCTCATCGCGAAAGAGCTCGACATCACGGCGCAGGCGGCGAAGCAGTACCGCGTAGCGCTCCTGATCAAGATCCTTCGCGAAAGGACTCTGCGAAATCAGCCGATCGAGCTCGAATCCAACCCGTTTCAGCTGCGGCTCGACCTGATCGACAAATGTGGCAAACGCCTGCTGCGCTGGCTCCACGTCGGTGTGCCGTGTCATGTTGATGTACAGGTTCGCTTCCGCTTCGCCGGCCGCAGCGTCGAGCTCACTGCGATCGAGGATCAGCTCTTGAAGGCAACCGGCGCTTGTCAGCGTCCGTGTGAGCAGCGCGCGGTAGAGCGGCTCGAGCGACTCCCAGCGCGTCGCATCGATGGTTGCCGGCACGAACGGGCGCGACGAGGTGACAACGGATCCAAAGGGAGTGGCGGGTGGGCTGGCGTTCATGAGGAGTGTCATTCTGCAGTGGGGTCGAACGGAATCACCATGGCGCGCGGCGCGGTTCGCACCGCGACGGCAGGCAGGTTGAGTCGGGTGGTACAGGCTTCCGCAAGCGCGGTGGCATGCAGCTGGTCATCACAGAGAACGAACAGCGTTGAGCCGGAGCCGGACACGTGCGCCGGCCGCTCCGCCAGCGCGCTGAGTTCTTCGAGATCATCCGCGAGCGTCGGCGCGATCGTCAGCGCCGGTGGTGCGAGATCGTTGAAGCAGGCGTGGGGGGGAATGCGGGACGTCGCGCGAAACTCCGCCAGGGCCCGCACCCGCGCCGAGTCAACGCGCGCCCCCACGGTCATGCGGTCGAACGCACCGTACACCTCGCGCGTCGGACACGCGGTTTCAGGAAACGCGAGCACCGCGTGCAGCTCGGGCGGCAATGCGTGGCGCTCGACACGCTCGCCGAGACCTTCGACGATCGCACTGCCGCCGTGCACAAGAAATGCGACGTCCGACCCAAGCTCGCTGGCGATCTCGGCGAGCTCGTCGTCACTGCAGCCGAGTTCGAAGAGGTGGTTCAGCGCGTGCAGCATCGCCGCGCCGTCCGAGCTTCCGCCGCCGAGGCCGCCGCCCACCGGAATGCGCTTCGCCAGTTTCATCTGCACCGGAAGCAGACGCCCGCAACGGCGCTCCAGCGCCAGGTGGGCGCGCACTGCGAGATCCTGCGTGATGGACCAGTCGATGTCCGATCGGCGCTTCGCGTCGGGGTGCCACACGATCGCATAGCGCGAGAGGCTCTCCTCGGGCAATCGGGTCAGCAGCAGATCGTCGTGGAGATCGACGGTCACCATCCACGAACAGATTGGGTGCATGCGGTCGACGCTTGGAGGTCCGACCGAGAGCGCCAGATTGAGCTTGGCGGGAGCGCGTGCGAGAACAGAAGGGCCCATAGGGATCGGGAAGGATAGAGTGCGACACGGGGCTGCGGGGAGCTACGATGCGTCCAATGCTGTGGCAACCGGCGCTTCCTGAGAGCTATCTGACGATGTCCGAGGACGAACTCGGCAGCAAGATCGCCGCGCGGCGCGCGGAACTCGGCTCGAAGCTCTTGATTCTCGGCCATCACTATCAGCAGGATGACGTGATTCGGCACGCGGATCTGGTCGGTGACAGTCTCAAGCTCTCGCAGATGGCCGCGGAGGAAGCTCCGATGCGCGGCGCCCGCTGGATTATCTTCTGCGGCGTGCACTTCATGGCTGAGACGGCCGACATTCTGACGCCCGAGTCCGTGCAGGTGATTCTGCCGGATCTTTCCGCGGGTTGTTCCATGGCCGACATGGCCGCGTACGACGACACCGTCGACGCATGGGACATTGTGCAGTCGGCGATCGCTGGTACGGGACAGCGTGTGATTCCGATCACATACGTGAATTCAAGTGCTGCGATCAAGGCGTTCGTCGGCGAGCGAGGCGGTGCGTGCTGCACATCGAGCAACGCTGCTGCCGTGTTCGACTGGGCGCTGCGCGGAGGCGATGCGCCTCTGCAGCCGGGCGAGTCGATCAAGATTCTGTTTCTCCCCGACCAGCATCTCGGCCGGAACACCGCGAAGGCCAAGGGATTTGTGACCGAGTTTGACGCTACGGGTGAGCGCCGCGCCGAGACTGCACTGTGGGATCCGAAGAAGGCCGAGGGCGGAATTGATCGCGCGACGATCCGCGACGCGAAGGTGCTTCTCTGGGCCGGCCACTGCAGCGTGCACAAACTGTTTCGTCCGGAGCATGTCGATCAGGCGCGAGCCGAAGGTCGCACGGTGATTGTGCATCCCGAGTGCGCGCAGCAGGTGGTCGATCGTTCAGACATGCGCGGATCAACCGAGCACATCATCAACACGATCGCGGCTGCGGCACCGGGAAGTCGCTGGGCGATCGGAACCGAATTTCATCTCGTCAATCGGTTGGCGCAGCGCGCCGCGGAGCGCGATGTGTCGGTCCAGATCCTTTCCGATTGTCAGTGCCTTTGCACGACCATGTATCGCATTGATCAGCAGCATCTGCTCTGGGTGCTCGATCACCTCGCCGCCGGGCGCGTCGTGAACCAGGTGAGTGTGCATCCGGAGTGCCGGCGACTCGCAAAGCTCGCGCTCGATCGCATGCTCCGCAACGTGAGTCCGGTGGGCGCGCAGTCCGTCGTAGCGTCCGGTCAGCCTCAGGCGATCACAACGGTCGATTGAAGCCCGCCTCCGTGATCGCAATGAGCGAGCCGCTGTAATCGAACGCGACTCGCCGTCCCCACAGAGTGCTACGCTCTCTTTTCATCAATCGAACTCTGGAACCACGCTATGTCCACTCCCGAAAAGAAGCCCCGGCGGATTGTTCTGCGCACGCTGCTCGTCCTCGCAGTCCTTCTGATTGTGGTGATCGCGCTGGCACCCACGGTGTTGTCGATGGGTCTCGTCAAAGGCATCGCGCGCGACGCAATATCAGAGCGTGTCAATGGCGATGTACAGCTGCGCGGCGTGCGACTTGGCTGGTTCTCCGGCCAGACTGTCGAAGGCCTGGCGATACGCGACAACGACGGGGCCAACACAGTCGACATTGACATGACGCTCGATCAAGGACTGCTGGCCTTGCTCACCAGCGGCGGCAGCACGATTGACGCGACGATGACTGGCGCGGTCCTCAGCACCATCGAGGCCGACGGTTCGCTCGGAGTCATGAAGCTCGCGAAGCCGTCGGCGGACTCCGCCAACGATGGAGACGGTTCGCAGGGAACGACCGGCCTCCCTTCCGGGCTCAAGGTCATCGTCGATATTGCATCGCTCGAGGTCGCGTTCAATGACATCAAGAGCAAGCGAACGTATTCGCTCGACAAGCTCGCTGGCACAGCGGTCATCGATGGTGACAGCGGTACGGTGACAGCGAACCTGTCGTCGCCGACGAACTTTCTGGGGCACAAGGGGACGCTCTCGCTGGATCTCAATGCAGGGAACCTGCAGGGCCCGACGCTCGACCTTGCACAGGTGAACGTCGACGCGGCAATTCACGGGAAGAACCTTCGGGTTCCCGCAGGTGGTGATTCCACCGCTGATTTCTCGGTGGCCTCGCTGACGATCAAGAGCCCCGGACTTGGCCAGACGCTGGCGCTTGATGCGACGGTGGAAGGCACCGTGGACGGTGCGACAGCGAGCACGCTGCTTGCGAACCTCGTCATTGACAAGCCGGTGAAGCAGGGGGCGTTCGACGTGGGTGCGGCGAATGTGCAGGGAACTGTGAACGCGTCGAACCTTCCCACGGCGCTGGCGCAGCCATTCCTCGGGGCAACCAAGTTCGTCCTCTCGGAAGACATCGGCGCGACGATCGAGTCACTGCGCGTACACGCACCCGGTGGCGGCGAGGCACCGATCACGCTTGAACTCAAAGCGCCGAAAGCGCAGTTCGCCGCCACGGCGCGCGTCTCGCCGAGCGGCAGCGTGAACGAAGGCAAGATCGACGGCGTGATCGATATCTCCAAGGCGACGATTGAACGTGTTGCCGGAGTGAGCGTGAGCAACGATGCGAGCTTTGCGATCAGCGGTGATCAGCTCGTGTGGGCCACACCGCCCGAAGGGGCCAGCGCGCTGTCCACGTTGGTGGGAACGATCGCGCTTGAGCCCCGCAGTGCTGTCTCGTATCAGGATGCAGTGAAGAAGTTTGCTGTGGCGCTGGGGCCGGGAGGCCGTGTGACGCTCGGCCGCCCGAACGTCGATCAGCCGTTCGCAGCGCAGGCGCAGCTGTCCGTCGGATTCGGCGGAACGGATGCGCTTGCGGTCGCGCCGGCGCAGCCCAATCTCATCGCGAGTGCGATCGTTCCCGCAGCGCTCGATCGCGTGCAGGATGCGACGCTCCAGTTCGACGCGATGCTGGAGCCTGCGTTCTTGACAGCGGTCAGCGCGCAGAGTTTCTCGAAGGCGCTGCCGGTGACGGTGACCGTGCATGATCTCGACGCCGCTCTTCCGTTGAAAGGTGCGAACGGGCTCTCGATCAGTGCCGAAATGCGTATCACCGGCCAGAGCGGCGTGTACGTGCCGCAGCTCAATCGGGACGTGACGTTTGGCGATGTGGTCGCGACGATTGCAGCGCAGGATGCGTCGAAGGAAGCGCAGCTCAAGCTGACAGGCAGGCTCGATCAGGCGTCGATCGATGTGCAGCAGACGCTGCGCAATCTGCCCAGCGATTTCGCGAACATCGAGCCGCTCGCACTCGACACGCGCGGGACCGTGAGCGTGAGCGGGCTTGACGGCGCTTCGCTCACACCGTGGATTCCTGCGCAGCACCGTGCAATGCTGGACGCAGCGAATGTGCGCGGACTTGCGGTCAGTTTGAAGAATGAACCGCTCGCGGGACGGACCGGGCAGCGCATTGCCGTGGATCTTGGCGGCGAACCTGTACGAGGAACCGTCGTCGCAGGCGTTGAGCCTCGGCAGGCCACGATCGAGAAGCTGGATCTGAACGGCACGCTCAGCCGCGCGCTCATTGCGTCGTTGCAAGGCGATCGCGCGTCGAAGGTCAAGCTGGCGAAGGATGTCCCGTTCAGCCTCGCGCTTTCGAACGCGGCAACGATCAAGTTTGATGAGATGAAAGAAGGGAAGCTGCCGGCAGGCCTGGCGGCGCGCTTAAAAGTGCCGGAAGTCGTGGTCAGCGAAGCGCCGGGGTTGAGCTCGGCGCTGGTGATCCAGAACTTCGACGCAACAATTGCGGTCGACGCCAGCGCGAACGCCGCGAAAGCGCAAGGCAGTTTCGCCGCGACCGGCACGACCGACCCGCAGCATGAGATCGAAGGGGCGACGTTCGATCTTGCGTGGACGAAGGTCACTGGTCCGTCCCTGTTGCAGGGACTGAGCGGCGACGTGAAGCTCGCCGGCGTGTCGATGCCGTGGATCGAACTGCTCACCGCTCAGGCACCAGGGCGATTCAGCATGTGGACCGGCGACGCGGGCGGACTCGCCGTGACGCTCGGATCGTCGCCGCAAGGTGAGACGATCCGGCTGGTGCCAACGTTCCCGCGCATCACTGGAACGGTCGATGTGCTCGCCAAGGGTGAAGCTGTGTCCGCGAAGGCGACGGATGTCGCAGTGCGCGTACCGGCGGCAACGCTCGAACAGATGGTGACGAAGCCGGGGATGGCGGCTGACGCGACGCGCTACAACTTTCAGGGCGATCTCGTCGCGCAGCTTTCTTCCGCGAGCGTGACGCTGCCGAAGGGGCTCACGGAGACGGGTTCGAAGATCGCGGGAGCGACGCTCGACGTCGCGCTCGAAACGCAGCCGCTCGGCGTGCGCGTGGTTGCCGCAGGCGTGGCGCCGGAGAAGCTTGATGTTCCGGCGATCATCGCCACGCTCTCATCGAAGGATTTTGGTCAAGGCATCACGCTGACCGCGAAAGACCGCGGCGCGGCGCCTGGAGCGACCGGGCCGACGCCGTCGATCGTGATCGACGGAACGATTCGTCAGCTTGTCGATGCAGCAGGCGTGGTGACCTCGGACAAGGCGACCGTCGACCTTGACGCCACGGTCCGCGCGTTTCCGACGGTCTTCATCGATCTTCTCGCGGCAACGCCAGGCACGCTGACACGCAGCCTTGGAGACAAAGTCGATCTCACGGCGAAAGCGCAGGGGGCATCAAAGGAGGGCGGCACGATGTCGGTGGCGCTCAAGGCGCCGTTCGCCGACTTCAATGCGCCATCGGTCGTGGTGAAGGACGGCGTCGCGACCGTCGTTCCTTCGGCGCCCATCACCGCGTCGTTCACCATGTCACCCGGGATCAAGGAAGATCTGCTGTACGTGATCAATCCGATCTTCGCGGACATTGAACTTGCGAAGCAACGCGCGACGCTGTCCATGCCGACATTCAGCTATCCGCTTGACGGCAACTTTGCGAAGCTCAACGGCGACTTCAAGCTCGACGTGGGCGATGTGGTGCTGCGCAACGGTGCGCCGTTCTCGACACTTCTCGCGCTGCTCAAGGACAAACCGGGCGAAGATTCGCAGGGGCGCATCGAGCCGCTCACAGTCTCGATTCGCAACGGCCGCGTCATGTATGAAAACTTCGGTTTGAAGCTGTTCCGTGTCCAGGCGCCGGGACAACCGGCGGGAACGCTGACGTGGAAAACGCAGCTCGACATGAGCGGCGACATCGATCTCGCGCAGAAGCCGCCCTTTGCAGTCGGCATCACGACCGCGATTCCCGCGAGTCAGGCCGGCAACTTCTCATCCGATGCACGGCGCTTCTTCGATTCGATCGGTGGTATCGACAGCCCGCTTGCGCAGACGCTTGCGATCGGCCTGACGATGAGCGGTCCGTTGTACGACGAGCAGGGCAAGTCCAAGAAGCTCGAGCAGAAGATCACGCTGCCGAAAGTCGAGGACATCGCGAAGGACCCGGGCAAGCTGCTCGAAGAAGGCTTCAAGATCTTCGACAAGCTGAAGAAGAAGTAAGACGGAAGAAGGAAGAAGGACCACGAAACGGTGAATTGGGAAACGCAGCGGCCTCAGGCGCGGTGCTTCCGGCCGCCGTCCGGTCGATTTCGTTGGTGGCGAGACGCTGGTTCGCTGCTCAAAGGGCAGGCGAATCCAGATGATTTGCCATCCGCAGGTCACGAGCGGGCAGCCGTCGATTGTGACGCGCTGTCAGGTCGGGCGACGCTTCTCTACGATGGCGGCTTTGGACAAATTGACCTCTGGCCCGCCACTCACCATCGGCGTCCTCGTTCCTCAGGAGGGCCTCAGCGCATCAAGTGGACTGCGAACGCGAAGCACCCTGCGCGATGCCTGCTCCACGACGTGTGTGTAGATCATGGTCGTCTCGACGTGGGAGTGGCCAAGGAGGGTTTGGATCGTGCGAATGTCGTAGCCATCCTCAAGAAGATGCGTCGCGAAACTGTGTCGGAGCCCATGGCTCGTCACGCGCCGCGTGATGCCCGCGGCTCGTGCGGCAACGCTGATCGCCCTCTAGACGGTCGACTCGTGAATATGCCAGCGTCCGCAACGACTGGAAACCGGATCGCGGCTGAGGTCCGCTGCGGCGAACAAATACTGCCACTCGAGCAACCACGGTGCCCTCGACGACTTCCGTTCGAACGCGAAGGGCAACTCGACCCACCCCTCGCCCGCAGCCAAGTCCTTCAAGTGCAGTTCGCGGCGCCATTGGATCAACTCGCGCAAGGGCTGCACGAGTTGCTCGGAGAGCGGAGTCACGCGATCCTTGTCGCCTTTTCCTCGGCGCACGGTGAGCTGCAGGCGGTCGATGTCGACATCCATCTACCCGCACGGCACAGGCTTCGCCCACGCGCAGGCCGCCGCCGTACATGACTTCGGCGATCATCCGCAGGGACGGCGCGATCTGGTCAAGCAATGCTCGGACTTCCCGGCGACTCAGAACCGTTGGCAGGCGTCGTGTCGGTTTTGCCCGAACCGCGTGGAAGGACCCGAGGTCGGTCTGCAGCACCTGCTTGTAGAGGAAGACGAGGGCATTCAGGTCCTGGTTCTGTGTGGCCGCTGCCACGCGACGATTCACCGCGAGGTGTGTAAGGAACGCCTCCACGTCGGCCGGACCCAGCTCCGTCGGATGCCGCCATCCGCCGGGCCCACGGTGGAAGCGAAGGAACGCCACAGTCCACGCCCAGTAGGTGCGCTCGGTGCGGCGTGAGTAGTGCTTACGACGGATGACCGCCGTGAATAGCTCTCGGAGCTTTATACGGTGAACGACGGTACCGCACGATTCACCACGGCCCCCCAATTGGTGGCAAAAAACAAACGCCTCGGCTGTCCCCAAGTCGTCCCGCGATCGTCCCCGACGGTCTACGCACGCCGCATATCAGGCCCCAGCCGCCAGTTCTGCGGAACGAGATAACATCCGCGAGACACGCCGTTAGTCGGAATTCGCACAATCACCTGTTGGCTAAGAACATGGAATACGTGCAAATCAACACTGGACCCTGGGACGACAAGCCAGATTCATGGTGGGTGAAGTTACTGCGGCGGATTCTTTCCGGCGCGAATCAAGATTTCGAAAAGACACTTTACCCGCAGGCTCGAATCTGGTGGATCGAGCTTGATGATGATCGGATCCCACAACGGGAGATTGGATTCAATGAGGAGGGCGAGGCCATCGTTCTTGGTCCAGTCGGCCGGAACTATGGGTTTGCGGTTGATGAGTCCGCACCATGGGCGTCAACAGACGGCCAATCTGAGGAGGCGTCACAACGGTTCCAAGAGACTTGGGATGTCCTCTGGCCTCGCTTTGCACATCTCGAAGAAAAAGAAAGCCAACAAGACGCTCCATCCAACGGCGGGTAACGCTCCAGTTTGAATTCGGGCTTTTCTCCCCGCCGTGGATGAGCTAGATGTTAGGCCCCATGGCAGATCACACTACGACGGACAGTGAAGGCCAGCCAGTTAGCGCAGGCACGTCTGTCCGCGTCACCCATATCCATGACTCCACCGTCGCACCTCTCTCCCAACTGGAGAGGGACCGAGTTCTGTCCATGCTCGGCGAGAAGTTCGAGGTCTATGAGGTTGATGAGTGGGGACAGGCTTGGGTTGAAAAATGGGGTGCTTCAGGCTTTCGTGTGGGTAGCCGACCGCCCCGGATACAGATCAAGCCCCGTCGGCCCTTCGCCCCGGCGGACGAGGCCTGACGCACAGCACTCGA
>JAWXBD010000156.1:0-45014 GCA_034439815.1 Phycisphaerae bacterium
CACAGTGGCCAAGCTCAGGGAAGAGCTCGGACTCAACACAATCAATTCGTTCAGTTGCCGCCCCACGAGCGACGACACTTTCAGGTCGCACTTCCAACCTGCACACCCAACCTGCACACCCAACCTGCACACCCAACCTGCAAACCCAACCTGCAAACCCATCCTGCATCCCATCTCGGCAAACCAGACCCGGCACTCCGCTATCGATCCGGCATCATCAATCACTCAAGCAATCGGTGCCATCACCATCGCTTTTCTTGACTTCTGAGCGCCTGCACCAGTTTCACGGCTCCTAGCCCTGGTCCTGGCCCCGTTGCCTGCGCCGTTAGCCTACCGCCGTCTTCCGTACTGGTCGCGACGACCAGTAGAGGTTGTGGCGCCAGCGTTACATCCTGTCATCTCATCTTGTGTCACCGGCCGACCCGGCTACGGGGGCGAGAGGGTATGGTCCGAACGTCACGTCAGTTTTCGCGATGCCGCCATTTTGTGCGATTTGCCCAGTTGGTCGGAATCTGGCGACGCAGATTCCAGCGCCGCATCGCAACCGCCGCTGCCAGATGCCACCCCTCGCATGTCTCCGTCAGCCCGGTGAGCCGATCCGGTCCGTGGACCGACCGCACGCGTCGGACACCGCTGTGGACAACAGACCGGTACGCGCATGGATTACGCCTTCAGCGTCGCGCCGCACGAGCCCGAGAACCTCGAGTGTCGTGATCGCCGCGAGCACTTCATGCACGGGATCGTCGTCAATGGCCGTCTCCACGTTCAGCGACCCGGCTGCGGCGATGCGGCGAGCGACCCGCGCGACTGGCGGCGGCAGTGCCTGCCAGTCGACCGACGGGGCCGCCTCGCCTGCGGTGCGCCCGACAGCACGATGCGTGTGTGCTGCACGCCCGTGCGCGAGATCGTTCGCTCCGCGGACCAGGTGACTCGACGAGGCGAGCTGCTCGATCACATCCTCGGGCGACGTCACCAGCGCCGCCCAGCCTTCGCGCAGCGCTCGGAGCGCTCCTTCACTCGTCGGACTGTCGACGCGTCCGGGCACCGCCATCGCTTCGCGCCCGTGCGCTTCGACTGCGAGCCGTGCCGTGATCGACGCGCCGCTCCGCGCGCGTGCTTCAACGATCAGCACACCGAGCGCCAGTCCCGAGACGATCCGATTGCGGCGCGGGAAGAGCTCGGGTCGCGGTCCCATCGTCGCAGGCTGCTCGCTCAGCACCACCCCGCCGGCCGCGACGATCTCGTCAAACAGACTGCTGTGTTCGGGCGGATAGGGTCGGGCGAGCCCCGTCCCGAGGACCGCGATGGTGCGTCCTCCGGCGCGCAGCGCGGCGCGATGTGCTTCGGCGTCGATCCCGCGCGCGCCGCCTGAGACGATCGTGTGACCTCGCTCAGCCAGCCCGCGGGCAAACCGCGCGGCCTGGTCGAGACCATACACCGAGCATCGGCGCGAGCCGACGATGGCGATAGACCAGTCGTCGATCGGATCGAATGAACCCCGCATCCAAAGCAGCGGCGGCGGATCGGGGATGGCGCGCAGGAGCGAGGGGTACTCGGGTTCGCCGATTGCGAGGAGGCGCCCGCCGTGCGACGCCGTCGCCCGCTCTTCACTCGCGACGTCCACGGCGGCAGCGGCGGTGCGGCAGCGGCCGGCGCGGGGGCGAGCGCAGCCGAGTGCGTCGGCCCAGGTCGATTCATCTGCCGCGAGCACTTCGACGGCACCGCCGCAGTGTTCGAGCAGCTTGCCGATGCCTGCGGGGCCGAGCCCGTGCGCGAGCGCGAGCTGCAGCATCGCGCGGCGCTCGCGCTGCCATCGTTCATCGTTGGCGTTCTCCCTGACCATGCGCCGACACTACCGCGCGTGCGAACGCCTTCGCCCGTTTGCCGTTCTTTTTGTGGGAGATTCTCGAAGCGACGCGTCGCTTAATCAGCGCCGTCGCGCGCCGGTTGCGGCCGCTCGGTTTCACCGGCGATCACGCGGTCACCAAACGCCGCGTCAAGCTCTTCGAGCGCGATCATTGCCTCGCGCACGTCGTCCGCGGTCGGCGGCGTTTCCATCTCGGCATGCGCTTTCGGTGTCATCGGCGCGTGCAAATGCTCCGCTTCATCAACCACTTCGACGTCGATGTAGGAGTCGCGCATCCCGCTCGCAACGTGCCGTGTCGGCTGGAGATCGTCGTCATCGCGATCTCCGCGATCGGGAGCTCTCTCGCCGTCGCTGCTGCACGTGAACTCGCTGAATCGGAGCGGCCGATCGCCAGCCCCGTCCTGCGTCGCAGCGGCCGAGTCCGTCGCCTGCGGCACATCGTCCTCATGAGGCAATTCGGCGACCGCAGTCGCAGCGCGACCGGTGTCCGGCCCGAGCAGGAACCCGACGAACAGCAGGAACACCGACGCGGCGCACATCCACAAACGGTTCGGCCCAAGGGCGAAGCGGGCCAGCAGCGTGTCTGGATAGGGTGCAGGCGTCACAACCGGCGTCGGCACACTTTCCTGGATCCACTGCGCCACAGTCTGGTTGAGGCCGGGGGTTAGAAGCAATGACTGCTCGCCCTTCGGAACCATGTTCAACTGCGCCATAGCGAGTCGCCGAACGAGATCGGGGTTCCCGGATTTGAGCTCCTGGAGGAACTGGTCGTAGCTCTGAAGCTGCGCATACACACGCGACTCGCTGGCGTCGATGCGCTCGACCTCGTTTCGAAGCTCATGCAGCTCGCGCTGCGCGGGGATCAGCAGCGCCGCCATCAGGAGCGCCAGGCCGGCCAGCACGAACGGCCACCCCGGATCGAGCCGGAACAGCGGGCGGAACACATGCGTGGGGGAAGTCGATAACACGCGCGAACCTTAACGGGAATCCTCGGAAGCGACTCCACAGGCCATCGGCACAGCCCGCGGAACAGCCCGCGGAACAGCGTGTTGTCGGCGTTCCCGATGCCGGGCCAGCAGAAAGTCCGGCGTGATTCGCCGGTCGCGCCCCCTTTGTCGGCCTGATCCGTCTCGGAACTGCCGCCGGATCGTACGACCGGCATGTCCGCAATCAAACTCGGCCACGGGGCTCAATTCCACGTGAGGATGAACCGATGCCTGCTCCAAGTCGGCGTGTTCCGGGGCAGAGTGCAATTCGCCACCCTGGGACACACCCAAGTCCGGGAGCGTGATTCGGCGATGCGTCTACCAGCCTCGTTTCAGACATCGATCGATTCGGTGGCGAAAGCCATCGCTCTCACTGACGTCGGCGACCTTCAAGGGCTCGTCGCGCTCCAGGAACTGCTGCTCGAACTTGCAGTCGAAGCGGAAAACGCCCAGCTGACGGCGGTCTGCGAGGTTACCCGCCAAGCTGCTGATCTGGTCGAACGCATGGTGTTTCGCGAGGTCGAGGACACCTCCGCTGCGATGAAGCAGCTCGCCGAGGCCGTCGAGTTCGCTCAGCGCAACCAGCTCGTGCCGGACGACGGCGTCGGTACTCCAGCCATCCCGCCCGGGAACGTCAGCGCGGGCCCGCCCGGCACCATCGGCGCGTGGCTCACCGCACACGCCAGCATCAGCCTGCAGCTCGCCAGCCTGCTTCAGAGGTCCGACGCGAGCACTTCGCCCGACGTCGCACGTGAAGCGGCGGAGTTGTGCAGCGCACTGGCCGCCGCGAGCGACGCTTCTGGCCTGAACGAATGTGCAGCAATCTGCCGTTCAGTCGCCGGAACGATCGATGCAGCCCGCGATGCCAACCGCCCGTTGCCCGAGCAGTCCATCAAGACGTCACTTGACTGGCTCGCAGAGGTGCGCCGCTCGCTGGACATCGACGACGCACCGCCGGCAAGCTCCGCCGTGTCGCCGGCATTCGCCGCCGCGATCGATCCGCCGGTGAATGACAACGCTCCGGACGACAACGAACCGGTGATCATCGCTGCCGGCGAAGATTGCCAGGACACGCTCGCTGAATTCCTCGCCGAGGCACGTGAACACCTGACGGGTGCGGAGGCGGCGGCTCTCCTGCTCGAGAAGTCGCCCCACGACCTCGAACAGATCAACACCGTTTTCCGCGCGTTCCACACGATCAAGGGCGTCGCCGGCTTCATGGCGCTTTCACAGATCGTCGACGTCGCCCATGTCGCGGAGACGCTGCTCGACAAGGCACGCAGCGGCACATACACCATCGATCACATCGGACTCGACCTGATTCTCGCCAGCTGCGACATGCTCGGACGCATGGTCGGTCAGCTGCAGGGTGGCGAGCCGCCCGTAAAAGGTGAAGTTCGGCGTCTGATCGCACGGCTCGTTGCAGCCGCCGAGGGACGATCGGTCCCCCTACCCACTCGAACGGTGGCGCTCTCCGCGGCCATCGCGGCCACAACGAAAGCGCTGACAATCAGCGCGACCGGTGCCCCGAACTCGGCCGCAGAGACCGATCCGCCCGAACCCGACTGCGGCCTCGCTGCTGATCCCGCTCCGGCCAAGGCCACGGTGCGCCGTACCGATCAGACCGTCAAAGTCTCGACGATGCGCATGGACACGCTGCTCAACATGGTGGGCGAACTGGTCATCGCCCAGCTCATGGTGCAGCAGGATCCGCTGATCTCGCACCTGACCGATCAGCGGCTGCAGCGCAATCTCGGGCAGATGTCGAAGATCGTTCGTGACCTTCAAGAAGTGGCGATGAGTCTGCGGATGGTGACGCTCAAGGGCACCTTCCAGAAGATGACGCGACTGGTGCGCGACATGCAGACGCGCGCCAACAAGCAGATTGAACTGGTCATTGAAGGCGAAGACACCGAACTCGACCGCAACGTGGTCGAAGAGATCGCCGATCCCCTGGTGCACATGGTCCGCAATGCCTGCGACCACGGAATCGAGGGTGAAGCAGACCGGCGCAAGGCCGGGAAGTCGCCCACCGGCACACTGACGCTCCGTGCGTTCCATCGCGGCGGCATGATCGTGATCGAAGTCTCCGACGATGGTCGCGGACTCTCGCGCGAGCGGATTCTCAAGAAGTGCATTGAGCGCGGTCTCATCGCTGCGGATCGTCATCCCGATGAGATCCCCGACGCCGAGGTGTACAACTTCGTGTTTCTCCCGGGATTCTCGACCGCGGAAGCAGTCACCGATATCTCCGGCCGCGGTGTCGGCATGGATGTGGTGAAACGGAACATCGAAGCGCTGCGCGGAAAGATCGAAATCCGATCGACGCCCGGCAAGGGTTCGACATTCTCGATGCAGCTTCCGCTCACGATGGCAATCATCGACGGCATGCTGGTGCGCGTCGGCGGGCACCGCTACGTGATTCCGACGCTCGCAATCGAACGGGCGTTTCGACCGATGCCGGAGCACGTGCATTCGATCCTCGGCAAGGGCGAGGTCGCGATGGTGCGCGGTGATCTGCTCCCGATCCGGCGGCTCAATCGCGTCTTCCAGCTCAACGAAGGCACGGATCAGATCTGCGAAGGACTGCTCGTCGTTCTTGAATCGGGCGGCAGCCGCTGCTGCCTCCTCGTCGACGAGATTCTCGGCCAGCAGCAGGTTGTCATCAAGACACTCGGACAGGACGGATACCGGCTCGCCGGTGTGACGGGCGGGGCAATCCTCGGCGACGGCCGCGTGGCCCTCATCGTCGATGTCGGCGGACTCATGCAGCAGGCCGTGGCGGCCTGAACCGCAGTCGACTCAGCACGGAATCGGAACTCGAAGGACGCAAACCAATGGCCATCTCCAGCACCCAGCTTCAATCCGCACGCGACGCCGACAGCAACGCGCACAAGTACCTCACCTTCTGCCTCGGCAGCGAGCATTACGGCATCGGGATCTTGCGCGTGCGCGAGATCATCGGACTCATCGCCATCACGCCGCTCCCGCGCACGCCCGACTTCGTCAAAGGGGTGATGAACCTGCGCGGCCGAATCATTCCCGTGATCGATCTGCGCCGTCGATTCAGTCTCCCCGACGCAGAGACGACGAAGGAGACATGCGTGATCGTTGTCGACGCCAGCGGCGGTGAAGGCGAGCAGTTGCTCACCGGCGTGGTCGTCGACAGTGTCCGCGAGGTGCAGGACATTCCGCCGGACGCGATCGAAGCAGCGCCCGAGTTCGGATGCTCAGTGCCGCTTGACTACATCCAGGGGCTCGGCAAGACCAAGGAGAAGGTTGTCGTGCTGCTCGACGTTGGCGAAGTGCTGGACGCCCGCGCCGCGATTCCGGCCGATGTGCTTGATCACGAGATGCGTCGCGCCGCGTGAATCGATCGCAGGTGTCAAGCAGTTGCAGTCGCTCGATTGCTGATTCGGTCAGAAGGCTTTCCCCATGCATGTATCACTCGGACGGAAGATCACTCTCGGCGTAGCGATGGTCACCGGGCTCATCGCAGCCAGCGCTGTTGTCACCTGGCTCAAGGTTCACGAACTGTGGACGATTCAGGAGCACATGCTTGACAACACGCTTCCGTCACAACATCAGCTGGGCTTGGCCGTGGGCGCTGCGAATGATCTCGCGCGGGGCGGTTCTGATGCGGTCGGTGCGCTCGCCCGCTTCGACGGTTCTGCGCAAGCCCTCGATCGTCAGGCACCGGAGTGGCTGCCCGCGTTGAGCGCGATGGTACCCCAGTTGCAGGATGCCGCAGCGAAAGTGCGCGGCGCCAAGACTCCCGAGGAGACACAGGCAGCGGCTGCGGCGGTCCGTTCCATCGCTGATGCCATGACCGCGTCCTGGCACAAGGAGTCGCTCGCCACCGCACAGGCTCTCGAGGACGGGACGAGCGCGGCACAGTTCGTGCCGGTGCTCCTGGCGGGCATCGCGGCCGGATGCTGCATCGTGTTCGGCTGTCTGTTCGGCCGGCGGCTTGCGCACGGCTTTTCGGTCATTACGGCGCGCACGAAATCCATCGCCGATGGCGATCTCACGGGTCAGGACCTGGTGCTCGGCGGTCACGATGAACTCGCAGACCTCGTGTCCTCCATGAACCGCATGCAAGTCCGGCTGAGCGCACTCGTCGCCGAAGTCGCAGGCGGTTCGAAGCAGATCGATCTCGGTGCCGCGCATCTTTCGAGCGCAAGCCAGTCGCTCGCCGAAGGCGCCGGGCGTCAGGCTGCGAGCATCGAAGAGATCTCAGCGAGTCTGCAGGAGATGTCGTCGTCCACGCGGCAATCGGCCGAGAGCGCCAAGAACGCGAGTGAAGTCGGCGAGCAGAGCCGCAAGGCTGCCGAGAGCGGTCAGCAGCAGGTGCGCGAAATGGTCGCGGCCATGGGACAGATCCGCCAGTCCAGTGACGAGATCGCCAGGATCATCAGGCTGATCGATGAGATTGCATTCCAGACGAACCTGCTCGCGCTGAACGCCGCCGTCGAGGCTGCCCGCGCCGGCGAAGCCGGCAAAGGGTTCGCCGTTGTCGCCGAGGAAGTCCGTAATCTCGCCGGACGATCCGCCGAGGCGGCGCGCAGCACCTCGACGATCATCGAGCAAAGTTCCGAGCGCGCGTCGCGCGGTTCCAGCCTCGCCGATCGCGTCGCTCTGTCGCTTGATCAGATCATGGCATCCATGGATGAAGTCAATGCATTGCTCGCTCGCATCTCGACCGCAAGCGATGACCAGGCTCACGGCATCGAGCTCGTCAGCAGCGGCGTGCACGAGCTGAGCCAGGTCACCCAGTCCAGCGCGGCGAGCTCGGAGGAGCTCGCGGCGACTGCCGAGGAAACCGCGGCACAGGTCGCGACGCTGAACGGCCTCGTCGGACAATTCCGCTACGGAACCGATGCGCACATCCCCGCCAACACGCCGGCAACGACCGACGTCAAGCGAAGCAGTGCACGGGCGGCCGAACCGACCAACTATGTGACCAACCGTTTCACCACGCCGAGCGTCATGAAGAAGCAGCAGCACAGTGCGCCTGCCCCGACCAAGCCGGTTGCCGCGACGAGTAAGGCCGGAGCGCGGCAGTCCCCGAAACCGGCGCCCGCACCGAAAGCCAGCCGGCCGAGTCCAAGTTCCACGGCGGGAGCAATCTCAGGCTTCGCCGAGCCGGAACTGGAAGACGGCGACTTCTCACAGTTCTGATTTGGCGGCGGTGCAGGCCTTCGTGAAGTCGGAAGGCAAAGCAGTCGATTCCCTTAGCGAAGGCCACGCGTGAATTCGCCCGCGAAGTCAATCGGGGAAGTACGCAGAACGCAATGCAGCAGATCGCCCCCGACACGTTTGAACGCATCGTCGAAATCGCCAAGGCGCGCTGGGGGATTCATCTCACCGAGCGCAAGGTCGCCCTGGTCACGAATCGGCTCACCTCGTTCCTGCGCCAGTCCAACAAGTTCACGAGCGTCGAGGAGTACGTCCGCCACCTCGAGGGCGACGCCAACGAGGACGACATGCTCGTCTTCTTCGACATCCTCTCGACGAACGTCACCAGCTTCTTCCGCGATCCGCAGCACTTCCACTTTCTTGAGCGCGAGCTGTGGACGCCGCTCATCCGCGGAGCGATCCCCAATAACCGGCGCGCGCGACTCTGGTCGGCCGCGTGCTCCGTGGGATGCGAGCCATATTCGCTCGCCATCCAGGCGCTGGAGCTCATTCCCGACATCGAGCGCTGGGACATCAAGATTCTCGCGTCCGATCTCTCGAGCAAAGCGCTCGCCTCCGCCAAACGCGGGATCTACTCCGACGCGGTCGTCGACCGCGTTGACGAGCCGCTGCGCGCGAAATACTTCAACCGCGTCACGACTCCAGAAGGCGTCATGTGGCAGGTGAGCGATCGCGTCCGCTCCCTCGTGTCGATACGGCGTCTCAACCTGATGGACCCATTTCCATTCAAGGGTCCGTTTGACACGATATTCATTCGCAACGTCATGATTTATTTTGACCGCGACACGCGCGAGTCGCTGGTCCGACGCCTGGCGGGATATCTGCGGCCTGGCGGCATTCTTGCGGTGGGCGGCGCTGAAACCCTGTCCGGACTCGATGTCCCGTTGAAGTCCGCCGCGGCAAGCCTCTACGTGAAATAGGTTGATCAAGTGATCAGATCGTTGTTGCTGCAGCGCCCGGTGATTCGTCCTCCAGCTCCTGTGAGTATCTCCTCGTGAGCGTTCCAAGCACTCCATTACAACCCGGCGCCACACCGTTGGGCGGATCTCCGGGCACCGGCCTGGGCGCGCCGCGCTCGAGTCTCGCTCTACCCGAGTCGAAGATTGTGGTCGGGGTTGCGGACATGACCGTCTCGCGCGACGCCGGCCGATCGATTGTCACGTACGCGCTCGGCTCGTGCATCGGAGTCACGCTGTACGACCCGATCGCCAAAGTCGGCGGCATGTTGCATTTCATGCTGCCGGAAGGCAAGACCAGCCCGGAGAAAGCCAAGGCGAACCCCGCGATGTTCGCTGACACCGGCATTCCGCTGCTTTTCAACAATGCTTACAAGCTGGGCGCGAACCGCGCCAAGCTCATCGTCTGCGCAGCCGGCGGAGCTGAAATTCTCGCGGAAGACGGTCACTTCCGCATCGGCGCACGAAACCGCACCATGCTCCGCAAGATCTTCTGGCAAAACAACGTGCTCCTCTCCGCTGATGAAACGGGTGGCACACAGAGCCGCACGGTGACGCTGTCGCTCGCGACCGGCACCGTTTCGATTCGATCACAAGGAAAGGAGAGTGTGCTATGGGCACCGGCAGCGTGAACCTCACCACACTCCTCGCATCACTCGACCGGCTCCCCGCGCTTCCGGCAACGGCAGCTCGCGCAGTTTCGCTCCTGAGCAAGAACAGTTCGAGCGCCGCCGAGATCGAACGCATCTTTCGCGTCGACGAAGGACTCGCCGCGGCGACGCTTCGCCGCGCGAACTCTGTCACGTACGCCGCCGGCGCCAGCCGCAGCTTCGGACTCAAGGAATCCATCACCCGACTCGGCAATCGGACCCTGATGCGGCTCGCCCTCGAACATCAGGCCGCATCGACGCTGCGCGATGCGGGCAAGTGCTACGGACTCGAGCGTGGCGCGCTCTGGCGCAGCTCAATCGGTGGCGCCGCTGTTGCAGAGAGGATCGCCCAGGAATCCCGCACAGTTGATCCCGATCTCTGCTTCTCCGCGGCACTGCTCCGGGACATCGGCAAGCTCGCGCTCGATGCTCTCGCGCAGGGTGAGCGTGCCATGAACTGGGGACGTTCCGTCGATCGTCCGTTCGTCGATATCGAACGCGAGCGATTCGGAGCGGATCATGCCGAAATAGGGGCTCTGCTCGCCGAAAAGTGGTCCATGCCCGCGGAGATCGTGCTGGCGGTGCGCCATCATCACGCTCCGCCCGAATCACCGATCAATGCCGTCTGCGACATCGTCCACTGTGCGGACTGCGTGACGCGCTGGGCGGGGCTCGGGATCGGCGATGACGGCATGTGTCATCCGCTTTCCCCACGGGCACGAGACGCAGTCGATCTGCATCGTGAACGCGTGGAAGCGTTGGCGGCCTACGGGTTGGAGTTTGTCACCACACTCGATCGAGAGCTGCACGGGAATCGCACGGGCGAACCGCGCACCACTGGCGAGGGCGATGATGTCGCCGGTGCCTTGGACACCGGAACTGGAACGATGGGTAATCGAAGGAAATCCGCATGAAATGCAATGTGCTCGTCGTCGACGACTCGCCCGTCCTGCGCGGAGCGATCGTAAAGGTCGCACGGCTCGCCGGTGTTCCGGAGGAGCGAATTCATACGGCGGGGAACGGCAAGGAAGCTCTTGTTGTCCTCGAATCCGTGTGGATCGATCTTGTCCTGCTCGACATCAATATGCCGGTGATGGATGGCGAAGAGTTCACCCGTGAGGTTCGCAAGAATCCCACGTGGTCCGATCTCAAGATCGTCATCGTCAGCACCGAAGCCAATGAGGACCGCCTCCGTCGCCTCCGCGAGCTCGGTGTTGTGGAAACGCTGCGCAAGCCGTTTCAGCCGGAAGACCTCTGCCACCTCATCACGAAACTGCTCGGAGTGACACCATGTGCGAGCTGACCTCCGACGATCTTCTGCGCCTCACCTGCGTTGCACTTGAGCGCACCGCGTTTCTGATGGCGGAGCCAAGTGACAATCGTCACGGTGCTCCGCTTCCTCCTGCTTCGTGCTTTGCGCGGATCGACTATCGCGGTCCGCAGAACGGCGAAGTCGTGCTCGCGGCAAGCGACGGATTCGTCCGCAATCTCGCGGCCGGACTTCTGGGCGCTGACCCCGAAGCGGTTGACGCGGAGACATGTGGCATCGACGCACTGCGCGAGCTCGCGAACATCGTCGCGGGTTCGCTGATCTGTGCACTCGGCGGCGAGCGCACGCCGTTCGCCGTGGGTCTGCCGGTGGCGTGTGCCAAGGAGTCGCTCTGCGCGACTCCCACGGTCATCGCCAGTCTCGATGTCGAAGGTGAACGTCTCGAGGTCTACTGGACGACCACGGCGGCCGCCCGGCAGGCCGCGTAGGACAGCGGCACGGAGACGGGTCGGCTCGAGCGGGAGCTCGGAAAAGGGCGGCAGGCAAAGCCATGGCAACCAACGGGCGAATCGGCGTCATCATCGTGGACGACTCAGCGATCACCCGACAGGTGATCGCGCGGGAACTGTCGCGGGCGCCAGACATCGAAGTGCTCGGCAGTGCTGCGGATCCGCTGACTGCGCGCGATCTCATCCTGGAGAAGCGCCCGCATGTCATCACGCTCGATCTCGAGATGCCGAAGATGGACGGTCTGACGTTCCTGCGCCGCATCATCAAGTTCAATCCCATTCCGGTCATCGTGTGTTCGTCACTCACGCAGAACGGTTGCGCGAAGGCGATGGAGTGCCTGGAAGCAGGTGCGTGCGAGGTCATTGGCAAGCCGCGCGGAACGGCTCCCACGATCGAGTGGGGCGCCCAACTGATCGATCTCGTCCGCGCCGCGGCGCGGGCGCGCGTGCAGCACCGGACCGTTGCAGAAACAATCGCACCGGTGCGGGCAGTCGTGCGGCAGCCAACCCGGCCTCCCACAGTTCTGCTCTCAACCATCGGGAGCCCTGTCGATCCGCGCAAAGTCATTGCGATGGGGAGTTCGACTGGCGGCACCGAAGCGCTGCGCGTCATTCTCTCCGAGCTGCCGGCCGAGACGCCCGCCATCGTCATGACGCAGCACATGCCGGAGGGCTTCACCAAGCCCTTCGCCGATCGCCTGAACGGACTTTCCCGGCTCGAAGTGCGTGAAGCTGTCGCGGGAGACGTGCTTCGACCGGGGCTCGCGCTGCTTGCTCCCGCGTGCCATCACTTGAGCATCGTGCGGGACGGAATCCGCTACATCGCGCGCGTCACGGAGGGTCCGCCCGTCAAGCGCCATCGACCCAGCGTCGAAGTGCTGTTCGAGAGCGTCGCTCTGGCGGCCGGATCGCATGCGATGGGCGTGATTCTGACCGGCATGGGCGACGACGGCGCCGACGGAATGCTGTCGATGCACCGAGCGGGCGCCCACACGGTCGCACAGGACGACGCGACCTGTGTCGTGTTCGGCATGCCCAAGGCGGCGATCGCCAGAGGCGGCGTCCGCGCCATCCACCCGCTTAACGAGATAGCGAAGCGCATCCGAGACTTTGCCACCGGCGCCCACGCGCAAGCCGCATAAAGGATCTCCACCATGCTCTGCAATGTCCTCGTCGTCGACGATTCTAGTTCAGCCCGCGCCGTCATTCGCCAGATCGTGCGCGATGCCGGCGTGTGCAACGATCGCATCTTCGAGGCGGTGAACGGCCAGGAAGCGCTCGCGCTTTTTGAGACGACCTGGATCGATCTTGTCCTGCTTGACATCAATATGCCCGTCATGAACGGTGAGTGTTTCGCCCGCACGCTCCGCGCCCGCGAAGATCTCGCTGATGTGAAGGTCCTGGTGGTCACCGCTGATCACGACCCGCTGCGTCACGCGCGCCTGCGGCAGATCGGGATCAGCGGGATGATCACCAAGCCGTTCCGCGCGGAGCATCTGCGCACAGCTGTGCTCGCCGCACTTCCCGCGGCAAAGGCGGCGTGAGTCGGACTGTTCGCCGCCGGCGGACAAACCGTGCATAAGAAGAGGGCGCCGCCCACGCGACGCCCTCTCCCGGCCTCACTGTTGCATCACTCGCTCACCTCACGGGCACGGTCCCCACGCTCCGAGCAGGAGCGCGAGATCGGCCGCGTTCACTGTGCCGTCACCGTTGAGATCGGCAGTCGTTCCGGCTGCTGATCCCCACGCGCCGAGCAGAATCGCGAGGTCTGCCGCATCGATCTTCCCGTCGAGGTTCAGATCACCGACGCACGGCGGTGCAGCCGTGGAAGCTGTCTGCTTGATGCCGATCGACGAGAGCGCCGTGTACAGACCGTCACCGTCCACATCGACCTTGAAGATGACGTCGTACCAGCGGAACGAATCGGGTGCTTCAAACTCCACGGTCAACGCAAGGCGCGTCGTCGCGCCAGGTTGGACCTCGAGGTTGCCGATGTAGCGCGTGCCCGGCGGCAGACCGTTGAGCTTCACCAGCTCGTTGGTCGACTGCATGTCGGACGGCATCACAATCACCTGGAATGGCACCGTGGCAGGACCGTCGAAGGTGCCGACGTCGAACGCGAGTTCGGTCGGGTTCGGATCGGGTACGAACACGACCGGATCGGTCGGATCGGCATAGATCCCGCAGATATCCAGCAGCATCAGTCCCGACGCGGTGCACACGTCGCTGCTCACGGTGTTCACGAACGTGACATCGAAGCACGCCGAGCCGAGGCTCGTCGCTCCGCTTGTGTTCACGTTGATCGGAATCGTCACGCATCCGCCAGGAGCGACACTCGTCGTGCCGGAGGACGGCGTGTAGACAAGGCCCGTCACCGGGCACGAGTTTGACTCGGTGATGAACCATGAGTACGTGCGGCTCGAGGCGCCGTCGTTGCAGATGGTGATGTCGGCCGAGCCGTTCACATCGAAGTTGATGCACACCTGGCGGTCCCAGCTCGCGTGGCAGTGTGACCTGCACTTGCCACTCTCGCCGGCGGCAAAGATGTCGAAGATCTCGAAGGGGAAGAGTTCGCGGCTGAACAGCTCGATCTCGTCCATGCCGCCGCCAAACGGGTTGGAAACCCACACGCCGCCGCCGATCACGATGGGTGCAGGTCCCGGCTGCGTCGAGAGGTCGCAGCACACGCCGCCTGTGCCTGCCGGCGCACCGTCGATGTAGAACGTGACGGTGCGGTTCGGCGCGTCGATGCAGTCGATCGAGCAGTCGCACGCCGACACAGTGATGGCGACATGCGTCCACACGTCGACCGGAACGGTGCCGGTCGAGAACGCGATGCAGCGCAGGCAGCCGCTTTCACTCAGCACCTCGAGCTGGCCAGTCGATTCATCGATGCCGAACACCCAGCCGCCGGTCGTGATGCCATACGTGCCCACGAGATTCACGAACGCGGCATTCGCGCCGGGATCGTCGCGCTTGACCCACATGTCGATCGAGAAGGCGGTGCAGGAGAAGTCGAGTGACAGATCGGCCGGCACCGTGATGTTGTCATCGACGCCGTCGAAGAAGTAGCCGCCGCCGACGACGGCCGGACCGGAGAGCGGACCGCCTGTCGAGAGCGGACCGTAGATGCCGTCGTTCTGGAAGATCGTGAGATCGTCGGAGATCTGACCGGTGGTCGGTTCAAGCGGGAACCACGCAACCATGCCCCATGGCGGTGTCGCGCACGGACCTCCACAGATGATCTCCTCGCACGCGACGTTCGGTCCGTACCACACGCCGCCGTTGAACTCGCACTGGATCTGGGTCAGATCATCCACGCAGTGATAGTCGCCGCCGGGCAGTCCGGGCGGGAGGCAGCAGGCGCCGGTCGGCCCGCTGATGACGGCGCAGTCACATGAGAAGACATCGAGCGCGATGAAGTCGACGCCGGTGTCGTCCTGCAGGTAAATGTCCAGCGACCCGTCAAGCATCGTCGAGAGCACGGAACGCGTGCCATCGCCGCTCGGCGGAAGATCGCCGAGATCAAGCGTGATCGTCGAGGGCTGGCCCGTTGCAAGCGGCGGCGTGAAGAGTCCGAGCCCGTCCAGCGACGTGAGCGAGCGACTCCACTTGAACGTCTTGCCGCACTCGTTGATGACTTCGAATGCAAGGCCATCCGTTGTCCACAGCGACGTCGGCTGCACGCCGATTGTGATGGTTGCGCCGATGATGCACGACGGAAGGCCGCTGATTGTCTCGACGAAGCACTGATCAAGTGCCTGCACGTCGTACTGCTGCAGAGCGCCGCTGCCGCACGTGACGGTCGCGAGCAGTTCCGCGCTCGGTGTCGTCGGTGTCGGACCGACGAAGCCGTCCGCGCTTTCGACGAAGAACGGAATGCGGATCGGCGCGTCGCAGGGACAGACAAAGACCGTGAGCTTTGCGTAGTCGACCGACGTGTCGTCTTGCACGAGCATTCCGAGTTCGCCGTCACAGAGGGACGCCAATGCGCCGCTCGACGCCGGCACCTGGATCGTTCCAGGAATCGGGTTCGGTCCAAGATTGAGAACGACGGTCGAGACGGTGTTCAGCGGCCAGCCCGGATTTCCGGTGAGCGTGCCGATGTTGGATGACCAGAGATGAATGCCGCCGTCGTAGAGGCCAAGCGAGTCGTTACTCGCGAGGCCACCGAAGGACTTCATGCGCACTTCGAGCGTGGCGCCGATGATCGTGCCGCAACCCGGTTGCGGGCAGTCCTCGCCACATGACGGCCAGCAGCCAGTGAACGTGTGCGCGATGCAGATGTCGTTCGTCGTGTTGTCGAACGTGCCGAATCCGCCGCCGCAGTTCAGCCCGGCCATGAGCGCGGCGCTCGGACTCGTGGGATCGCCGGGCAGCACGAAGTTGTCGACGCAGCCGGCCGCACACTCATACGCGCGCAGATCCTGGCATGGAGGCTGCTGCAGCGTGCACTCACCGAACAGCATCGCTTCCTGCACGCAGATCACGTCCCACGCGACCTGGCAGCAGAACGGATCGACGATCTGGCAGAGGATCTCGCAACACAGCGCGTTGTTGCAGTTGGGCGTCGAGTGCGGAACGAAACAGCTTCCGGCCGCCGGTGAACCGCACGCAGGAATCGGATCGACCGGAATGCCGACGCCGCCGATCAGGATGTTGGTCTGAGGAAATCCGACGGTAGCGACATCGACAAAATCCGGGAACGCGCATTCGACAGCGCGGATGTACGACGGTGCAGACTGACCGGCGCCGTTTGATCCGAAGAAGAGGAATCCGCCGTCACCGCCAGCGCGCGGATCGCGCGTCGGTGAGAACACTTCGATGATGAAGCTCGTCCCGGCCGGAATCACGGCGCCCCCGCCCATGCGCACCGAGTGCAGCGTCGGGCCGGAATCCGCACCGATCTCGATGCTCGCTTCGCTGATCAACGTCAGATCAGCGAAGGGCCCGTGGACGTCGCCGGCGTAGACGTGCACTTCGACCGGCCACGCAGGACCGGTGTTGAACTCCGTCGCAAACGTGACACAGCGGAGCTGGATCGACGTCGGCGCGACGAACGATCGCGCGTAGCCGTTCGCGAGTGTGGCGACGTTCTCGATCAGACAGTGCGGTGTGTTCAGCAGCGTGATGGTCATCGGGTCGACGTTCTGGCTGAAGGTGTCGCCATCGCAGTCTTCGGCGATGCCACCCTGCGCCTCGGTCGAGCGCTTGATGCGCCCCGGGTCGCTCGTCAGCGAAGGGACACCGGCGCGCGCTCCTTGAGGCGCACCGGCGTCAATCGGGAAGAGCAATTCAGGGTTCGACGCGCTTGCTGATTGAACGATAACGCTCGCGGCTACGGCGATAAACGCCGACCGCGCGCCCGGCCCGATGGACAAGCAGATCATGAGTGACCCCTCGGAAGTGAATTTTCGTTGCCTGACTACGTACCCTGCGTACGGCGGCCTGGCCCACTGCCGCACTTGGATCCGATGCGCCACGATTCTCTCACGGCTCGCTCCTTTCGCGCGCTGTTTTTCGGGAATTCTCCAGCGTCGTACCGGGCAGCGGTCACGACGGCTCGGTCCGGCGGTGCAAAGCCTCGGCGCGCAGCCGCTGGTACTCGGCGAGTTTGTCGGGTTTGTCGGGCCGATTCCACGCCTCGTGCAGCGTGATGTACCCCGCGATGATGTCATCGGGGTGAGAATCCCAGGTTCCGATGCGGATGTCGCCGATACGCTCGGTCGCTGGGCGCGTGGGGCACCGTGAATCCGAACGCCGATCTGAATGACGACGGTACGGTGAACGCGGCCGACCTCGGCATCCTGCTCGGATCGCGGGGCTCCCGACGCACGGAATCAATCTTATGGTGCAAACAGAAAATGGCCCGGAAGCGCCCACGCGCAACTCCGGACCATCCTCGAGTCAGCAGGTTCCTCACGTGAAGCCGGCGCGCTCCTGCATCATCCTCCGTGCCCTCTGCCCGCGCCTCCCAATCTCCGTGTTCCTCCGGCTCCGGTCGTCGAACTCACGCCAGCTCAGGAAAGATCTTCCGCACCGCGCCGACAAGATCCTTCACATGACTGATCGACTCATCCATCAGCTTCTTCTCATCGCCGTCGAGTTGGATCTCAACAACCTTCTCCATGCCGCCTGACCCGAGGATGCACGGCACGCCGACGAAGTAGCCCTTGCCCTTTTCATTCGCTACGCCGTACTGGCTCTCGCAATACGCGGCGCACGGCAGAATGCGCTTCTTGTCCTTGATGATCGCTTCGGCCATCTGCACCGAGCCGCTCGCCGGCGCGTAGTACGCGCTCGTGCCCATGAGCTGCACGATCTCGCCGCCGCCGACCTTCGCGCGCTGCACGCACGCGTCGATCTTTTCTTTCGACAGCAGCATGCTGATCGGAATGCCGTGCACGCTCGTAAAGCGCGGCAGCGGGACCATGTCGTCGCCGTGGCCCCCGAGGAGGAGCGCCTGGATGTCTTCGACCGAGCAGTTCAGTTCCATCGCGAGGAAGGCGCGGAAGCGCGCGACATCCAGGCAGCCGGCCTGACCGAGAATGCGGTGGGTCGGAAAGCCAGATGCCTTCCATGCGGTGTACACCATCGCGTCGAGCGGATTGCTCACGATGATCATCACGGAGTTCGGCGCGAACTTCGCGATGTTCTGCGCGACGGAGCGAACGATCTGTACGTTCGTCTGGATCAGGTCGTCGCGCGACATGCCCGGCTTGCGCGGAATGCCCGCGGTCACGATCACGACGTCCGAGTCGACGGTGTCTTTGTAGTCGCTCGTTCCGATGATGCGCGAGTCAAAGCGCTCCATCGGGGCGGCGCAGAACAGGTCGAGGGCCTTGCCCTTCGCAACGCCTTCCTTTTCGGGGATGTCGAGGAGAACGATGTCGCCGAGTTCTTTGGCGGCAGCCCAGTGAGCACAGGTGGCGCCGACGTTGCCGGCACCGATGATCGAGATCTTTGCGCGACGCATGGTGGATGTAGCTTCAGATTGGGAGGGTGGAACCCGTGCGAGCCAGGGTCGGCCCGCCGGGTGAGGCGAACATGGTAACGGTTAACGCCCTCCGCGTGGATTGACTGCGCTGTCCGGAAAAACGCGGCCCGCATCTTCCTCTGCGAGGTTGCGGCGGCAGCGACAGGCGTTCAAGATGCGATCAATGTCAACGCGCGCCGCGCCCCCGATCACGACGGTTTCGGCGCTCCAGGCGCGACGCGTGCTCTTGAATCTCCAAGGACTCGCGGCGAATCCGAGGAAGTCCGGTCCCCGCGCCGTTGCCGCACTCGTCGATCGCCTCGGGTACGTGCAGATCGATTCGATCAATGTCGTCGATCGGGCCCATCATCTGATTCTCGCAACGCGCCTGGAAGGATTTCGTCCCGCCCATCTCAGCGCGCCGATCGAAAAGTCGCGTGTGCTCTTCGAGCATTGGACGCATGACGCCTGTGCCATCCCCAGCCGCTGGTTCGCACACTGGCGCCATCGGTTCGACCGGTATGCGAACAAGCCCACGCGCAGCGAGTGGTGGCATGAGCGATTCGGAAATGATCCCGAGCCGATTCTTCGCCGCACACTCGAGCGCATCGCGCGCGAGGGCCCGCTGAAGGCTCGTGACTTCGCACGGCCGGAGGACCATCGCAGCACAGGCTGGTGGGAGTGGCATCCCGAGAAGGCTGCGCTCGAACACCTGTGGCGCAGTGGACTCCTCGCGATTGCGCGGCGCGAGCGCTTTGAGAAAGTCTACGACTTGACCGAGCGCGTCTTTCCCGCCGCCGCAGGCATATCGCCGAGTGATCTCGATGATCACGATGCATGGGCGTGCCGCGAGGCAATCGCGCGCGTGGGCATCGCAACCGCGCGTGAGATTGCCGATTTCTTTCGCGCGATTCCGATAGAACGGGTGCGAACGTGGTGTGTCGCTGCTGTCGAGCGCGGCGAGTTGATGCGCGTGAACGTCACTCCAGCGGAGGGCGGCGCACCGGTGCCATCGCTTGCGCTGCCGGACTGGAAGCGATTCGCCAAGCCGCTGAACGAGGAACGCATGATTGCGCTCTGTCCGTTCGATCCTTGTGTGCGCGAGCGCGGCCGTCTGCAGCGCCTCTTCGCGTTCGACTACCGTTTCGAAGCGTTCGTGCCGGCCGCGCAGCGCCGCTTTGGCTATTACGTCTTTCCGCTGCTGGAAGGTGACCGGATGATCGGCCGGATTGATCCGAAATTTGATCGCGCGACGGCAACACTCACCGTCCGCGGCCCCTGGTGGGAGCCGGGTGTGCGCGCCGATGCGGCGCGCAGGCGCCGCCTCGCCGCGGCAGTTGACAAGGTGGCCGCTGATATCGGAGCGGGAACCGTGTCGTTTCTCCGCCACTGAGTAGTGTGCGCGCGAGTGAGGGCTCCGTTATCGCGGGCGGTCGCAACGAACAGTCCGGTTACTCAGGCGCGGGCCATACGCGGCCCGCTGCCGCGAGCAAATCCGTGATGGCTCTCCCCCTTGTGACCGATGAGCGACAAAGTTACTGGTGCCACGGGATGTTTCCAGCGCATCGAGTGACGAGCCGGAGTCGATCAGATGTGGCAGGCGTGGCGAATACCGGAAGGCAGCACGGACTCGACGGAAGCGCCATGCTCTCGCTTGAGCCGCTGTCCCAGTCCGCGCTATGCGGTTGCCAAGCTGCTCGTCGAGTGGCTGCTCGCGCTTGTTCTCCTGCTGCTCGCTGCCCCAGTGATCGCCGGCCTGGCGTTGCTGCTCAAGTGCACGTCGGCAGGACCCGTGTGCTATTCACAGATTCGCCTCGGCTTGAACGGCACGCCGTTTCGCATCTTCAAACTGCGGACGATGACGCACGGCTGTGAAGCGACAACGGGCCCAGTCTGGTCGTGCGCTCCTGATCCCCGCATCACGACCGTTGGACGTTGGCTGCGCGACACCCATCTCGATGAGCTTCCCCAGTTTTGGAATGTGCTGCGCGGCGAAATGAGCCTCATCGGTCCGCGACCCGAGCGCCCCGAACTTGCCGCAACCATCGAACGGTGGCTGCCGGAGTTTCACGATCGCCTCGCTGTGCGGCCGGGCATCACGGGCCTCGCACAAGTGTGCCTGCCTTCCGACTCAGACCTTGACACTGTGCGGCAAAAGCTCGCGCACGATCTGCAGTACATCGCGCGGCGCGGGTTGAGGATCGACTTCCTCATCCTCGTCGCAACGCTTCTTCATCTTGTCGGCGCTGCGGCAAGAGTTGCCTCACGCCGACTTGTGCTGCCCATCGCCCCGCCTCTCGCGTCCGAGCCCCCTGCCGTTCTCGAGTCGATCGGACCATCGACATCGATGCGGACACTCGGCCACGCGCAATCGATCGCCGATCCGCCACCCCGCACCATGGCCGCGTGAGCGCCACAATGGCAGATTCGCACGTTCACTCGCTTCTGGGGTCCCCCGCCTTCGCTGTCCATCATCGGGCAGCAGCCGGCGCAGCGCTTGCGAATCAGACGGCTGAGATCATCACGCAGATCCGGAAGATTGCGGATCGCACCGCGCTGATCCTGTTGATGCTGGTTGCCGGCACACTGCTGTTCCGGCCTTCGGATCTCTTTCCGTCGCTGGCGGCGCTGCCGATCTATGAGTGCCTCGTGGCGGCGTGCCTTGTTCTCTCGTTCCATCGCATTCGCGATGTGGCGCGTCTCTCCGCGCTGCGCGGCAATGCGATGACGGCGCTGATGCTGCTGCTCGTTCCAGCCGTGATGATGTCGCACCTGGCTCATCTGAACACGTATGACGCGCGCCTCGATGGCATCGCGATGACCAAGGCATCCGTCTTCTTTCTGCTCATCATTGCGTGGATCGATACATCCTTCCGCCTGAGGGCGATGCTGTGGTCCGCGACGTGCGCAGTGCTGGCGGTCGCGATCCTGGCACTGCTCCAGTATCACAATCTCATCAATCTGCCAGCGCTGGCGAGCATTGTTCAAAGCGCCGAGTCCAACGGCGGCGTGAAGCTCGTTCGCCTGTGCGGTATCGGCGTCTTCAACGACCCCAATGACTTCTCGCTTGTCCTGGTCTTCGGGGCAGTCGTGTGCGCGCACGGGATCAGTGAAGCAAGGAATGCGCGCGTGCGATGGCTGCTGGTCGCACCGCTGCTGCTGCTGGCGTACGCGCTGTTCCTCACACACTCGCGCGGCGGGTTCCTGTCGGCATTCGTAGCCCTCCTCGTGTTCTGGCAGGCGCGCTTCGGCTGGCGCAACACGATTCCGCTGGCCCTGACGCTGCTCCCGCTTCTCGCGCTCCCGATGTGGGGCCCTCGCGCCCGGGTGGACCTCGACGATCCGCTTGACACGTTCCAAACACGAATGGAGCTGTGGAACCATTCGCTCGACGCCTTCCGCAGTGCACCGCTCTTTGGCGTCGGGGCTGGCAAAATGACTGACCTCCTCGGGCAGGTCGCGCACAACTCGTACGTGCACGCGTTCGTCGAGACGGGTTTGCTCGGCGGCGTCGCGTTCTGCGGCGCCAACTATCTCATCGTTCGCGGGATCTGGAATGCTTCACCCCGCGACGCAGAGATCGCCACGCTTCGTCCCTGCGTGCTTGCCATCGTTGTCAGTTACGCGTTCGGGCTTCTCGCCCTCTCGCGCTGCTACACAGTCCCCACGCAGTTTGTGTTCGGTATCGGCGCCGCGTACGTGATGATGGCATCGGCTTCCGGAGGAACGCTCCCGCGCCTCAACTGGCGCTGCGCAGCGCGTGTGACGGGTATCGGCGTGCTGTTTCTTGCCGCGACCCACGTATTCGTACGAACCATGCTTGTAGCTGCCCCGTGAAGCGCATGACCACCGTCTCCGTCGTCATTCCCGCGTTCAATGCCGCGCCGTGGATTCGCGAAGCCATCGACAGTGCTCTGGCGCAGACGATGGTCCCGCTCGAAGTGATCGTCGTTGATGATGGTTCCACCGATGAAACCGCGACATTGCTCGCGACGTACGGCACGCGCATCCGCATCGTCACGCAAACGAACAAGGGCGTAGCCGCCGCGCGCAATGCAGGAATTGACGCGTTCTGCGGCGATTGGATCGCGTTCCTCGACGCGGACGATGTGTGGGATCGCAGGAAGCTCGAACTCCAGCTACAGGCACTGCAGACGGATTTGTCCATCGGATTGCTCGGGACCGCAACGTTTGCGTGGCCGGAGTCGCAGCCTTCCGCACCTAGCCGGGGTGTCCACGAAATGGCGCCACTCGCCTGCATCACGCGCGACGCCCTTGCCGTCAAGAACTACCTTACGACATCGTCAACGCTGGTTCGCCACGACGTGGTCAAGTCAGTCGGTGCGTTCGACACGGCGCTCTGCGGACCCGAGGACCACGACTATTGGCTGCGCTGCGCGGATGTCACGCGCGTCGCGGTGCTTCGGGTTCCGCTCACCGGCTACCGCTCGGTGTCCGGCAGTCTCAGCCGGCGGGCGCCTGCAATGGAAGCGGGCATGCGGCGGATCTTGCACAAACTCGACGCATGCGATTTCTGGCGCGGTCAGCGGCTGCTGCGGCGGCATGCGTACAGCTACGTCAGCTATTCCTGCGCCCACCTCCATGGCACTGGGGGACATCAGCTGCTGGCCATCCGTTGGCTCCTCGCGTCGGTGCTGTGGTACCCGTTTCCCTACACGCGGACCGAAGCCAACGTTCCGTTCGCGCGCGCCAGGCGACTGGCGGTGTTGCTGCTGCGGCTGCTTGGGCTGCGGCGGCCCGATCCCGGGTACTGACGCAGGCGCACTTTGCGCATCCCCCTCAATCGCCGCGACGGCCCGGCCGATGTCAGCCCCATGAAGGCGGCGATGCCGGAGAAGAATCGAGCGAACGACGCCGGCGGTGGCCGGCTGCCGTCATTGGATGGCCTCCGCGCCGTCTCGATCCTTCTCGTCATCTTGGCTCACGTCGACACGATGCCCGATACACCGCTGCCGCTCGCGCGGCACTGGGACATCGGGGCGGTCGGCGTCGACGTGTTCTTCGCTATCAGCGGCTTTCTCATCACCACGCTGCTGCTGCGCGAGCACGTGCGCACCGGCACCATCTCGCTCGGCGGCTTCTACGCGCGGCGCACGCTGCGGATTCTCCCGCCGTTTCTTGCATACGTCGGCGTGCTTGCGCTGCTGCAGCAGCTCGGTTTGGTGCATCTCGTTCCGCGCGACTGGATCGCGGCGCTCACGTACACCGTCAACTTCTTCGATGGCATCTCCGTGCCGCTCGGTCATCTGTGGTCGCTTTCAGTCGAGGAGCACTTTTATCTCGTATGGCCGCTCGTGTTCCTGCTCTGCGGCATCCGCCGCGCCGGATGCATCGCCCTGGTGTGCCTGCTCGTCGAACCGATCATCCGCTGGTGCTGTCATCGCTACGCCGGCAATGTGATCGACATCGACTACGCGACGTTTACACGGCTTGATGCCATTGCCGCCGGATGTCTGCTCGCAATCGTCGCGCACCGCGCCGGCGGCGCGCTCCCGTCTCGTGCCCTCCGTTGGATGGAGCGACATCCCGCGGCCTTCTTCACGGTCGGAGTGTCGATGCTGCTGGTGTCCGTGCTGGTGCTGAGCCACAGCGGAAAGTACGTCAGCCTCGCGCGGCATGGCGTGAACGCGATTGCCCTCTGCATGATCATCTGGACCACGACGCGCGTACCGACAATGTGGTGCGGGCGCGTCCTGAACTGGTCGCCGCTCGCGTGGCTGGGCAGGCTCTCGTACAGCCTCTACCTCTGGCAGCAGGTGTTCCTTGATTCCGGCAACAGCCAGCGGTGGATGTGCCGCTTCCCGCAGAACCTGCTGCTCGCACTTGCGGCGGCAATCGCATCCCATTACCTGATCGAGCGTCCGCTTCTTCGTCTGCGGCATCGACATTCGCCGGCCGAACCGCACGGGCGCCCGCTGCCAGCGGCGGCCTTCCAACCCAGTTGAGTTGCCAGTTGAGTTGCCAGTTGAATTGCCAGTTGAACTGCCAGTCGAATGGCCAGTTGAATCGCCAGTTGAATCGCCAGTTGAATCGCCAGTTGAATCGCCAGTTGAATCGCAGGCTGAATCTTGTGTTGAATCTCGGGCTGCATCTCGTATGACCACCAGCATCGCCATCGAACGTGCAACTCTGGACCGCTGTCCGGCATGCCGCGCGCCCGACGCGCGGATGCGCTGTCAGCGCACTTTTCGAGGCCGCCGGTGGACGCTTGCTCAGTGTCGCCGCTGCGATCTGCAGTTCACCTCACCTGTTCCTAGCCCAGACGATCTGCAATCGTTCTACGCCGGCCGATACCACGCGCAGCTGCGCAGCGCCGGTGAAACGGACGCGGCATTCGGCGCCAAATATCTACGCTACGCTGCGACGCTGCGTCGGCACCTGCCCACGGGGCGCGTTGTCGACATCGGATGCAGCACGGGACTGCTGGTGCGCACGCTGCGCGACAGCGGGTACGAGGCCGAGGGGATCGAGCTCAATCACGAGAGCGCCGCGTGGGGTCGCGCTCACTACGGCGCCGAGATTCATACGGAGGCGCTTGAGCACTGCTTCGCGCCCGAGTCGCTCGACGCCGTGCTGCTCACCGATGTGCTCGAACACACGCAGCACCCGCGCGATTTTCTGCGCGACGTTGCCACGCGGCTCGTTCCAGGTGGATTCGCTCTCATCACGTTTCCCGACATTCAGTCGATTGAGTCACGGTATCAGCAGCTGCTGGCGCAAGTCTTCCGCCGCGATTGGATGTGGAGTTCGTGCCACATTCCGCTGCACGTCTGGGAGTTCACGCGTGCAACGGCTGAAGCATGCTTCGCCGCTGCGGGCTTTCGGGTGCTCGAACTTCGCCGGAGCCAGCTTCCGTCCGAGCCCGCGGCAACGCTCGCGCTCGCCGCGCTCGCGTGTCCGCTGCGGCTCCTGCAGTGGGCACCGCTCGCCCGGTGCTGCGGTTCGCAGATGGAGTTTGTGATCTGTAAAGTCGCGGCCGACGGCGTCCGGACAAACTCCGAGTTCTCCATCGAAAGCGATCGCGCCGTTGCCCATGCCTGAGTCCGAGTGCAATCCATCTGTCAGACGCACTCTCCTCGGGGCCGCGTGCCTGTCACTGCAGCCTTTGCTGCTGAATGTGCTGAGCGTTCCGGTGATGGCCTACATCATCCGCCAGCTCGGCCCGGAGCAGTATGGGCAGTGGATGGTGGCGACCGCGCTGCTCGCGGTCTGCGCGATCCTCGCGAGTCTTGGCTTGCGCGGAGCGTTTGTGCGGAGCGTCGCCGCGGATCCGGAGAGCGCCCCGACCGCGCTTGCCGAACAGCTCGGGCTGCGCCTGCTGCTGTCGGCCGCTGCGGCGGCCATCGCGATGCTCGCGTGCACTCTCCTCGGCTACCCGGCACCCGTGGTCTGGTGCACACTCGCCGGCGCCGCCGGGCTCGCCATCGCGACGATTGCGACCACCATGGCCGATCTGCTGCAGGCACTGCAGCGCACGGCCACGATCGCCGCGGTGCAGCTCACCGCCGGCCTCGCGCTTACTGGCGCAGCGCTCGTTGCCGCGCTGCTCGGCGCCGGTCCGATCGGCATGGCGCTCGCGTATCTCACCGGCCCGATCGTGTCGGCAGTCATGCTGGCTGTGATCGTCTCGCGCCAGTGCTGTCCGCTTCGCGTGCACTGGAATCTGCAGCGCTGCCGGGCGCTGCTCGCGCGCTCGCGCTTCTTCGCCGCACAGCAGCTGCTTGCCGCCGGCAGTTCTCAGGCTGAGCTGCTGCTCCTTCCGCGGCTCGTCGGCATCAGTCAGTTCGGCTTCTTCACGGCAGGCTCGCTGCTTGCGACGCGCCTCACCGCGCTGCCGGACGGCCTCTGCACTGCCGCGTACCCGATCATGGCCCGCACATGGGCGCGGACGCCAGAGCGCATGCCGGCGCTCGTCGTTCTCTTCCTGCTGATCGCAGCGGGCGGCGGCGTGGCGGTCGCTGTCGGCGGCATGCTCGTCGCTGAGCCGCTCGGCCGATGGCTGTTTCCCGGCGAGCCCGACCTGTTCGCGACGGTGGTTCGCGTGACGATCTGGGCGATTCCGCTGATGGCCGTGGAACTGGTGACGGGATGCGCGCTGAATGCCGCCGGCCGGGACGCAGCGCAAGCCCGCGCATCGGTGCCCGCCGCTGCGACAAGTCTCGCGGGATCCGTCCTGCTCGTATGCGGATTCGGTGTCGCCGGCGCGTGCTGGTCGATGCTCCTCCGCCCTGCAGTCCGTTCGGCGTTTCTCGCGCCGCTGCTCTTGCGAACATTTCGCCCGTCCGTGCGAATCGCCGCCGACGTCTGCATCCGCGGAGTACCACGATGATCATCGATACATCAGGCAGTTCCTCGGAGCGTCGTGCGCCGGCTGTGATCACTTCCGGCACCGCGCCGAGCGCTCGCAGCCACGACGGTGCACCGCTGCTGCGGCTCGCACGCTGTGAACCGATGCTCGCAAAGGACACGAGCGCAGATGGCGCGGTGACCGAACCCCTTCGTGCGCCTGTGGTGCGCGATCCAGCGGTCCGCGTGCGGCGCCCATTCCTGGTCACCGCATGCGTCGCATATCTGCTCGTGACGATCGCGCTGTGGATTCTCCTTCGTCAGCAGGGCGATCGCTGGTGGGTCGGCACGCTGCTGTTGCTCAGCCCGCGCTGGCTCGTCGCTGTTCCGCTCGCAGTGCTGGCGCCGTGGATCCTGTTGACGCGCCGTTGGCACATGGGCATGATCACCGGCGGCGCGGCGCTCATAGTGCTGTGGCCGCTGCTTGGACTGCGCGTTGCACTTCCATCGAGTGCCGGTGAGCGCGGCGACCTGCGCATTGTTTCGTGCAACGTTCATCGGCAGCACATGGACGCTGCGAAGCTCGCGGCCTACCTCGCAGAGGTGCAGCCAGATGTCGTGGCGCTGCAGGACTGGTCGAGCTCGCACGACAATCTATTCGCCGGCGCTGAATGGCACGTCCGGCGCGAGGGCGAACTGTTCGTGGCGAGCCGCTGGCCTATCGGCGAGGTCACGCCACTCGCATTTCCCGCGCTCCCGAGCACGCCCCAGGCGGAGCGCGGAGCGGCGGCGAGTTTCGAACTGCTCCTGCCGGCCGCTCCTGTGCATCTGATCAACGTGCACCTCGCGTCACCGCATTCCGGACTGCTGACCTTCAGAACCGATGGTGGCCGCGCACTCGCCAACAATGCGGAACGGCGGTGGGAACAGTCGGACGCCGTTCGCACGCTCGCGGACCGACTTCCGGGAGCGGTGCTGGTGGCCGGCGATTTCAACACCACTGACGACAGTCCGCTGTTTCGCGAACACTGGGGTGAATTCACCGACGGGTTCGCGGCGCGCGGCTCGGGACTGGGATACACATATCTGAACGACCACACGCAACTGCGGATCGATCACATCGTGGCCTCCCCTTCCTGGACATTCACCCGCTTCGAACTCGGGCCCGCCGTCGGATCGCCCCACCGGCCGCTCCTCGCCGATCTGGAACTGGAGTAGAGAAATCCTGCAACTCCGTGAGCTTCCGCGCGAAGCCGCGCGCCGGACGGGCCGATAAGGCTGGCGATGCCAATGCCCGTTCAGGTTGTCCCTCTGGTTCACGTTGCGCATGTCGCGCTGCAGCTCGAGACGGGCGGCATGGAACGGCTGCTGGTCGAGTTCGCGCGTCGCGCGGACCGCAGCCGCTTCGCGCTGCACTTTGTCTCGCTCGGAAGGCGGGGACCCGTTGCTGATGAAATCGAAGCATGCGGCTGGCCGGTCACTGCGCTCGAGACAGCGCCCGGCGTGCATCCGGGCACTGTGATTCGCCTCGCGCGGCTGTTCCGCGCCCAACGGACAGGCATCGTCCACACGCACAACACGAAGCCGCTTTTGTACGCGGGTCCTGCAGCACGCATCGCGGGTGTGCCCTGCGTGGTCCACACCCGCCACGGTCAGCGGCACGGCGCGTCCTCGCGGCAGACGATGCTGTTTCGACTGGCCGCCCGATGTGCGGATCGTATGGTCTGCGTGTCGCAAGACTGCGCTCGGCTGTGCATGCGCGACGGCATGGCGGCCGCTCGAGTGCGCACCATCTGGAACGGCATCGATCGTGAACGATTCTCACTGCCGCCTGCGGGCGTGCATTCGGTCGCGGACCGGCCCGCGGTGTACGTCGGACGACTCACGCGCGAGAAGGATACTGCGACTCTCCTGCGCGCCAGCGTCGAGGTCATCGCGCGCTGCCCATCATTCCGTCTCGCGATTGCGGGCAGCGGACCGTGCGCTGCTGAACTCGTCGATCTTGCGCACGATCTCGGCATCGCCGAACATGTCCGCTTCCTTGGCGAAGTCCGCGACATCGCAGGACTGCTGCACAGCGCTTCGCTGTTTGTGCTGCCGTCGCTGACCGAAGGAATTCCGCTGACGGTGCTCGAAGCGATGGCATGCGGACTCCCCGTGGTGGCGACGCGCGTCGGCGGAGTGCCGGAAGCGGTGACGGACGGCACCACCGGCGTGATCGTCGAGCCGGGTCATGTTGCGGAACTCGCCGCCGCACTGCTGCATGTCTATCAGCATCCCGCCACAGCGCGGGACATGGGTCGCGCGGGCCACGAACGCGTTCGGCAGTTCTTCGACGTGCGCACCATGGTGTCCGGATACGAGTCGCTCTACGACGACGTCCTGTCGGGCGCGGCCGCCCGGGCAGCGTGAATTCGCCATGCATCGCCTCGTCCATCGCCATCTTCTGCTGCCCGCGTTCGAAACGGTGCTCAAGCGCCGTAACACGCTGCGCTATTGGAAGGATCTCGAAGCAACGCAATGGATGCCCTCCGCGGTGCTCGCCGAACAACAGCATCGCGCGCTCGTGCAGCTCGCGGCACACGCATACAGCCACTGTCCGTTCTATCGCGACGCGTGGAACGCGGCGGGGCTTCATCCACGGCAGCTGACGAGCCCGGGCGACTTTCGCGCCTGGCCGGTCATCGACCGCGACACGATCCGCGCGCATCGCGCAGCCATGCGGGCGACGAACCAGGAGCGCCCGCTGCTCACGAAATCGACCGGCGGTTCAAGCGGTGTTCCGCTGCAGTTCGATCTCGATCACAACAGTCACGAACGGCGCACGGCCGCCGCGCACCGCGGTTACGGCTGGGCCGGCGCGGCACCCGGCACGAAACAGTTGTATCTCTGGGGATCGGCGATCGGTGATCAATCAAGGCGCATTCGGTGGAAGGACGCGCTGTATCACATGCTGCAGCGCCGCCGCGTCGTGAGCTGCTTCGACGCCGACCGTCTGGCCCAAGGTCTGGCCCAAGGTCTGGCCGAACGCTTCGTGAGCGAGCTCGGTGCCTATCGCCCCGATGCCATCGTCGCGTACACGAATCCGCTGTATGAAGTCGCGCTGCGGCTTGAGGAATCAGGCCAGTCGCCGGCGTACGCACCCCGCACCATCGTGGTTGGTGCGGAGAAGCTTCACTCGTTTCAGCGCATCGTGATTGAACGCGTCTTTCGCGCGCCGGTGTTCGAGACGTACGGGTCCCGCGAGTTCATGCTCATCGGAGCAGAGTGCGAACACCATCGCGGCCTGCACATCACCGCCGAACAACTGCTGGTGGAAGTGCTCGATGACGAAGGCGAGCACGTGCAGGACGGCACCGAAGGGAACGTCGTCATCACCGATCTCTGGAACTACGGCATGCCGTTCGTCCGATACGCCACGGGAGACCGGGCGACCGTGGGTGATACCCCGTGCTGCTGCGGCCGAGGATTGCCGCTCTTGACGAGCGTTGCCGGACGGCGACTCGACATGCTGATCGGCAGCGGCGGACGGACGATTCCCGGCGAGTTCTTCCCGCATCTCGTCAAGGACTTTCCCGCCGTGCGCCGCTATCAGGTAGTGCAGGAAGCACCTGATCGCGTGCGCTTCATGCTTGCAGCGGACGGCATGACCGCGAGTGACCGCGCGAAGCTGGAGCAGCTCGTGCGCGCGGCGCTCGGCACAGGCGTGCACGTCGACTTCGAACCGGTCGCACACATTCCGCTGACCGCTGCAGGAAAGCTGCAGGTGGTGATCAACCGAATGCCGCTGCGGAGGGCGGGGTGATGCGAATCGTCGTCGTCACGAGCCTGTACCCGAACTCGATGCAGCCGCATCTGGCGCAGTTCAATCGTCAGCAGTTCGCCGCGCTGGCGCGGGCGCATAACGTGCAGATCATCGCCCCGGTCGCCTGGACAAACGAGTGGCTGCATGCTGGCCACGCACTCGAACGACGCGACGTGCGCGATGACGTGACCGTGCAGCATCCGCGCTACCTCTTTACGCCCAAGCTGATGCGAGGCTGGTACGGCCACTTCTTCGTGCGCAGCATCGGGAGCGCGTTTCGCGAGGCAGTGCGGACATTGCGGCCGAATGTGGTGCTCGGCTGCTGGGCGTATCCGGACGGATGGGCCGCGGTGCATCTGGCCCGCGAAGCCGGTCTGCCTGTGGTGATCAAGGTGCACGGATCGGATCTGCTCACACTCACGCGCGCGTCCGCGCGGATGCGCCGCACGACCGAAGCGCTCGCCGGCGCCGACGCCGTTGTCGCGGTCAGCCGGCATCTGCGCGACCGGGCCATCGCGCTGGGCGCCGCCGCACCGCGCACGCATGTCGTTGGCAACGGTGTTGACACGAGCCTGTTCTGTCCCGGCGGCCGGAGCGCCGCCCGCGCGGACTGCGGGATCGTCTCGAACAAGCCGCTGCTGCTCGCTGTCGGAAATCTGGTGCCCGTCAAAGGGCACGATGTGCTCATCGATGCGCTGGCACGGCTCAGCGCCCAGCGAGTGCCGTTCCAGTGCGTCATCGTGGGCGATGGCCCGCAGCGTGATCCGCTGCAGACCAGGATCAGAGCGCTCGGACTTTCCGATCGCGTGCGGCTGGTGGGTGCGCTGCCGCTCGCGCAGCTGCCGACGTGGTATCGCGCGGCCGACCTCATGGTCCTGCCGAGCCGCTCGGAAGGCGTGCCGAATGTGCTGCTGGAAGCCACTGCGTGCGGCACACCGTGGATTGCTACGGCGGTCGGCGGCGTGCCCGAGATTGCGCATGCCGGCGCGCTGGTTCCAGCAGGCGATTCGCCGGCGCTGTGTGAGCGGATCGCTGCGTTTATACGGTCCGGCGCCGCGCCAGCGCCGATCGTCGGGCCGTGCACGTGGGATGCCTCGGCGGCAGCGCTTGCAGCCGTGCTTCACGATGCGGCCACGAATCACTCGAACCTTTGCCGGCAGGCGGCATAGCGATCCATGCTGACCACCATCCAATTCGTCCTGCTCTCTGTTGTCGCGGGAACCTGCGCTCTCGTCCTGCTCGGTACGTGGCAGCTTCGTCAGCGCAACATGCATCGATGGTTGGGCGAACATGTTCGGCAGACGCTGCGCCGTCGCCACCCGCGCCCCGCCGAAACGCACGTGCTGATCTGCATCGCCGATCACTTCGAGCCATCATGGGGCGATCCATCGGACGAGGTCGCCGATGCACGCGTCGCTTCATGGGTGCGCGACTATCCGCGCCTGCTCGGCAGCTTTCGGGACAGCGACGGCCGACCGCCACGTCACACGTTCTTCTATCCGATCGATCAGTACATCCCCCGCCATGTCGATGCGCTCGCGGAGCTATGCCGCGCCGGATTCGGCGAAGTCGAGATCCATCACCATCACGACAATGACACGGCCGAAAACTTGGAGCGGACGCTGCGCCGCTTCACAGCCCTGTTTGCGGAGCGGCACGGACTCCTCGGACGCCGCGCCACCGGCGACGTTGCGTACGGTTTCGTGCACGGCAACTGGGCTCTCGACAACTCGCGTTCCGACGGACGATGGTGTGGCGTTCGGAACGAGCTCGATGTGCTGCGGCGCACAGGCTGCTACGCGGACTTCACCCTGCCGTCCGCGCCGGATGCCACGCAGACGCGCACGATCAACAGCATCTATTACGGAGTCGGGCGACCGGACCGATGCAGAAGTCACGACACGGGCGTACACGTCGGCACGGCACCTCCGCCGGCAGACGGACTCATGCTGATTCAGGGGCCACTGCGGCTGTGGTGGCCGAAGGGGCGATGGATCCCGCGCGTCGAGAACGGCTGCCTGCAGCGGAGCCAGCCACCGACGATGGATCGCCTGGAACAGTGGTTGCGCGCCTCCGTGCGTGTGCCGACGCGACCGGATTGGCTCTTCGTCAAGCTGCACACGCACGGCGCGACGGAAGCGAACCGGCAAGTGCTGCTCGGCGATCCGATGATCGCATTCCATCGCGATCTCGCGCAGCGCGCGGCAAATGATCCGCGCTTCCGGTTTCATTATGTGACCGCGCGAGAAATGTTTAACCTCGCGAAGGCGGCCGAGGCCAATTGGCCAGGTCCGATCATTTCCGCGTTTGACTTCGATGTAGAGCCTCCGCGGTGGGTAGCTTCTACCCATTCTGCATCGATTCCGGACGAAGCCGGGCATTCGTCGGCTATCTCCGTCCTTTTTGGCCGATCCCCCTCATGCGGAGCCGTGGGCACGGCGCGGACATGCGTCCAAGCCCCTGAGCCCGCGACTCGTGACGGCATTCGCTTTCCCAAATCGTAATCGCGTGAATACCAACGTCCAGAAACTCGCCGGCACCGACGCAACATCGGAGCTGCCCACAACCGATCGAGTTGTGCAAGAGTGTGCTGCGCCACGCGAGGAGAAGTTTGACTTCTGGAACGCAGCGCACCGGGCGCTCCGAGGACGGTACCGGCTCGCAGTGCTTCTCGCAGCTGGCGGAGCGGTTGTGGGAGCAGCAGTGGGCGGGATGGTGGGGCAGCGACTGTACTCCGCGACCGGCCTGATCCGCATTGCATCCGTGCTTCCTCATGTCATGCGTGAGACCGATCAGAATCGTCCGATGGCGATGTTTGACGGATTCATTCAGGCCCAGCGTGATCTCATGCTGAGTCGAGAGATGATCCAGACTGCGCTCGAGGATCCTGCATGGCTGGAGCCGCACCTCGCGAGCAAGACACCGTCCGACCAGATGTTCGCGGCGAGTCTCAAGGTTGAATCACGACCGCGCAGCGACCACCTGCGCGTGACATACAGCCACAAGGATCCGATCGTCGCGACGACGGCGGTCCGTTCGATTATCGCGACATATCAGCAGGCGTTCGTTCGGGAGCAAGACCGCGTTGAGGGCCAGCGGACCGGGCAGCTCACGGCGCGCCGCGACACGCTCACTGCCGCGCTCGAGCAGCTTGAGACGGAGATCGCGCCGATCGCCGAGGGGCGGACTGCTGCAGAGCTCGAGCCGCTGTATCTCGCCGCCGCAGATCGTGTCAAGAAGCTGCGTGCTTCGCTGGCCGATGCGCAGTCAGCGCTCGCCGGCGGTCCCGACGGCGCGCCGCGGCAAGCGGGGCGTGAACGACGTCCAGGCGAACTCGCTGCGGATGAGATCCTTCGCTCATATGCCGTCAACGAAGCGCGTGCGAGGGGCGAACTCGAACGGGCCCGCGCCCGGGGACTGCTTCCCGCGCATCCGCTCGTGATGCAGCTCGAGGCTGCGGCCAAGGAATGCCGACAGCGTGTTGAGGAGTACGCTCTCGCGTATGAAACATGGCGCTCCGAGCGAACCGCCGGTCCTACGCCCATGTCGCTCGCCGAGCGCGAAGCGAATCTGAAACACCTCACGCAGATCGCCGAAGCCGAGATGGCGCGACTGTCGGACCAGCGCGTGAAGCTCAGCAGCTTCGAACTGCAGGCTGCGGCGCTGCAGAAGAACCTGCTTGAGACCGAATCGAGGCTGGACGCGCTCGCGACGGAAGCCTCGTTCGGCAGCCGCCTCACCATCATCAGCAGCGGCGAGAAACCACTCACCGCGCTGCTCGACAATCGGGCCAAACTCGGAGCGGCCGGCGCTCTCGCGGGTATCGCACTGCCGATCGGTCTTCTCATTCTCCGCGGCACGCATCGTCGCCGCTATCGTTTTGCCGACGAGGTCGCCGCGGACCTCACAGGCCGCGTGCCTTTCGTCGCGGTTCTGCCCGGCCTCGCAGTGGCACCCAACGCCCCGGCTGGAACGCTGGGCATGGCAGCGGCTCGCTCGATTCACGATCTCCGCGTGCGGCTTCAGCCCGTCACTCCAGGCAGCTCGCGCACCTATCTGATCACCAGCACCGCTGCCGGTGAAGGGAAGACCGTCCTTACGGTGGCACTCGGAATCTCCTTCGCCGCCGCGGGCTTCCGTACGCTCGTCGTCGATTGCGATCTGTCGTCGCGCCAACTCTCGCGCGGATTCAGTGCCGAGTCGGTGCCCGGAATGATTGAAAGCATGAACGGAGGAGAACCGTTCATCCAACGGATCCGTACGGGACTCTTCGTCCTCGCGGCGGGCGCGTGCGCTCCTCAGGATGTATACCGATGCGCGCCTGCTGCAACGGCGCAAGTTCTTGCGACAGTTCGTCCGTGCTTCGATGTCATCCTGATCGATGGTGATCCGATCCTCACGGGAATCACCGCGTCAGTGATCGCTTCGCAGGCAGACGGCGTCATCGTGACGGTAGCGCGCGGCCAGGAAGAGTCGACACTCCGCAGCGCACTGCGCCAGATCGGAGCGCGCGGCGCTGCGTTTGCCGCCGCAGTGTTCAACAACGCGCCGGCCAGCGATCTACGCTCTGCCTCGAACGATCTGCCCACGGAAGGCCTGCAGCACTCTGGCACGGACAAGCCCCAAGAGCGTGTGCTGGCCGCCCGCCTGCACCGCTTCGGACCCGTTGTCGCCGCGACCCTCGCGTCCCTCTCATTGACGCGCGAAGATGACTTGGACCTGGTGCCGGCCGGCCTGTCGCTCGCGCGCACCGACAGGACCCCCACGCAGCGGATCGCAGCATGACCGTCCGAACGACGTGTGCGACATGCCATCCGTCGCTTCTGCGCGGCCGCGACATGCTCTGTTTCAGCCACGACTGGAACGGTGATCCCCTTTCGAAGACTCATCTGATGCGCCTGCTGGCGCGCCACAACCGCGTACTTTGGGTGAACTCGATCGGCTATCGCGCTCCAACCGCTTCGCGACGGGATGTCACGCGCGCCGTGCGGAAGGTGATGGCCGCGGCGGCGCCGCTTCAGGAAGTCGAACCAAATCTTCATGTGGTCAGTCCGCTCGTGATTCCAGCGTACGGACGTCCGTGGATTGCTGACATCAACCGATGGCTGCTGCGCCAGCAGGTGCAGCGCGCGATGCGGCAGCTTGCATTCACGCGCCCGATCAACTGGGTCTTCAATCCCGCTGCGTCGATCGTGGCCGGATCGCTCGGCGAAGAACTGCTCATTTACTACTGCGTGGATGAGTACGCAGCGTTCTCCGGCGTCGACATGGATGCGCTCGCCGCAATGGAGCGAGCCCTGCTGACGAAGGCCGACCTGGTCATCGCCTCGTCGACGGGACTGTACGAGTCAAAGCTCGCACTCAACCCGCGCACGGTGCTGGTGAGGCACGGTGTTGACTGGACACACTTCCGCTCGGCACAACATCTTCCTCCCCACAAGGCGCTCGCCGGGCTCTCCCGTCCTCTGCTCGGGTACTTCGGGCTGATCGCCGAGGACTGGGTTGATGTCGAGCTGATCAGTCACGTCGCGACGAGCCTTCCGCATGCATCCATCGTGATGCTCGGAAAGATCACAATGGATGTTGCACCGCTCCGGCGCTTCAAGAACGTGCATCTGCTCGGACGGCAGCCGTACGAGTCTCTGCCGGCGTTCTGCGCCGGCTTCGACGTGGCGCTGATTCCCTTTCCGATCAACACCGTCACGCTGAATGCGAATCCTCTCAAGGCGCGCGAGTATCTTGCCGCCGGACTACCGGTCGTGTCGACGGCGGTGCCCGAAGTCGAGGTGCTGAACCACTGCCGCATCGGCAGGGATCCGGCGAGCTTTGTGGCGGAGATCGAACTGGCGCTCGCGAACCCCGGACCGTCGGCCGCGCGAAGTGACGCGCTGCGCCAAGAGAGCTGGGAACACCGGCTCGTCGAAATCGATTCTCACGTCGCGAACGTGTGTCGCGACCAGCACGCACTTCCCCACACCGTTCGTGCACGTCGCGCCGCCTGAGTGTGCACCGCGCCCGCCGTTCCACCATGCCTTCGCCCATCCGTACATCGCTTATCTCGACAATCCGCGAGGACGTGCGCTGCAAGGCACTGTGGTGCTACGAGCGCGACACGTGGTCGGCGCAGCTCCGCGCACTCGCGACCGACGGCACGGCCGCAATGATTCTGTATCGATGCATGCAGTGGTCGCGCCGGTATCGGCTGACTCCGCTCGAAATGCTCTTCAACAAGCTGAACGGGACGCTGTGTCACTGCATCATCGGCCGCGGCGCCGAGTTCGGTCCGCGGTTCGTCATCATTCACTCATGTGGCGTCGTCATCAACGGAAGCGTGCAGGGCGGTGCCGGCGTGCATATCGAGCACCAGGTCACGATCGGATCAGAGAACCGTCGATCGCCGATTGTCGGCGATGATGTGTTTGTCGGAGCAGGTGCGAAGATCATCGGTGGCGTGACGATCGGCAATGGTGCGCGCGTCGGCGCCAACGCCGTCGTACTCACGGATGTGCCCGCGTACTGCACGGCGGTCGGAATCCCGGCGCGCATCGTCGAACAGCCACCTTTGGCACGGGCCGCGTGATGTCCATGCTGCAGATGTCCATGCTGCAGATGTCCATGCTGCAGATGTCCACGATGCACGCATTGCTTGCCGCCTGTTTCTGGTGCTCGACACTCGCAGTGCTGTATGCGTATCTCGGATATCCGCTCTTGATCTGGACGCTCGCGCGGCTCTTCGGTCGCGCGCCGCGTCCCGGTCCGGTCGATACCGACGGCGCTCCGCGCATCGCACTCGTGATCGCTGCGCACAACGAAGCAGCAGTCATCGAGGCACGCATTGAGAATGCGCTGGCGCTCGACTACCCGCGCGACAGACTGGATATCGTCATTGCGTCGGATGGCAGCGTCGACGCGACGCCGCACATCTGCCTGCAGTTTGGCGGGCAGATCCGTGCGCTGCTCTTTCCGCACCGGCGCGGCAAAGCGGCGACCTTGAATGCCGCGGTCGCCGAGATCGACGCGGAGATCGTGGCGTTCTCCGATGCCAACACGTTCATGAATCCCGACGCGCTGCTGCTGCTCGCGCGATGGTTCAGAGATCCTGCGGTCGGCGCGGTGTGCGGACGGCTCGTGCTGAGCGACCCGCAGACCGGAACGAACGCTGACGGAATCTACTGGCGATACGAGACATTCCTGAAGCGCAGTGAGTCCCGGCTCGGCGCGCTGCTCGGTGCGAACGGCGCGATCTACGCGATCCGCCGCACGCTCTTCACCCCTCTGCCTGCGGGAACGGTCATCGATGATTTCGTCATTCCGCTCGCGGCCAGAATGCGAAGCGGCTGCCGCATTGTGTATGACCCCGAAGCGATTGCGCACGAAGACACCGCCCCCGATGTGCGCGGCGAGTTCCATCGGCGCGCCCGCATTGGCGTCGGCGGATTCCAGGCGATCGGCTTCCTGTGGCGACTGCTGAGCCCGCGCCACGGATGGACGGCGTTCACGTTCTGGTCGCACAAGGTGCTGCGTTGGTGCTGTCCGCTCCTGCTGCTCGCAGCGCTCGGCAGCGCTGCGTCGCTCGCGTACGAACCCGTCTATCGCGCGGCGCTTGGGGCGCAGATTCTGTTCTATGCAGTGTGCGCCGCCGCGGCATACATCCCGCCGACGAACCGTGCATGCAGGATTCTCCGCGTGTTCCCGATGTTCGCCAGCATGAACCTCGCGCTGCTGCTCGGTTTGCTGCGCTGGACGCGCGGAAACGAGAGCGGTATCTGGAAGCGCACCGAGCGGCTGCAGGATCTGACGCAGTCCGTTTGAGGCCGGCAGCGCGCACGACGTCACTGATTCGGTGATGATTGTCGCTACGCGAAACGCGCGGGCTCTCCTATGCACCACATGCTCCTCGTCGGAATCGGCGGCTTTCTCGGATCCATCGCACGCTATCTGCTGACGCACGCGGTGATGGGGCCGGCACCGACCACCGCCGCCGCGGTTCGATTTCCGCTGGGCACACTGCTCATCAACGTGCTCGGCTGTTTCGCCATCGGATGGTTCGCGGCGCTGGGCGAACAGCGGCAGATATTCACGCAGACGACACGCCTCTTTCTCTTCACTGGCCTCCTCGGCGGTTTCACCACGTTCTCCGCATTCGCGCACGACACACTGGTGCTCGGTCAGAAGAGTGCGCTGCCGATGATGTTCGCAAACATCGCACTGCAGTTGATCCTGGGCCTGGGCGCTGCGTGGCTGGGGAGCCGGGTAGCGGGGTGAACGTACTCTCGTTCATTGTCACGATGCTGGCGTTCTTGGGAAGCGCCATCCTGCGGATCGGCATCGCCGGTCGCCCTCGCCTCGATCGACCGGTCTGCAGTGAATACCGCTGTGACGCACGCAGCGCCAGTCTGTTCGTGCGGTGCCAAGCTGTGGCGGCCGGGAGCGATTGATTTGCCCGATCGCCGGCGGCGGGCGCTCGTGCTCAGCGGGTGTGTTTCCGCGACACACAGTCACGAACCGCATCGGTGCCACTGTGATGTCGACGGACGTGATGCTGTGTGCGTATGGCATCGCCGTCCTGATCGCGGATGCCTGGAACCAAGGATGAGCTCCGACGATCTCCGTCGACGACCAGTGGATGTCGCTGATCACTCGCGATGAACGCGAGCCGCTCGACGAGCTGTGCGGGCCAAAACACGTGCGCGTCCGCTTCCAGCCGAGCCCGCGGACGAGCGAAGCGAAGGACGCTGCGGGTCGAGCCGACCCACTCGGACTCACGGCATATGAATGGGACACGCGCTGGCCGTGGCGGCGCGAACCATTTCGCGGCGCGTGCCGGCATGCATTCCTCCGACGGGAAATCGTATTGGTGTCGCGCCAATGACCGTCGGTGGTGGCGTGAGAGTTTCGCTGCGACCGACCTGCAGTGCCGCGTCCCGTCGAAGGAATGCAAGCCTCGGTCTGGGTGTGCGCCGACAGATTCCGTGATCGCGCAAGCGCGACGGTCACACGTTCCGCACGCGAACGAAAGGCGAGGCTTCCGAGCCTCGATCTTTCGCGAGCGAGCGGAACCGGAGATCAAGTCCCAGCCGCGCACTCTGTCTGTCTCGCCGAGTTGCTGCGCGCCATCCGAAAGGGCTCGAAACTCGCGGCTTCCGAGCCGCGAGTCCCGCGCCAGCGGGCCATCAACGAGCCCGCGGACGAGCGAAGCGAAGGACGCTGCGGGTCGCGCAGCGACACGCGTCTTCCGACCAGGAACGAAAAAGCGAGGCCTCCGGGCCTCGCCTTTTTCGTGAGTGGGCGGAAGAGGGCTCGAACCTCCGACCTCACCCTTATCAGGGGTGTGCTCTAGCCAACTGAGCTATCCGCCCGGCAATTGGACCGAGGAGTGTAGCAACTCTCAATCCGCTCGCCAGTGGCCGGATTCCTCGTGAGCAGGCCGCAGCCGGCAATGCCCGTAATGCCGCTAACACCCCTTCATGACCCGATGAGATTTCCCGTCACCGGCTCGATGAGGTCCTTCAGCGCGACGACCCCCACGGGGACCCCGCTGGAATCGGCCACAATCGCAAGCCGTGTCCGCTTCACCCGCATCATCCGAAGTGCGACAAGAGCAGAGTCCGTCGAGCCGAAAACCATCGGGAGCGACATCAAGGAGACCGTCGCGACGCCAGGATCCAGAATCGCGTCAAGCGCGTTCAGCACCCCGACGACACGGCCCGTTCGATCGACGACCGGCAGGCGGCTTGACGTTGATCGCTGAAGAATCGCCGCGCGGGCCTGGCTCGTCGCATCGAGCGGAATCGTTGTGACCCTCGACCACGGCGTCATCTCGCTCGCCACGCTCAGCCCGCGCAGTCGCAGTGCGCGATCGGCAAGCGTCGTCTGTTCCTCGCTGAGAACACCGGCATTCACGCCTTCACGGATGAGTTGGCTTATGCGCTGACGCGGATCGACCGCGGTGGCCGAATCGTCGGAATGGAACGAGTCCCTCACCCGATTGCTGATGGCACCCACGACGGGCACAAGCAAGACTGCCGTCAGCAACCAGCGCCACCCGCGGAGGTATCGCGAGAAGGTGTAGGTCCACACATCGGTATAGGTACGAAACAGATCCTTCGGCAGTGTCTCGCCGAGCACGAACGTCACCGGCAGCAACACGCAGGTATTGATGACGACGGCAGCGACGACGCCGACGTGATAGATCTCGAGCACTGCGGCAATCCCGAGTCCCGCGACGTAGTTCGCAACGTTGTTCCCGATGAGAAGCGTCGCAAGAACGCGATCCATGCGCGACAGCTCTGCATCGAGGATGACCGCGCTTCGCTCGCCTCGTCCGACTCGCACCGCGAGCCCGATTCGATTGAGCGTATAGATGCCGATTTCCATTCCGGAAAACAGCGCGGAGAGTCCGACACCGAGGAGCGCAAACAGGATCCAGGGGAGCACAGCGAACTCCATCAGCCACGCTCCTTCCCCGTCGTCGTCGACGCGCTGTCACTCAAGTTTGTCGGAGCGGCATCGGAGTTCGTGTCGTCATCTTCCAGCGTCACGAGCACCCGCCGCACACGAGAGCCTCGCATGGTCTCGACTTCCAGCCGCAGGTTCGCGACATGAACCACGTCGCCGTGCTGCACGGGTCGGCCGAGATGTTCCAGCAAGAATCCACCGAGCGTGCTCGCTCGTGAATTGAGGTAGCGCTCGCCGAACGCGTCTGCCCAGCGCCGCAAGTTGGTGTCACCTGGAACGATCCATGTGTTCGCAGAAAGCTGGCGTGGCGGCGGCTCGGCTTCTTCCTCCGGACTCACGATGTCACCGACAATTTCCTCGACGCAGTCCTCGATCGCAACAACGCCGGCGGTGCCGCCGTACTCATCGACGACGATCGCGAGATCACCTCGTGTTTCACGCAAGTGCTCGAGCAGATGCTCCACCGATGCAACTTCGGGGACGAAGCGGACGGTCCGCACGTGATCACTGATCGGGGTTGCGTCGCCGCGCGGATCCAGCAGAAAGCGCTTGACCTGCAGGATGCCCTGCACGTCATCGATGTCCTTGCCGACCACAGGCAGTCGCGTCAGCCGCTCCGTGCGCGCGAGCTCCACGACTTCCTGACGCGACGCGCCGAGCTCGATCCACGCCATGTCGACGCGCGGCGTCATGACATCGCGCACGCGAAGGCGACGGAGCTCAAACACGCCGCGCAGCAGCTGCTGCTCGTCCGCGTCGAGGACACCGGCAGCGCCTGAGAGTTCAAGCATCGCCGCGAGTTCTGCAGCCGAGAGACGCGGCGGCGCGTCGCCTGGTGCGGTGAGGCGCGACAGCGGAGCGATGATCAACCGATCAAGCGCGAGTCGAATCGGTAGAATCGCCTGATGGACCGCGTAAAGCCCCGGCACGAGGAGCGGCACCACGCGCCGCCGCTTGGCATCAGCAAGCATCTTGGGCAGTACTTCGCCGCCGAGCACGACAAAGAGCAGCGTCAGAACGCCCACCGTCACGTTACCGACGATGCCGAAGCCTGAACGCGCGATCACCATCGAGCTGATCACGAAGTACAGCGTGTTTACGGTCATGTTCGCAAGAAGGACCGTAATCAGGAGCTGGCGGGGCTGGGCAAGGAGCAACTCGACGCGCTTGGATGTGCGTGGGGATCCATGGCGAAGGCTTGCACGGTCATCACCGGATAGCCCGAAGATTGCCGTTTCACAGGCAGACCAAAATGCACTGCCCACGAGCAGTGGCGGCATCAGCGCGGCCAGTGACAGTTCGGTGGCCCCCATCGCCATGAGCTACTCAGTCCTTGGACGCACCGTGCGATGCGACTCGATCGAGGAAACGAACGACGTAGCGAAGAACACTGAGTTCACTGCGGGCGCGTGTGAAGAGTCCCGTCCGCGCTTCGCCCCGCGATCCGAGCGCCTGGTCGAACAGCTGCGCGATCGACTCGAGCAATGCATCGCGACGGGCAACAAACGCATCGCGCAGCGTCGCGATGCGCTCGTCATCGCCGGCGGCTATCGCATCATCGAGGGATTCGCGCAACTCCATGATCTCGACCAGAAACGCGGGCGGAAGCGCTTCGGCACCAGCGCCGGACGTCGCGCTGTCTTCGAGCGCGAGCAGCGCTTCCGCACGGCGAAGCGGATCGGTCAGCGCGTTCAGCGCCTCGTTGATCGCTGCCGCCCGGCGCGCCGACTCGGCGGCTTCGATGGGATTCGCTGCGCGATCGGGATGAAGCGCCGCGCCGAGACGTCGCTGCGCGGCCCGGACCTGAGCCGGTTCAATCCGAAACTCGCGGGGCAGACCCAGCAGCGCGAACGGATCCTCAATCGCTGGTTGCGACACGTTCGATCTCCTCAACGCTGGTCAGCCCCTGCTGCACCAGCTGCCAGCCGTACTGCTGCAGGCTTATGAAGTGACCTTGTGAGAGAATGGAGCGAATCTCCGAGATCGTGGGCTTCTTCAGCACGACATCGCGCAGGCCGTCGGTGAATTCCAAGAGTTCAAACAGTGCCCGGCGGCCGATGAATCCGGTACCGAGACAGATCGTGCACGCCTGCGGCGTATAGATACGGCTTACGCCTTCGATCGAACGGCCCATGCGCATGGTCTGGCCTGGCGTCGGAGTGATGCCCTTCTTGCAGTTGTCGCACAGCAGGCGCACAAGGCGCTGAGCGATGACCAGGTTGATTGCGTTGGCGACGAGATAACTCTCAACGCCCAGATCGAGGAGCCGGAAGATCGAACCGATCGAGTCCTTCGCATGCACCGTCGAGTAGACGAGGTGGCCCGTCATTGCGGCCTGCATGGCGACGTTTGCAGTTTCGATATCGCGAATCTCGCCGACAAAGATGACATCCGGATCCTGGCGAAGCACCGAGCGCAGAATGGTGGCGAATGTATTGCCCGACTTGTGATCGATTGGTATCTGCGTGCAGCCTTCAAGGTGATATTCGACCGGATCTTCAATTGTGATGGCATTCCGCTGCTCAACGTCGATCTCGCGCAGGCATGAATAGAGCGAGGTCGTCTTGCCCGAGCCCGTCGGTCCGCACGCGAGCAGCATGCCCGCGTCTTTGGTGGCGATCACGCGCAGCCGCTCATACATCCAGGGCACGAGGCCCAGCTCATGCAGACGGCTCGGCGCGTTCGCGCTGTCGAGCACGCGGATCACCAGCTTCTGACCGTGCACACTTGGCGTGAGGCTCACGCGGTAGTCCACGCGGCGGCCTTTGACGATTACCGAGAAGTGACCGTCCTGCACCACCGACTTTTGGGACGTGTCGATCTGACAGAGGATTTTGATGACGCCGAGAATGCGCTTCGCGATCGGCGGAGCGAGTTCGACAGCGGTCACCATGTAGCCGTCGACACGGAGCCGGACGACGCTGCGATCCACCCGCGGCTCGAGATGCAGATCGGTGGCGCGCGATCGGAAACAAGCGAGCAGGAGCAATCGAAATGTGCGGATCGATTCCGCCGCTTCCTCGTCCCGGCCCGCTTCGATTCCTGCAGCCGTCGCTGCATGCACGGTGACTCCGCGCGTATCGACGAGCGAAATATCGTGCTCGGTGAAGGTCTTGTCGTTGCTCGCGTCGATGATTTCGCGAAGACGCTTCTCGTAATTGGTCTGCACGCTCGCCGCGACGACTTCGCTCAGATCGACGTCGATGGTCTTCTGGTCGTACGCGCGTCGCCGCTGCATGTCGGCGATCGCGGCGAAGTCGGGAGTTTGCTTCTTCGGTGCATTGCTTTCTTCCGGATCGATGAAGCGGATCTCGACCGCGCCGAGTTTCACCGTGTCGCCGTGACGTAATCGCGCTTCTGAGACGCGGCCGCCGTTCACCTTGGTTCCATTTCGGCTTCCAAGATCGCGAAGGCGCCATGCGTCACCGTACGGTTCGATGACGGCGTGATTCCGTGACAGACCTTCGTCCGGAATGTGTAGCACGTTGTCGGGCAGACGACCGATCGTGACGGGATTACCGTCGAGATCGACGCGGCGATTTCCGTGTGGAGACTTAAGTTCGAGGAATGCCATCGTTTTGCTATATCAGGGGCCGAGTGTACGCCATCACTTGGTGCCGTTGGGGATGGTCGAGGTTGCGAGCGAGTCCTCCGCGGCGGGCATGATGCGTGCAGACGCTCGGCCGGCTCAGTCCAAAGAGTTGGGCTCTGAGAGTGGTACGTGATGTGCGGCACACTCGCTGGACGAATTGCGTTCGTCTGTCCGAATCGATCGCCAAGCGATCGCCGGTGAAGGAAAACGGCTCGCCGCATGTCTGCGACGAGCCGTGGTGAATAATTGGATTTGGCTCTTGTGTGCGTTACGTCAGCGTCGAGAGAGAGTCAATTGATCCTGTCTCGGCTGATGATGGCGTCGACAAAGCGGGATCACCACTTGTCATCACGGTCGCGTCGGCCACCGCCGCCACCACCGCTGCTGCTGCCGCCGGTTCGCGGCGCGCGAGGCTGAGCCTCATTGACAACGAGGGGAC
>JAWXBD010000157.1:0-4273 GCA_034439815.1 Phycisphaerae bacterium
CACACAAGATTTGACGGTAGCCCGCCGTGGCAATCGGGCCAGGCGTGTTCGTTGCCGGTGCGTACGGCGACCTCTACCTTGAGGGCACGGCACGAGTCTTCCGGCGAGAAGGCAGCAACTGGACACTCCAGACCGTACTCAATTCGGGCGAGGTCAATGGTGAGAATGTCTTCGGCAGCGCCGCATCTATCGACGGTGGCTGGCTAGTCATCGGTGATCCCTTCTTCTCATTTGGCGGTGCGATCTACGTTTATCGCGTGAAGGACGGGCACGTCATCTTTGACCAGACGATCGCCGCGCCCAGCGGCGCTGCCGCCGACTTGTTCGGTGAGCACGTCGACGTTTCTGGCGAAGCGATTGTTGTGGGGGAACCCGCCCACAAGACGCTCGGATTGAGCGGAGCTGGCGCCGCGTATGTGTACCGCAGAGTGGACTCCGACTGGTCCGAAGAAGTCCAGCTGATTGCGCCAGCTCCAATGCCAAACGACTCCTTCGGCAGCGACGTCGCTATCGCCAACGACGTCGCTGTGGTGGGGGCGCTAGGAGTGAACGGGTCCAGTACCACGACCGGCGCGGTTTTCGTGTACCGGCGAACGCGGGGCGTATGGGGATTGGAGCAGCAGTTGACCCCCTCCGATCCGGCCCCAGGTTCGAAGTGCTTCGGCGAGGCGATCGCCGTCGACGGTGTGGCCCAGTCGTTCTGTTTCGAACCTGTGGACGGTGTGAAACGAGTCGACTTCAAGATCCTCGCCAACAACGGCTCTCCGAATTACACCGGCGTCGCCGAAGTCGCCTTTGACAGCCATGGACGAGATACATCCTCCGGCGATCTCAACTGCGACCTGCTCGTGAACGCCACGGACCTCGCGATTCTCCTCGGCGCGTGGGGACCGTGCGTCGGGGATTGCCCGACGACGCACTGCAACGCCGACATCAACGGCGACTGCCAGGTCGACGCGGCGGATCTGGCTTGGAAAGGCCTGTCCTTCACGAAGCGTGTTCAGCCAAGACGCTCAAGCGCCGCGGCAGCGTCACGCGTCAGCGCGTCGACGCTGATTCCTTCGCCGACGGCTCGGCGCATCCAGAGATCGGGCGTGACTCGGCCCGTCGAACAGATGCGGCGTGTCTCGGTCGCGAGATCCTTGCCGCGCAGATGCGAACGGATCTGATGGCTGATGATGTGGCCGATGGGGTAATCGGGCAGGTACAGCGGATGGGCGATCATGTGCTGATACGCCGCCAGAATGTTGTATGAATCGCTGCCGAAGTCTTCGGCGTAGAACTCGCGCCACAGCGACTGCGCGACGCGCAGCACCTCGTTGCGCAGGGCGTCCGGCGTGGCCTGAGGGTTTCGGTAGATCCAGTTCCAGACCTCGAGTTCAAGCAGCGCGGGCCCCGCGATCTGGCACGCACCGGCGAGCGTCTGCACCGCATCGACGTCGAAGCTGCGCTGTTCGTCCGCCTCATTGGTGATGCCGAGGACGCGTTTGCCGAGCGACTGATACAGAAACGCAAACGCCTCGGTGCACGCGGTGTTCGGCACGCCGCGCAGTGCTGTGCGGGGAACATAGTGTGTCGAGACGAGCTGCTCCACTGTGTGGCCGAGCTCGTGCATCGCTGTGTCGAATCCGTCCCATCCGATCTCGTCTTTGAGACTGCCCGTGCGCAGCCACGCGCCGAACTCGGGCAGCTGCGGCCGCATCGCGTGACCTGATCCCCGGGCGATCTCGACCTTGATCCGCGTGCCGAGAAACTCCGCTTCATCACGGGAGAATCCAAGCCCGCGCAGCAGCGATGGAAGTTTCTTCTCAAGATCGTGCGCCGTCAGCGCGATCTTCGCGACGAGCGCGTTCATCTCCTCCGCAGGCCGGGCATCGGCAAACTCATCAATGTAGATATCAAATGGTTCGAGCGGGCGCCCGACGCGTTGGCGGAGAAACGCAGCGAGTGTGCGGCGCACCGGCGACGCAAGAAGCTCGCGGAGCAGCCGCGCGACTTCGCGCTCCGGAATCTCGCGGGCCAGCTCGCATTTTCGCGCGATCGCCGTCGGGTGTTCCGGATGATGCTGATCGATCGTGAACGCGAGGTCGCGCTGTTCGTTCCACCGTTCATAGCGCGCGAGGCCGATCATCGCCGTCGCCGCACTTCCGCCGACCGTGTTCGCGCGCGTATCCCAGGGCTCGCGCGTCCCGCCGTGCATCACGGCCTCGGGAATCGTGCCATCGACGTGCCGCGCCATGACCCACGCCAGCGCCCGCTGCTTGGCGAGACCCTTCGTTGGATCCGGATCGTTGTAACCGGCCTTGATCTCCTCGCGGACGAGCCAGTGCGCGAGCAGCGTGCGGTCCGGTTCAAAGTGCCCTTCGCCCCGCTCGTCGCGCAGACATCCGACGGGAATGTGGAACTTCGCGACCCACTGATTGGCGCGGTGTGACACCGCGCGGGCGAGATCGTTCACGGACTTCGGGACTCGCGGTCCGAATGCATGGCCGAGCCGCACTTCGGCCCACCGGTCGACGGACCACGACGCGCCGTCACGGAGCATGACGTCGAGGGTCGGTCGCTCGCAGTTCAAGAGCGTCACGAATGCGAGTTTTTGACGGTAGCTTTCTTCGGAGAGGTCCGGCGCGGGATCGAACGTCGCGAGTATGTCGTCGACGACCGGAAGTTCATCGCCGCGCAGATCAGTCCATCGGCGTAAATGCCGCCGCATTTCGTAGAGATGGCCGCCGATGAGTTCGAGCGCCCGCTCCAGCCGCTCGAGCAGACGCGGGCGATCGGCTTCCGCGAAGAACGCTTCCGTGCACAGCTTTGTGAACGAGGCGCCGCCGCCATCAGCAGCGGTCCATCGTTCGGCGACACGCTTCACACCGGCGTCGATCCGCGCGCGCTCGGTTTCGCCATGTCGTTCCACGAGCGTGCGGATCACTTCCGCCACAGGCAGATCGAGCGCGGAGATCAGACTGGGGTCGACAGCGGGAGGCGCAGAGGTCATCCGCGCACTGCACGAGATGCGTCACGGTTTCTTTAACGCGGCATCCTGCAGCAGAGCCGCTGAGAGAGGCGCCGTCAGCTCGTGGGCCCAGATCGCATAGCCCGCCGGCGACAGATGCAGGAAGTCAGGCATCAGATCGTTGCGGAGCGCCCCGTCGTTGGTGACGAACTGTGAACCGATATCGATGAAATGCACACGGTCCGATGCGAGCGTCGCCAGCGCCTGATTGATCTGACAAAGATCGCCGCGCATCGGATTCATGCGCTCGCCGCGTGGGAAGATCGCGAAGAGGATGACCTTCGCGTTTGGGCACTGCGCGAGGAGCAGCTCAACGATCGTGCGCACACCGAGCAGCGTCTCTTCAGGGTTAACTGCATCGTGGCCAATGTTGTTCGTCCCGATCATCAGGACGACAGCACGAGGATCGAGCGGTGTGAGCGGCGCTTCGCGGAGTCGCCACAGCACATGTTCGGTGCGGTCGCCGCCGACGCCGAGATTTAGCGCCGTGAGAGGCGAGCCGCGGAGCGCCGCGAATGAATCAACCGTCGCATCCCAGAATCGCTTACCGCTCTGCTCCCAGCCCTGCGTGATGGAGTCGCCGACGAAGACGAGCGGGACGTTGCCCTTCGCATCCTGGACGCGACGGACTACCTCGTCCTGCCGTGCGGCGGCGTTCGCTGCGCGCGGGGTCGGCGTGACTGAGGCCGGCGGGGGTGCCGGTTGCGGCGTTGGGCGCTCGGGCGGAGCAGCGTTCTGCGGTCCCGACAGCGCCAGCATGCCGGCAAGAACGACAGCGGTAAACGCGACCAGCAGTGCCACTCGCTGTCGCCCTCGAGGAATCGATTTCCGTACCATGCGGGCATGATGCCTGCTGCACGGTCCGCCATGGTGCCCATTCTGGGCTTTGCTGCGATTTTTGTTGCGGCCCTCGCGTCGACGGGATGTGCGACGCAGGCTGCGGAGAATTTCTACGCGCTGCGTGAGGGTATGACGAAGGCCGAGGTCGCCCAACTTCTTGGGAAGCCGAGCTCGAAGTGGCCAGGCGACGAGGGCACCGAACGCTGGCAGTACGGGGACAATCTGTCGTCGCTCGCCACCAGCGGCCTCTTCCACGACGCTGACACGGCCCACGTCTGGGCGGTGTGGTTCGACAGCGAAGGCGCGGTGGATTACTTCACTGCACCGGACTGGGTGTCAGATCGTCAGTGAGGCAGCGGCACATCTGCAGCATCGTGGCCAATGTGCACAGGTGGGCGACCACAAGGCGCGCCCGGCATG
>JAWXBD010000158.1:0-3506 GCA_034439815.1 Phycisphaerae bacterium
CCAGTCGTTGCGGAGGTGGCAGCGTAGTGGACGACGCCCGTTTGAGGCTTTGACAATCGCGGGGGCTTCCGTAGACTCTCCGTTTCGCGCCAACGTCGCTCGCCCGCCTCGGCTGACTTTTGTTGCCAGCCTTTTTTGACACAGCGTGACGGAGCTCGCTTCGTTTCGGGAAGTCCCTCCAATGGTCCCAGCATTCCGCCCAGCTCCAGGTCGAACCCGTCGCCGCCGAGCCCACCAGGCGCTGCAGTCGACGCACACCACGTTGTGTCCTAACTGCGGTGCTGCCAAGCGTCCGCATACTGCTTGCCAGGCGTGCGGCTACGTCCGCCCCGGCCTCCAAGTGAAGTCGACCAAGCCCACGGAATCCTGATCCATGCGCATTGGCGTGGATGTCATGGGGGGCGACAACGCTCCCGATCAGATCCTGAAGGGATCCATCGCCGCGTTGCCGTTGCTGCCGCCCGAGGACCGGCTGGTCCTGGTGGGAGACAGCGCGGTGATTCAGGAGATGCTTCGCGAGCGGAGCATCGATGATCCAAAGCTCGAAGTGATTCACGCCACGCAAGTGGTCGGCATGCACGAGTCGCCCGTCGAAGCCGTCCGTCAGAAGCCGGATTCGTCAATCAACGTTCTTGCGAAGCTCGCCGGACCAAAGTCCGCGAACCGCCTAGACGCATGGATCTCCGCAGGCAACACCGGTGCGTGCGTTGCTGCGGCGCAGATGTTCATGCGCCGCCTGCGGAACGTGCATCGTCCCGGAATCGCCGTCACGGTTCCGACGTTTAACGGCCCGATCGTGCTCATCGACGTCGGCGCCAACATCGAGCCGAAGCCGCATCAGCTCGCGCAGTACGGCATCATGGGCGAGGCATATGCGAGGGAAATCCTCGGCATCAAGTCGCCGCGCGTGGCGCTCATGAACGTCGGTGGCGAGGATTCGAAGGGCACAGCGGAAATCAAGGAAGCCCGCGACATTCTTCGCCGTGCCGAAGGCATGAATTTCACCGGCTACATCGAAGGCCGCGCCGTCTTCAACGGCGAGGCCGATGTTGTCATCACCGGTGGCGTCGTCGGCAACGTGATGATCAAGCTGGCCGAAGGGCTCTCCGCGGGCATCTTCCGCGCGTTGTCGCGGGAAGTGATCGATACCGATCCCGAACTCGTCCTGCGCCTCGAGCCGGTGATCAAGAGTCTGTACGCCAAGCACGATTACCACGAATACGGCGGCGCGCCGCTCCTCGGCGTCAACGGCGTGTGCCTGATCTCGCACGGATCGAGCGTCGCACGGACGATGACCAACGCGATCACGCGCGGCCGTCAGTTCGTGCTGAGCCGCGTCAATGATGTCATCACGAAGCGGATCGCGGCCCTCGAAGAAGCAGCGCCATCACCCGTCGCCGAGTCGGCGGTCAACGCGGAACCAGAACTCACTCCCCGCGCCTGACGCAGGCGCTCCCTTTGGCCATTGCCTGCATGAGTTCCACCGAACAGCCATTTGGCGTGCGGATCGCAGGCACCGGCTCAGCGGTGCCCGAACGCGTTCTCACCAACGCTGACTTCGAGAAGATCGTCGACACGAGTGACGAATGGATCGTGCAGCGAACGGGCATCCGCGCGCGGCGCATCTGTGATCCGATGACGGAGGGCACCTTCACGCTCTCGCGTGATGCACTGCGGCGGGCGCTCGAGTCGGCGCAGATGCAGGGGTCCGATCTCGACATGGTGATCGTCGCGACGTGCACGATGGAGATGACGTGCCCCTCCGTTGCGTGCCGCATTGCCGGCGAACTGGGCGCCACGCCGGCGGCTGCGTTCGATCTTGTCGCGGCGTGCAGCGGATTTGTCTACGCGATAAACGTCGCCGAGTCACTGATCCGCGCCGGCACGCAACGGGCGATCGGCGTCGTCGGATGCGACGCGATGTCGTCGGCCATCGACTATTGCGAACGGTCCGTGTCGATCCTGTTTGGCGATGCCGCCGGCGCTGCGATCGTCACGCGCGACCCTGATCCGGCCAAGGGCTGCATCTATCGAGCGATGGGCGGTGACGGACGCGGATGGAGGTCGCTGAACATCCCGCGACGACCGCAGGAAGTCGTCGGCGACGAAAGCAATCCGATTCGCCTCGGCTACCTGCGCATGGACGGTCGCGAGGTGTTCAAATTTGCGGTCAACAAGTTCCGCGAAGTCATCGAGGATGCGTTGACGAGCACGGGTTCAAAGCCTGAAGACATCGGCCAGGTCATTTGTCATCAGTCGAACCTCCGCATCATCGAAGCGGCGCGAGAAAAGCTTGGCTTCCGCCACGACCAAGTGTATGTGAACATCGACCGCTACGGGAACAGCTCGGCCGGGTCCGTGGGACTGTGTCTCGATGAACTCTGGAAAGCCGGTGTCGTCCCGAGTCCCAAGCCGGTGATCCTCGTCGCGTTCGGCGGTGGACTCACGTGGGCGAGCAGCGTCTGGAAAATGTGATCCCCGGTACTTTGCCCTCATGTCACAAGCGGTCGTCATTCTTTGTCCCGGTCAAGGGGCGCAATCCGTCGGCATGGGGAAGTCGTGGTTCGACGCGTTCCCCGTCGCGCGTCAGACCTTCGCGGCGGCCGACGAAACACTGCGGGAGCTGCCCGGCGGAGCGAAGCTGAGCGACCTGTGCTGGAACGGGCCGGCAGAGGTTCTGAACCGCACCGATGTGAGCCAGCCCGCGCTCTACACCACGGCCGTCGCCTGCTTTCAGTCGCTGGTCGATCGCGATGGCGGCGTCGACCTCCGGGCCGCGGCGGGACTGTCGCTGGGCGAATATACGGCCCTGCACCTCGCTGGCGCCTTCAGTTTCGCGGACGGCCTCCGGCTTGTGGCCCTGCGCGGCCGCCTCATGCAGGAAGCGGCCGAGGCGAGCAAAGGCGGAATGGTCGCATTGATCGGCGCCGACGAGTCGCAGGCCCAAGCGGTCTGTGACGGTGCCGCGGCCGGCGATGTCCTCGTCTGTGCGAATTTTAATGCTCCGGGACAGATCGTCCTGTCCGGCCATGCGGCGGCGTGTCAACGAGCCGTCGAAGTCGCCAGCACGCTTGGATTGCGGGCAGCCCCCCTCCAAGTAGCGGGTGCCTTCCACAGTCCCCTTATGGCGCCGGCCGCCGCAGGGCTCGCAAAGGCACTCGAGCATGTCCCGTTTCAACCGCTTGCCGCCGACGTCTGGTCGAATGTGACGGGCAAGCCGCACGACCGTGTGGCCGTCGAAAGTGTGAAGAAGTTGCTGGTCGAGCAGCTTGTGAACCCTGTACGATGGTCGCAGTCGTGCGCCGATTTGCTAGCGACTCTCAAGTCGACGTCGACGGACGGCGCGACTTTGCCGAAGTCATGGGAACTCGCTCCGGGCACCGTGCTCAAGGGGCTGATGCGGCGCATCGACCGCGCCTGGGAGGTAATTGCACATGATCAAGCGAATGCAGCGTGAATCGTTCCGCACCGCTCTGACGTCCGGCCTTGGCGCAAGCGCGTTTGCG
>JAWXBD010000159.1:0-40609 GCA_034439815.1 Phycisphaerae bacterium
CCTTTGCCTTGCGTCACGGAAGTATGCGGCAGCGCGGGCCCGCGCGCAACCTAACACGCGCCGTACGGCGCGCGCGAATCAACTACGAGCCGTATAAGGGCGCTCAAGTGAGCATGTTGATCATGCGCAACGCTAACGGTTGAGGCGCCCTTTCAGGGCTTGTGAAATTGTGTGCGCGATGGACCCAGGGCGTTGCCCTGGGCTCCTGTTGGAGTGCCCCGTTGGGGCGGTCGGAAGTTGGCGTCGCTGTGGACTGTGTCGTGCCCGCGCGCTTGGACGCGTGAGAGTGCGTCATGCGGTCATGCGGTCATGCGGGACATGGCGTCGCGCAGCTCCGATTCATGCTTGGCGTCGCCGGACGAATGCGATGCGGTCTGCTATGGGATAGTGACGTCCAGCGTCTCGCGCAGGATCGCGAGTGGCTTCGGCCAGCGCTCGCGCGGCTGGCCGTGACGACGTTCGACATCGGCACGAGGCTGCACCCACCACTCGAGTTCGAGCTGCACCGTCGTCGTTCCCTCCGGCACCGCGGGGAGGAGGACGCCTTCCTCGTGTTCCTTGAGCGCGATCGGGAGGCTGTGTTCGCCGAGCACGTTCGAGACTTGCACCTCCGCGCCGTCAATCGTCGCCCGCAGCATGAACGCGGTGCACAGCAGCTGCCCCTCCGTTTCGATCGGAGGCGGCAGAATGGTCACCTTCACACCCTCCGGCACCCGGACCGCCGTCGCTGTGTGTGCAACGCCGATGGCGTGCGCCGTCAATCCTTTCCGCACGTCAGGATCCTGCGCCGTTGCGAGCAGGAGCAACGCACACCAGCGTTCGACTGCCGGCCCGGTCGTCGATCCGCTGGGCAGAAACAGGCGATCGAGGCGACGCAGTGCAGCTCGATGATCGATTGTCCCCGCGCGCCACCGCGTCGCGAATTCGTCGAACGGTTCCTCGCGCCATTGCAGTGCCATTCGTCCGATCAGATCAGCATCGGACAATCGGGCAACCGGCCGGAAGAGGATGTGACCAAGCCACCATCCGTGCAGCGGTATCGTTCCGTAAGACTGTCAGCGAGTCGCTGTCACTCGCGGTTGCGACCTTGCGCCAGACTCACTCAATTTTCCGGCGGAATCGTCTTCTCTTCGTCGCAGCACTGGCCGACCTGCTTCCGATCGTCGTGGCGGGCGTGGCTCCGAATCTCCCTCGCCGATCGCCCTCGAGCGCGCCGTGGTGGATCAGCGATCCCACCTGGAACTGGATCCGACCGATTCATCCGGTACGATCAAGGACAACATCTTCCACTGCGGGTTCAACGAGGCCGACTGCACCGACGGCGTTGGCGACGGGCGCGTCAGAGGCGGGAGCAGGCTCATGATTCCAACGTCATTCCGGGCGCAGATCTCATCGAAGCTGAGCTATCCAGTCGGCAGCGAGGTTCTATCAAACGCGCTTGCCGGCGCGCCCCATGTTGATGAACTACGGCTCACGTTCTATGCGCACGCGCTCTCCACGGCGACCGAATGTGAGAACGCCCTGCGGCTGCGAGTTCCGATCATGATCGCCGAAGCGAAGTTCAGGGGGCACGGGCTCCGGCCCGGGATCGGCGCGTGGGCCGACCTCTCCGCCGGCTGGTTGATCACGATCTATCCCGTTCTACGGACAGACCGCTCGATCGCTCGCGCGCTGCTGCGCGAGCAAGGCCTTCCAGCAATCCGGCAATGGCTCGCCAGTTCCACGCGCAAGGGCTGGGAGAGCGTCGACCGCGCCCTCAAGGTGACGTTCGATCCGCAGAAGGAAGTTTGTGAGATCGATGAGCGGGAGTTGAGTGTGTGAAGAGGCGGGCTTCTACGGCAGTCGGCGTCCATTCGCGTGCCGATCACGGCTCGACCCACACTTCGTTGCAAGCTCTCGTTAGGAAACGAGCCTGATCGCCTGCCCCGAGCTACGTCGAAGGGGCCATCTGCGGCGTCGCCGCGACTCACGGTATCACTGCGGATACCGCTCGTCGCGGCTCCTTGCATCTGTCCAATCGTTGCTCGTGCCAGAGCTCCTCGCGCTGATTGCCCGCACGTGACGTGATGTGTTGGACCGTTTCGAGGCGCGAAGGGTATCAATCGCTCGCTTTACGCAAACCTGTTTCTTTTCGGTGCGCGCTTTGCCGAGATGCAGTTCCGCCGTCGCAAGCTCGACTCCCTCAGCTCACTCCCCATCCATCCCCGGCGCGAATCCGCGGCGCATCGTGTTCTCCGCCACCGCGCGCGGCTCGACGAACTGCAGCAGGTAATCGCGGCCGCCGGCCTTGCTGCCGACGCCGCTCATGCCGAAGCCGCCGAACGGCTGGCGGCCGACGAGCGCGCCGGTGCAGCCGCGGTTGAGATAGAGATTGCCGACGCGGAACTCGCGCCGCGCCTTGTCGAGATTCGCGGGCTTGCGGCTGAACACGCCGCCGGTGAGTTTGTACGCCGTCGAGTTCGCGATATCGAGCGCCTCGTCGAAGTCCTTGGCGCGCATCACCGCGAGCACGGGTCCGAAGATCTCTTCGTTCGCGAGCCGATGCTCCGGCCGGATGCCGCTGATGATCGCGGGGCCGACGTACGGAAGTCCGACGCTCTGCGCGAGTCCCGCCGGCACAGCGAGCTGCACTTCGAGCTTGCCTTCCTTCGCGCCGATCGCGACGTACTCCGTGATCTTCTTCGCCGCCGCTTCATCGATGACCGGACCGACATCGGTACCGGGGTTCGTCGGCGCGCCGACGACGAGTGCCTTCGTTGCGCCGACGATGCGCTCAAGGAACGTCTCGTACGCGCTGCCGACGACGATCGCCCGGCTGCATGCTGAGCACTTCTGTCCTGAAAATCCGAACGCGCTCTGGCGCACGCCGAGCACTGCTTCGTCGAGATCCGCCGATTCATCGATGATGATCGCGTTCTTGCCGCCCATCTCGCAGATGACCTTCTTGACCCAGCGCTGCTCCGGCGGAGTCACCCCGCACGCCTGCACGATGTCGAGGCCGACACCCTTGCTGCCTGTGAACGCGACGAGCGCGACCTTCGGATCGCGCACCAGCGCGGCACCGACGGTTTCGCCGATGCCGGGCAGGAACGCGAGCGCATCTTTCGGCGCGCCGGCTTCCCACAGGATGTCACAGAAGATCTTCGCGATGGCCGGGGTCTGCTCGGCGGGCTTCACGATCGTCGGATTGCCGCACACGAGCGCGGCGACCGTCATGCCGGCGCAGATCGCCAGCGGAAAGTTCCACGGCGCGATGACGACGGCGACACCGCGCGGCTGGTACCACACGTGATTCAGTTCACCGACGAACCGGCCGAGCCGCGCGGGTTCGAACAGTTCAGCAGCGGTGCGAGCGTAGTACTCGCAGAAGTCGATCGCTTCGCACACGTCGGCATCTGCTTCGCGCCATGTCTTGCCCGACTCCTTGATGATCACGCCGGAGAGTTCGTCGCGCCGCTGCCGCATGAGCTGCGCCGCCTTCACCAAGACGCCAGCGCGCGTGAGGATCGGCGTGTCGCGCCATGTTCCATGGAACGCATCGAGCCGCTTGACCGCAGCCTTCGCCTGTTCGACAGTCGTGTCGTTCTTCACTTGCGGCACCGTCGCGCGCTCTACCGCTGTCGCGAAGCGCTCGCGCTGCTCCTGCACGGCGAAGTTACGCATCGGTTCGGTGAAGAACGGCTTCCCGTCGCCGACGCCCGGCACCGCATCCGACAGCTCGTGCCGTTCCGGCGCACTGGCGATGCGATCGACGCCGATGTCGCGATGAAACTGCTGATGCGGTGACGCGAGCAATAGCTCGGGGCTTGCCTTGTCGAGGAACCCGGCCTTGAGCCACGATTCATTGCTCGTGTTCTCGAGCAGGCGGCGCACGAGGTACGCCATGCCGGGAATCATCTCACCCACCGGCACGTACTCACGGATGCGCAGCCCGAGCTCGACCGCGGCGGCCTTCATCTGATCGCCCATGCCGTGCAGCATCTGCAGTTCAATGGCCGAGTCGGGCAGGCTGGCCTTTTCGACGGCGGCGAGCGTCGCCGCGATCGATCGCGCGTTGTGGCTTCCGAGCGCGAGCTTCACGCCGCCTTCGGTCTTCGTGCGCGGCGTCTGATCGACGAACATCTTCGCGACGCGCTCGAACGCCGCGTCCGTGTCGACCTTTCGTCCCCACACGGGAATCGGCCAGCCTTGCTGCTCGGCGTTGATCGTCTCGTAATCCCAGTACGCGCCTTTCACGAGACGCACCGTCACCTGGCGACCGGTGCGCTTCGACCATTCGATGATGCGCTTGGCGTCGTTCTCGGCAGAGCGCAGATAGGCCTGCATTGCGAGGCCCGCATCGAAGTCGACAGTTTCGCAGCAGCGCATAAACAGTTCGAGCGTGAGGTCCTTGAGCGCGAACTGCTCCATGTCGAAGTTGATGAAGACGCCGTGTGTTTTCGCTGCCTTCAAGATTGGAACGATGCGTTCCATCAGCCCGCAGATCGAACCGTCGGTGTCGATCGGATCGACGCGCGACGAGAGCGAACTGATCTTGATGGAAACGTTGGTGCGCGGAATGGCCCCGAGGTGATCGCTCTCGAGCCGAGCATTCGCCGTCCACTCGGCGACCGAGTTCGGCAGGTTTTGCACGAGATCGAGATACTTCGCCGCGTACTGATCCGCTTCGCGTTCGCTGAGACACGCCTCGCCGAGGAGGTCGACGGAAAAGCAGATGCCGTCCTTCCACAACTTCTTGAGCTGCGGCAGTGCGCTCGCGGCGTCGGTGCCTGCGATGAATTTTTCCGCCATGCCCGTGATCTGTCCCGACATCGTCTTCGTCATCAGCCCCTTCGCGAGACCGCCGAGTCCCATGCCGAGATTGAACCCCGGTGGTGGCGTGACGCCAGGCTGACTGAGATAATCGGCGAGATGGTCGTAGACCGCATCAGGCGTCTTGAGCGTCGGAAACGCGTCGACAAATCGGAAGAGCTGGATCTTGAAGGCCTCGTCCTTCATCGACCAGTCCATCAACTTGTCGGACCAGAACGCTGCGGACAAAAGTCCGGTCTTGTTCTTCAACGACAGATCGAGGAACTGCGCGCCCTTGCGCTGGATGAGCGCTTCAAAGGCGGGATCAGCAGTGACCGTGCGACCGATGTCAACGGTACGAGGCGAGGCTGCACTGACCGACGGCTTGGCCGGCGCAGGCGCCGGTTTCAGCTTCGACTTCGAGAAGAGGCCCATGGAGGGGCGCAGTATATGCGGCTGCCTTCTGCGGGGCGCCGCGGAGGCACGGAGGGCTGGAGGGACACAGAGGCTGATGCAGGAGCCTTGAAGGTCACCGTCGTGACGGGAATGCTCCGGAGTGCGCGCAGATGACGGCATCGCCTCCTGCATCAGCCTCCGTGACCTCCCGGCCTCCGTGTCTCAGCGGCGGCTGCGAACTGCGCGCCGCGCCGCCTCGTGGAAGGCAGCCGCCCTTACGCCCGGGAGACCGCCGCCCGGTAGACCCGCTCGCACTGCGTCGCTGCGCCGTCCCAGCTGATGCCTCGGACTTCGAACATGCTTCCTTCGCGCAGGGCGCGGGACAGCGGGGGGTGTTTCAGGACGGCGACGATCTTGTTCGCCATGTCCTCGATGTCCCAGAAGTCAACCTTCAGCGCGTGCATCAGCACTTCGCTGACGCCGCTTGACTTGGAGATCAGCACCGGCACATTGTGCGAGATCGCTTCAAGCGGCGCGATGCCGAAAGGTTCGCTGACGCTTGGCATCACGTACAGATCGGCGAGCGCGAACACGCGCGCGATGTCCTTGCCGCGCAGGAATCCGGTGAACAGCACCTTGTGGCCGATGCCGAGCTGTGCGGCCATGTCGATCATGCCCGCCGCCTGATCGCCGGAGCCGGCGACGACGAACTTCACGTCGCTCATCACTTCGAGCACGCGTTTCGCGGCGCGGATGAAGTACTCCGGCCCCTTTTGCAGCGTGATGCGGCCGAAGTAGAGGACGATCTTGTCCTTCGTATGGATCGGCTGGATCCCGTATTCCTTGGGATCGAGATCGACGCCGTTGTAGACGACGTCGATCTTCTCGGGATTGACACCGTAGCGGTTCACGCACACGTTCTTCGTGAGCATGCTGACGGAGATGATGCGGCTCGCGCCCCACATGCCGCGCCGCTCGATGGAATACACCTGCTGATTCGGATGCTCACCCGATCGATCGAACTCGGTCGAGTGCACGTGGACGATCAGCGGCTTGCCGGTGAGCTTGGCAATCGCGAGCCCCGCTGGATAGGTGAGCCAGTCGTGCGCGTGCACGACGTCAAACTGGACATCGCGGCACGCATCGACCGCGAAGCGCGCGTACTGGTCCGCGGCGCGGATGAGGTCGCCCGAATAATCGGGACCGCTCGTTTGCACGCTTGGCTGCGCGGTCTCGACCGAGGCGGCTGCAGCGCCTGCTTCAGGCAGCACTGAAAAGAGCGTGGCATCGATGTCGCTGATCGGTCGCCCGCCGAACGCGCCGGAGGCAGCGAGCACGCGGAGCCGTTCGACGGAAATTCCGCCTTCCTCGCGAATCCGCTCGATCAGTTCGCGCGAGGCTTCGGTCGGAGGGGGCACGCTCGTGTCATACACATTCGGATATTCACCGGGCAGATCGATGAAATCGACGCCGGCCAAGATCTCGCGCGGGGTGAGCGAGGTCGTCGTCGTGAGCGTCGGAACGAGCCGCGTCAGATACTGGTCGACGGTTTCCGTTGTGACGCCGTCGGGCGTCTGAACGACGAGCCGCTGCGTCGCCAGCGGGAACGGCTTCGGCGGCGCGGACGCTGCGGGGCGCGGAGGGGTCTTGGCCTGCGGGCTCACGAGATGCACGTGTGACGTGTGCGACGGGTCGACCGTCTTCGGCAGCACGAAGGTGATGCCGACGCCGGCGCGGTCGAGGGCCTTCGTCAGTCCGTAACACGCTGTGCCAAGTCCGCCCGTGATGAACGGTGGAAATTCCCAGCCCAGCATGAGGACGCGAAGTGGAGCCATGATCAGTTCTGGATCAGTCTTGGATCAGTCCTCGTCGCCGCCGGCCATGTCGCCGAGCTGACGGAAGGCTGCTTCATACGCGAGCAGGAAGCGTCGCGCGATGGCGGTCGCTGCGGCGAGGTCGCCGGCGGCAAACGCACCGTCCACAGGAAGGGGATTCTCAAACGTGTAGAGGCGATCTTCCGAACGGAAGTGCTTGACGGTCGGCATCGGACCGTCGGTGCGTGGATCGTGGCCGAGCTCGACGAGTTCTTCCTCGATGAGATCTTCCATCGGGTCGCCGTGATGCATCAGGTCGGCTTCGATCGACTCGCTCAGCCAGCGGTCCGGTGTCGCCATCCGCACCATCCACGTGGGCCCGTCACGGACAATCCAGTACCACGCATCTTCGGCGGCATCCTTGGCCTTGCAACGGACGCCTTCCGCGACAGGCGTGACCTCGCTGAACACGGCGGCGGCCGTAGCGGCTGCTTCGACGTCTTTCAGGAATCGGTCGGTATCGATGCGGGTGGCGGAAGTCACAACGGAGGTTCAGCAGGCGCGAGCAAGTGGGGGGGGAGGATCATAGCGGAAGCCCACCGCGCCTGCGGCTGACGGAAGAAGTGCGGAACTTTCGAGCGCGGGCGAAACCGCAGGTACCATCGTCGCCATGTCTTCCTCCCGCGGCGACGGCGCCTCGATCACACCCTCCGAAGTACTGGCTGCAGGCGGACAGGCCTGGAGCGTCCGAGCGCTCCTTCGATGGATCCATTCCCATCTCGAGGAGCGCGGGGTCGAGAGTGCGCGGCTTTGTTCCGAAATCCTGATTGGCCATGTCCTTGGGTGCGACCGCCTGCGGCTGTACATGGAGCCGGACCGCGTTCCGAGCGACGCCGAACGGACGCGGTTGCGCGAGCTGGTGCTGCGGGCGGGCAGGCACGAGCCGGTGCAGTACCTGGTCGGCGAGTGGCCGTTCCTGGGCAGGACGTTTGAGGTCGGTCCCTCCACGCTGATTCCGCGCCCCGCCACGGAAACGCTCGTTGAGCGCGCGGTCGAGTGGTATCGCACGCAGGTCGTTGATGGCCAGGCTCCGGCGCTACGGATGGCCGACATCGGCACGGGGACGGGCGTGATTGCGGTGTCGGTGATTCTGGGCATCCGCGCAGGCCTGCGGGCGGGAGGATGCAGGCCGTTGGGCGGGCGCGGCGTCTCCGCCGATGCGGCGCCGCTTCCCACGATTCAGATCGACGCGGCAGATTCAACGGAGGCGCGGGCGGCGCCCGGCGCGGTCACGGACGGTCCGTCGCTCCGCTGTCTCGCGACCGACATCGTTCCGGAGGCGGTCGACCTGGCGAAGCGTAACGTCACGCGCCATGACGTGACATCCGCGATCGACGTGCGCGTCGGCGCGCTGTTTGATCCGTTTCGCAGTTCGAAGCCGAACTCGTTCGATCTGATCTGCTCGAACCCTCCGTACGTGAGCGACAGCGAGTGGGAAGCGGTCCTTCCGAATGTCAAGGACTACGAACCGCCATCGGCGCTGCGCGCGGGAACGCACGGTCTCGACGTGATTGTTCCGCTCGTGGCGCAGGCGCCAGCTTGGCTGCGGAGCGGCGGTCTGCTGCTCGTTGAGATCGCAGAAACGCAGCGCGCGGCGGTGCTGGCGCTCGCGAGCGACCGCGCGACGTGGGCGAGCGCCGAGGTGGTCAAGGATTTCGAAGCGCTCGATCGCGTGTTGGTGGCGGTGCGGCGATAGCGCGATTCGCCGATTCCGTCAGGGATCGAGCGCCTCAAGATCGGCGGTGTCTTTCGCGCGCCCGGCGGCGCGTTTGTTCGTGAGGAGATCGTCGCGAGCGATGAGATGGACGTTAACGCCATCCAGCATCACATGCATCGCTCGCGGCCAGCAATCTGCAAACGAAACACCGCTCACGCCCGTCAAGATCTCGATCCGAACGGGCGGAGTGCCCATTCGAATGATGCGGTCAGGTGTCGTGAAGAGCGAGGGCGACAGTTCGCTCACCGTGAAGCCGAACGTTCTCAACACGCTGACAAGTCGGTCTGCGTTCTGGTCGTGTGTCGCGACCCAGATGTCAAGATCGCCGGTCGCGCGAGGATGCCCATACGCCGCGACGGCGTAGCCTCCGACCAGCAAATACTCAACTCCTTCGGAGCTCAACAACCTCAAGAACTCTTTGAAGTCGCTGGCCAGTGAGATCGAGCCCATACATCGCCCTTCGAAGAATCTCGACCGCTGCGATCCGCTCGGCAGGCGTGCGCCGGAGCCAGAACGCGAGGTCGCCATTGTCTTTGTCGTAGAGGCCGGAAACCGAAAACGCTGTGCGATCGAGTTGCGACGATGGACTGGGGAGCACATTGGGGCACCCACGCGGAGTCTCGGATTTGCCGGCTGGTTCGATCGCGTCTGGTTCGATCATGCAAGGATCGTAACCGACTCGCCGCATCGACCCCTTTTCTTCAGCGTGACTATTCGCCGGGTTGCTGCTTCGCCGTCGCTGCAGCGAACGCGCTCGCGTCGATTGCCTTGCGCACTTCTTCCAGCATCTGCGTCACCTGGAACGGCTTGAACAGGAAGCAGTGCAGCCCTTCCTGACTGCAGCGCACGATCGAGTGGTGCGGGTCGTAGCCGAAGCCGGTCATGAGGATGACCGGCGTGCGCGGATCGGAATCCTTCACGGCTTTGAACACTTCGTAGCCGTTGCGGTCGGGCATGCGCACATCGCTGATCACGAGATCAAACGGCGTTCCCGTCGCGGCCTCCGCGAGCACGCGTTCGATCGCCGGTCCACCTGATGCGTACGCGCTCACCGAGCAGCCCTTCTGTTCCAGCACTTCACGGATCGTGTCGCGGATCGACGCTTCGTCATCAGCGACGAGGATCCGCTTGTTCCGCAGCACCGGATCGATCTCGCCTTCGCGCATCACCTCTTCGACGCCGAGGATCGTCTGCGGTCCGCTCGTCGCCGCTTCAATGCGATGCGTGACGCTCGAGACAGCATCGAGGATGCGCTCGGCAAGTTCGATCGTCCGCGCGTCGGCGCCGTTCTCGATCGCTTCGGCCGCCTTGCGGATCTGCTCCATCGGACCGTTGATTTCACCGAGCACGTTCGTCGCGACGCGGCGGTTCGTCGTGCGCCGTTCGACGACGAGCATGTCGAGAATGTTGAGTGCGAGCGCGACGTAGCGTCCGAAGATCTCCGCGCAGAAACGATCTTCATCGTCAAACGCGTCGAGCCGCTCCGTCTCGACATTGAACACGCCGACGACGCGGTCGTGCAGGCGGAGCGGGACCGTGAGCGTGCTCACGGCGTCGGGCAGGCCGCGCATGTAGCGCGGATCTTTACGAACATCGCTCGCGATGTAGCTTTCGCCGGTGGTGGCCACGATGCCGGAAATGCCGTTGCCTTCCGCCTTCGCAAAGATCTTTTCACCGATGCCCAAGGGCGCGAGCCCGTTGCAGAACACGAGTTCGAGCTGTCCGGTCTCGCGGTTCAGCAGCCGGAATTCAAAGTGATCCCAGCCGAAAACATTGCGAACTGCCGCGACGACGCGGCCGTCCAGCAGCTTCAGCCGCTCCGCAGGATTGATCTTCTCCACGGACTCGGAGTCGATCTTGAGAAGGTCGGAGCCCGCCGAATCGATCGCGTCGATGCGCTCCTGCAGCCGGCGCCGCTCCGTGACATCGAGCAGCATCGCCGCGAGGGCCTGCGGACGCTGTTCGGAGTCCAGTCGCAGAGCGGTGACGACCACGTCGTACGCGCGCGTGCCGACGCGGAAGCCGCGCCGCTCCGCGACGCCTTCGGTCAGCGTGATCACGCCGGCCCGCGCCGAGCGCAACAGATCCACACAAGTGTCGACGAGCCGACGGAGCGTCTCGGGGGTGTGCGCCGCGAGTTCGCTGTTCATCCACGTCACTTCGCCGTTCAGATCGATGATGCCCACGCCTTCGCCGAGCCCTTCGAGCATGCTCGCGGCCGTCGTCTCGGGAATGCCCATCGCGACGGATGCAGCCGCTTCCGCGCGGCCAGCCGGCGTCGACGCGTCGATGATGTCGACATCCGCGGCGAGTCGTTGCTGCACTGCCGGATCGAGCGTGGTGCCCGGTGGAAGGATGATCCGAGGTCGTGAAGCAGGCATGCGACGGCGGAGGAGGTTTCCGCCCCCTCAGAAAAAAGAGCGCTCGCGGTCAGACTCAGCCCACACATCGGCCAGACGAGGGCCGATGGCACAGCAACGCGAATGCCGAACGGAGTTAGGGTACCCAACCCGGCGAGACGTGATGACCGTAGCGACGCGATCGGCAGCGCATCGCATGAGGCGGTCGGTACCATAACCGCGCACGGTGACGGGTTCCTCCGCCGATTCTTCACGAAGCTCCTCTGCACCGCGCGTGAGCGATGCCGGGGCCATCACGCGCCCGCCCGATGGCCACCACTTGATCGACGCGCGGGGCATCTCCAAACGCTTCGGTGCGGTGATCGCGGTGCAGTCCCTCTCATTTGCCGTCCCGGACCGCTGTGTCTGCGGGTTGCTGGGGCCCAATGCAGCTGGGAAGTCCACCACCATCCGCATGCTCGCCGGCCTCCTGACGCCGGACGAGGGCGAGTTGTTTGTCGCCGGGGTCGATGCACGCCGCCGCGGCGACGAGGCGCGACGGCGCACCGGGTATCTGCCAGAATCGGCCCCCGTTCATCCCGAGCTCCGCACCCGCGAGTTTCTCCAGTTTCGCGCGCAGCTCGCCGGACTCTACGGCAAGGGGGCGCGGGACGCGATTGACCGGTCCGTCGCGGCCTGCCAGCTGGCGCCGGTGTACGGCCGGCTGGTCGGCGCGCTCAGCAAGGGATTTCGGCAGCGTGTCGGAGTGGCAGCGGCAATCCTTGGCAACCCGCGACTCGTCATTCTCGATGAGCCGTCGGTAGGACTCGACCCCAATCAACTGCTCGAGTTCCGGACGCTGATCCGCAGCCTCGGCCGCGAACGGACGGTGCTAATTTCGAGTCACATCCTGGCCGAGATCGACGCGGTGTGTGACCGCGCGGTGCTGATCAACGGCGGTCGACTCGTCGCCGAAGGCACGATGGAAGCGTTGCGTTCCGGCGGCGGTGACCGCTACGTCATCGAGGTGAAGGGGGCGGCCGCGCGCGATGTGCTCGCAGGCGTCGCCGGCCTCGGGGGCCTCCGCGATGAGCGCGGCGCCGACGGCTGGACGTGCTTCACGGCTGAATCACTCGATGCGTTTGACCGGCGCGAGGCGATCGCGACGGCGCTGCACGACGGCGGGTGTCTCGTGCGGGAACTGCGCCGTGAGCGCAGCTCGCTCGAGGCGCTCTTTGTCCGCGCGACTGCCAAGCCTCAGCCAGTCGGGGTTCGATCGTGAGGGCCGTCCGCGCAATTCTCCGGCGCGAGCTGCTCGCGACGTTCGCAACGCCCATCGCGTACGTCACGGTCGGCCTGCTTTCGGTGCTGCTTGGCGCAATCTTCATCGTGGCAACACTTCGCACTGGTGAACCGGCAACATTGCGCGCGGTCTTTCTTGCGGCGAGCTGGGCGATGCTTGCCGCCGCGCCGGCCATCGCCATGCGATCATTCAGCGAAGAATTCCGGCAAGGAACGTGGGAGACGCTGCTCGCCGCACCGATCCAGCCCTGGCAGGCGGTGCTCGGAAAGTTTCTCGCGGGACTCGTACTGCTGACGGTGCTCGTCGGACTTCCCGGTGTGACGATCGGGGCGGTGCTCGAGTACTACGCCGATCCCGACTGGGGCGAGATCGTGACGGGAATGGTCGGACTGATCCTCGCGGGCGCGGCGTTTCTCGCGCTCGGCATGCTGGTGTCGACGCTCACGTCCAATCAGCTCGTGGCGTTTCTCGTGCCGGTGTTCGTGTTGTTCGGGACCGCCTTCGGCAGCCGCGCCGTTGCAGCGATCGTGCCCGCCGCGTGGGGGCCGGCGGCGTTTGGCCTCGATCCGCTGCGCCGCGTCGAGGACTTTGTCCTCGGCCTCATCGACACGTCCAACGTCGTCTACTTCGTCGCGCTGATCGTGGCCCTCCTCGCCATCGCGTCGATGAGCCTCGGGCGCATTCGGGACGGCGGGTTCGGCGGCGGCGCACGGTCGATGCTCGGACGGTTCGGCTGGCGCATGGAAGCGGGGGTCTTCACCGTCGGTGCGATCGTTGCGGCGCTCGCCGTCGCATCCCTCGCCGGCACGCCGCGCCTGCGCATGCAGATCGATGCGACCAAGACACGTGCATACACGCTGTCGCCGTCGACGGAAGCGCTGCTGCGCTCGCTGCAAGGCGCGTGGTCCGTGCATCTCATTGTCTCGTCCGAGCGCGCGAATCCCGCGACACTGCGGCGCGTCGATGAGGTGTTGGCGCAGATGCAGCGCCTGGCTCCGGATCTCGTAGCGACGCGCATCGATCCCGACGACTCGTCCGATCCGGCCGCCGCCGCGCGGTACGAATCGCTGCTCGAATCGCTGACCACATCGAACGCACCGGCGATCGCACAGTGGGAGCCGTCGCTGCAAAGCGCCATTGCGAACTACGACGTGCTGCGCGGCTTTGCACGCAGCGAGCTGCCGCTGCTCACCACGCTGCTGCAGACGATCAGCCCCGACGATCCGACGCGTCCGCAGCTAGAGAAGATCGCCGGCGGACTTGCACAGCTGAGTGAAGAAGGCGATGCGTTCATCACGGCCGTGAAAGGACTGCTGAAGACGGAAGCATCGCGGCCGTTGCCCGATTACGACAGCGCCCGCAGCGCGCTCGTCGCGAACGACCGTCTGTGGGCCGACGAGTTTTCGACGGCGATCGCGCTGTTCGAGCAGTGGACGGACAATCCGTCGCTCGATCCTGCGGTCCGCGGCTGGTCGCGAACGGCCGTGCAGCGATTCACGAGGGAAGCGACACGGCGGCGCAGTGAACAGCTGCAACTGGAGGAACTGCCGCCGCTGGAACTCGGCGAAGTCGGCCGCGTCATCGGCGAGGGCGAATGCGCTGTGGTCATGGGACCGCGCGGCGCTGTGGCGATCCCGTCATGGCAGATCGTGCCAGCGCAGGCGGCTGCGACCGGGCGCGCCACACTCGGGTTCGATTTCGCGGCGCGGGCGGAGTCAACGCTTGCTGGAGCGATCCGTTCGCTGACGGTCGAGCGCATGCCCATGGTCGTTTTCGTGCATGCCGAAGAAGCGTCACTCCTTGCCGGGCGCGTCGACCGGAGCGATGTGGCCGCAATGAGTGACACGTTGCGTTCGGCCCGGTACATCGTGCGCGAATGGCCGGTCAGCAGCGGAGACCGTCCGGTACCGGCGAGGGGGCAGCGCGTTGTGTGGGTGATCATGCCTCCCTTGAAGCGCGAGGGACTGCAGACATCGGAGCGGGAACGCAGGCTGCTCGAAGCCACGGGCGGCCTGATTGCCGCGGGCGAGCCGGTGCTCGTGACGTTCGCACGCAGTCTGCTGCCGCTCTTTGGGCAGAAGGATCCCTGGGGCCTGATCGCCGAGCAGCTTGGCATCACGGTCGACACCGGGCGTGTGGTGATGGAACTGGTCGCGACGTCGGCGGATCGCAGCGAACTGCAGCCGTGGCAGATGGTGGAACAGGCGAACACGGCCCATCCGATCGGAGCGGCGGTGCATGGCCAGCCGACGGTCTTTAACCATCCGACGCCGATGAGCGTCGTGTCGCAATCGACGCAGGCCACCGTGATCGAAGCGATCGAGTCGTCCGCGAACCGCTGGATTGAAGACGACTGGCGCGAAGAGCGGAGTCAGGAAAAGTCCGTCCCGCAAGCGAAGCGGCTGACCGCGCCGGTGCCGGTGGTGCTGGCGCTCGAGTCGACCGATGAGGCGACGCGTGCGCGGCGCCGCGCTGTCGCCGTCGGCAGCGGTGGATGGCTGCTTTCGTCGCTCGCGGATGTCTCGCAGACGCTCGGCGGCAATCGATACGTCCTGACGAACCCCGGCAACCGTGAACTGATGCTCGCATCGGTCGCGTGGCTCAGCGGCGAAGAAGCGCTGCTGGGCGGCGCGACGGGGCGCGAAGTGGCGCGCGTTGGGGACATCAGCGACCGCGCCCGCACCGTGTGGCTCATCGCGCTCGCACTTGGCATGCCTGCGATCATCACTGCGACAGGCATCGGCGTCTGGGTGCGGCGGAGGCGCGACCGATGAGACCGATCACGCGCCTCGCGCGCACCATGGTTGTGTGGACGGTCGCCGTGGCGGCAGGCGGCGCATGGTGGGGGCTGCGCGAGTCGACCGCGGAAGTGCGTCGCCGCGTCGAGCCCCAACCGATCTTCGTGGACAGCGCGGCGGTGGATGTCGAGGCGGTCGACACGGTGCGGCTGGAACGGCGCGATACGCCGCCGTTCGTGTTTGTGCGGCGCGAAGGGCGCTGGATGCAGACCGAGCCGTTTGCGGCCGACATGGATGACTATTCCGTGCGCCAGCTCGTGAACGGCATGGCCACGATCGCGCGGCTGCGCTCCATCGAGGAGCCGGCCGATCTGGCGGCGTTCCAGCTCGCGCCGCCCACGGCGACGTTGACGCTCGGCGCCGGCACGAATGAGTGGACGCTCGCGTTCGGCAAGCGCGGCGTCGCAGGGCGGGCGTTCGTGCGGGCAGGGGACCAGCCTGTCGATGTCGTTGACGCGCAGCTCTTTGAACGCGCGGTCGAGATGGATCCCAAGGAATGGCGGGCGCGCGAACTCTTTCCGGAATCACTCGGCACCGCGACGCGCCTGCGCTGGATCCTTCGCGACGGCATCATCGAGCTTGTCCGCGAAGGACGCGTCTGGCGCATGCTCATGCCGGTCCGCGCCCGCGCGGACGGCGAGCGCGTGGACGAGTTTCTTACGGCGCTCACGCGCACACGCAGCGACGGCTTCATGCAGGATCAGCCGAAGGATCTGACGGTCTTTGGCCTCGCGTCGCCGGTTGCGCAACTGGCGGTCGACTTCCAAGGGGATCCGCCGGCCGCCGCACGATCGCGCTCGGTCATCGTCGGTGCACCGCTCGGTATCGGCACCGCCGACCGCTACGCGATGATCGACGACGTGCCGAGCGTCCTGCGCCTCTCGACCGGCACCATGGGGCTGCTGTTTCCGCCGAAGGAAGTGCTGATCGATCCGGTGGCGAGCGGCGCCCGCGCCGCCGATGTGAAGCGGATCGAGATCCGGTCTGCCGCGGGAAGCATCGAGCTTATCCGCGCGCTCGATCAATGGACCATGGCGATCACCGCTGCCGGCGAAACGAGCGCGGCGATCCCCGCGAAACCTGCGGCCGTCGATGCGCTGCTGCGTGTGCTGTGCGCGACGCGCGCGTCCGAAATAGCGATCGGACCGTTTCCGACGGAGTTCGAAGTGGCCACCGTGCTGCTGTTCGGGTTCGACGGTAAGCCGCTCGATGTCGTGCGGATCGCACGTGACGCCGCGACGAACAAGTGGGGATTTGAGAATGGTGACAGCGCGCTGCGCGTGCATCCGCCAGCGACCGGTGTTCCGCTGGCGCCTGCCGACTTTGCCCAGTGATCGATGAAGGAACGACCGACGAAGGAACCGACCATGAACACACTGGAGTCACCGCCGCGCCTTCCCTCCGCATGGTCGGACTATCTGCTGTGGATGAGTTTCGCCGTGCCGGGCATGCTGAACCGCGGCAATGTCGACGCGATGGCGCATGCGCTGCAGCACATGCCCCGCGAAGGATCGATGCTTGAGATCGGTTCGTTCTGCGGCCTGTCGACGTGCGTGCTGAGCTATCTGCGGCGCAAGCACGCGGTGACGGCGCCGTTCTTCACGTGCGACCGATGGAGCTTCGAAGGGCAGGAACTCGGCGCGCCGCTCGGCGATGCGCCGAACGTCACGCATGATGACTATCGCACGTTTGTGCGCGAATCATTTCTGCGCAACGCGCGGACATTCTGCAAAGGCGACGAGCCGCGCACGATCGAGAAGGACTCGGACGAGTTCTTCGATGCATGGAAGCGGCGCGACGCAACGCACGATGTGTTCGGCCGTGCAGCCACACTCGGCGGACCGCTCAACTTCTGCTATATCGACGGCAACCACACGTACGGGTACGCGCGGCGTGACTTCGACAACACCGATCACGCGCTCGTCGCCGGCGGGTTCGTTCTGTTCGACGACTCGGGTGACGGGAGCCAGTGGGACGTGAATCGTGTCGTGCAGGACGTCTTGAAGTTCGGCGCGTATCTGCTCGTGGCAAAGGCGCCGAACTACCTGCTGCAGAAGCAGCGCTGAGATCGCTGTCACGCATCGCGCAGTGTGCGGTACTGCAGCAGCATGTCATCGCCGCGGCGCCGGGATGAAACGAGGCGGAACTGCCGCGCGTCCGCGATCAGCTCCGGCGCGTCGCCGCGCGCGGCGCGGCGCGCCTGGGCATCGCCGATGATGATCGGCGCCACGAAGATCCACGCCTCGTTGACGATCTCTTCGCGGAGGAGATCACCGACGAGTCCGCCCCCGGCTTCGATCAGCACGGTCGCTACGCCGCGCTCGCGGGCGAGCGCCGCCAGCAGCGGACGCACTTCGCCGCGCGGACCAAGCGGCGAGACTTCGATGCCGAGTTCGCGCAATCCGTTCGCAGGCCCGGCATGCAGCCGATCGGGGAGGCAGGCCACCAGTGTCGGCGCCGCAGACGTGTCAAAGAGGGCCAGCGAGTGCGGCGCGGTGAGCTGGGGATCGATCAGCACACGCAGCGCTTTCCGCCGAGTTCGAACGCCGCGCGCGGTGAGGCGCGGGTCATCGGTCATCGCCGATCCCACGCCTGTGATGATCACATCAACGCGGCCGCGCTCTCGATGCACGAGCCGCCTGCTTCGTTCGCCTGAGATCCACTTGGAGTCGCCGGAGCGAGTCGCGATCGCGCCGTCGATCGACTGCGCCCACTTCGCCATCACCCACGGCAGCTGCGTCGCGATGCGATGTCTGAACGGCTCGTTCAGCTCGTCGCACGGGCCACTGCGCACATGAGCCACAGCGATGCCGGCGGCGCGGAGGCGGGCAGATCCACCGGATGCCGTCGCGTTGGGATCACACTCGGCGAACACCACGCGGCGCACACAGGCGCGGATCAGCGCGTCGGAACACGGAGGCGTCCGGCCGTGGTGATTGCACGGCTCGAGCGTCGTGTACGCGGTGGTGCCGCGGGCCCGCGCGCCGGCGCGGCGCAGGGCCATCGCTTCGGCGTGCTCCTGGCCGCACACGCGATGAAAGCCTTCCGCGATCACGGTCCCCTGGTCATCAACGAGCACGCAGCCGACGAGCGGATTCGGTTCGCCGCCGCCGTGGCCGCGCAGCGCGATCCGCGCCGCCCGCGCGAGCATCTGCTGCTCGAACGCCGCATCCTTCACAGCGACACCACCGCCGGCTCCTGCACCGGTCGCGCGGGATTGCCCACGACGGGCGCAGGTTTCTTGATGTACGTGAGGCTCGCGACGAGCAGGTCGTCATCGAGCGATCCGCCGGTGAATCCTTCGACGAGCGTCAGGAGGAAATCCGGCCACTTCGGCGGCGGTGGCTGACGCTTCATCGCATCGCGCAGTCGGCCGAGTCCCCACTTGCGCCCCTTGCGATCGCGCGCCTCGAAAACGCCGTCGGTGTATGCGACGAGCGTGTCACCGGGTTCGAGCGTCGTCGACACGTCGTCGACACCGAAGTCCTGCGGCTGGAAGACGCCGAGCATCGGGGCGGTGCTGTCCATCTCGCGCACGCTGCCCGTGCGGCCGCGGATGAGCAGCGGCGGATGGCCGCCGTTCGCGTACATGACGCTGCCGTCGCGCGGATCGATGCGCAGGATGGCAGCGGTCGCGAAAATCTTGTGCGGCGCCATCGTCAGCAGGACGTACCGATTGACGAGCGACAGCACGCTGCCAGGCCGCAGATACGGATGCTCGTACCGAAGGCGTTCCAGTTCGCCGTACAGCCGGTTGACGGTCATCGCGCTCACGAGGCCGTGGCCGGTGACATCGAGGATCGTCAAGTGGAGGATGCCGTGATGATCCGCCCAGAAATGCACAAAGTCGCCGCCGATTTCCTGCGCGGGCCGGTAGCGGTAGTCGAACCGGAAGATGCCGTCATCCGACGGTTCGGGAAAGAGACTCTCGTGAATCTTGCGCGCCTGCTGCAGCTCGCGCCGCATCGAGATGAAGAAGCGGCGCGATGCTTCGCGCCGGAACTTGCGCCGGTGGCGCGTGAGTCGATAGTGCGCGATCAGGGTGCCCGGAACCAGGATCAATGGCGCGAGAACCAGCTGGATTGCGGTGGCCCACCACGCGTGCAGCACGATGCCGCGCGTCGCCGTGAAAACCGCCCAGCCGATCAGGAGCGGGAGCATCGGGCGCAGCGATTCGCGCGGTGTCCACGGCAGGAACGCCGACGCGACCACGTGCCAGAAGAAGATCGAAACGATCGGCGCGATCGGCGTGCGCTGAAACATGACGAGCATGAGCAGCTGGATCACGAACGTCGTCGCGCCGAGCGCCAGGATCATCTGCGTCGCCGCCTTGACCGCCTGGTCGCGGCTGTCGATCTTCGGCCGGATGAACAGATAGAAATGCACCGCGATGATCAGCACGCTCGCGGAGCTGAGCACCGTGAGCGACTGACCGATCAGGCTGTGCTCGAACTCGTGTCCGACCACCGGGTCGCGCGCCACGCCTCGAAAAAACCACACGAGCCGCACGACGGATTCGACCGCGACCCACGCCACGAATGCAACGCACAGCCATCCAAAGCGGCGGCGGAACCACTGCTCGAGTTCGACCTCGTACTCGCTCTGCGAGCTGGGCGTCTCTTCGCTGAATTCAAGCGTTTCAGACATTGCGTGTCTCAGCGCCCATCGCCAGGCCCGAGTTCCAACATCGTAAACCAACGGGAAACGCACGCGGCCCGCCGGCGCAATGCCGACGGGCCGCGAAATAGAGCAATGCGGGTGTGGATGGTGTACAGACCGCCTTGGCGTCAGGCCTTCAGCACTTCGTCCTTGAGCCGATCCGGCATGATGCGGTACTCGCACGGTTCCATCGTCGAGGTTGCGCGACCCTGGGTCATGGACCGCAGCGACGTGGTGTAGCCGAAGAGCTCGGAGAGCGGGACTTCGGCGGTGATGAGCCGCACGACGCCGCGCACTTCGCTGTCGACGATGTGACCGCGCCGGCTTGCGATGTCACCCGAAACGTTGCCGAAGAACTCGTCCGGCGTCGTGACCACGAGCTTCATGATGGGCTCGAGAAGACCGAGGCCGGCCTTGTGGCAGGCTTCGCGGAACGCGAGCGCGCCCGCCTGTTCGAACGCGATCTGGCTGGAGTCGACGTCGTGGTACGAACCGTAGACCAGCTCGACCTTGACATTGATGACGGGATAGCCGCCGAGCACGCCCGATGACGCTGCCTGACGAATCCCGTACTCGACGCTCGGGATGAACTCGCGTGGAATCACGCCGCCCGCGACCTTGTCGACGAAGACGACGCCGTCTTCCATCTTGAGTTCCTGCGCCTCCGCCTCCTCCTTCGTGATCGGGCTGATGTTGACGACGGCGTCGCCGAACTGGCCGCGACCACCGCTCTGCTTCTTGAAGAGACCGCGGACCTTGTCGGCGGAACCGGTGATTGTTTCGCGATAGCTCACGCGCGGACGACCGACGTTGACGCCGATCTTCATGTCGCGCTTGAGCTTGTTGGCGATGATCTCCAGATGCAGCTCGCCCATGCCGGCGATAATCGTCTCGCCGGTCTCATCGTTGTAGCTGGAGCGGAAGGACGGATCCTCGCGGCGGATCGTCTGCAGCGCTTCGCTCAGCTTCTTCTTGTCGTCGCCCGTGATCGGTTCGATCGACATCGAGATGACCGGCTCCGGGAACTCCATGCGCTCGAGCACGATCGGGTCGTCCGGATCGCACAGCGTGTCGCCGGTGTAGGAGTGCTTCAGGCCGACGATCGTGACGATGTTGCCGGCCCCGACCGAGTCGAGCGCTTCACGTTCACGCGCGTGCATCTCGTAGATGCGGCTGACGTTTTCCTTCTTGCCGTTGACCGGATTGATCACGCGCGAGCCCTTGTCGAGCCGGCCCGAGTAAATGCGGATGTAGGTCAGGTCGCCGTGGATGTCGCTGACCACCTTGAAGACGAGCGCCGAAAACGGTGCGTCATCGGTGTGCGGGCGCGTCATCGGAATGTGCTTGTCGCGCGGATCGCTGCCCTTCATATCGGGCCGCTGCGTCGGATTCGGCAGAAAGTCGATGACGCCGTCGAGTACACGCTGCACGCCGATGTACTTGAGCGCCGAACCGCAGAACACCGGAAAGCACGATTGGGCAATCGTTCCTTTGCGGAGCGCGGCCCGTAGCTCTTCCGGCGTGATGGAGTGCTCGTCGTTGAGGAACTTTTCGACGAGCGAGTCGTCGAGTTCCGCGACCTTCTCGACGAGATCGTGGCGCCAGTAGTCGGCGAAGTCCTTCATGTCAGCGGGAATGTCGCGCTCTTCGACCTTCGCGCCGAGATCGGCCTTGTGGAAGTAGAACGCCCGCATCGTGATGAGATCGATGAGGCCCTTGAACTCGTCGCCCTTGCCGATCGGAATCTGCACGGCAATCGCGTTGGCGCCGAGGCGCGTGCGGATGGAGTTGAAGCTGAACTCAAAGTCGGCGCCAGTCTTGTCCATCTTGTTGATGAGGCACAGACGCGGAACGCCGTACCGGTCAGCCTGGCGCCAGACGGTTTCCGACTGCGCTTCAACGCCTTCCTTGCCGTCGAACACAGCGACCGCGCCGTCGAGCACGCGGAGCGATCGCTCCACTTCGATGGTGAAGTCGACGTGGCCCGGCGTGTCGATCAGATTGATCTTGTACTCGACGTCGTCCTTCGTCCACGGACAGGTCGTTGCGGCGGACTGGATCGTGATGCCGCGCTCCTGTTCTTCCTGAAGGAAGTCCATCGTCGCGGTGCCTTCATGCACTTCGCCCATCTTGTACGTCTTGCCCGTGTAGTACAGGATGCGTTCGGTGACGGTCGTTTTGCCGGCGTCGATGTGGGCGCAGATGCCGATATTGCGGACGTTGGACAGGTCGGTAGCCATGGCTTCAATTCCAGAGAGTGCGTTCTGCTTCGAAAGGGCAGGGGACGCGGGGAGAGCGAGTGATTCGGATCTGCTGCACCGACGCTCGCGCCGATACGGAGCGGTGTCGGCAGGAGAGGGATCGGTGGACCTCGCGGAACGGCCATGCCGTTGCGGAGGTCAGGTGGAGCGTCAGGTTGATTCGATGGGATGCGGAGGCGGGTGACTCGCGCAGTCGTCAGTACGCGATCTTGCGAGGCAGACCGGAATCTGGATCGCCGTCTGGATCGCCGTCTGGATCGCTGTCTGCGTCAGGGTCAGGGTCGTCGTCGCCAGGCATCGAAGAAACTCCGCGGGCCGCTCAGCCACCGGACGTGGGGGTGAGGGACGCTTGGTGAAGAATGGAAGATGGTAGCGAACGCCAAGACGGATTCAAGAGGCAGGGGAGGAAGGCAGAAGGATGAAGTAGAAAGGAGGAAGGCAAAAATCCAGAAGCGAGGCGCCAAGCCGCCGGTTTGCCCCCGCGCGGGGGATCACGACCCCCATCGTCCTTCTGCCTTTTTCCTTCTGCCTTCGCCCATCACCGACACCGGACGAGCTGGTCCGAGCGAATTTTCAGCGTTTTCAGCACCGGTCCGATGTCCGCAAGGTACCGGCGGCCGTCCTCGACGTAGCCGGCGGTCGGCTTCAGTTCCGGCAGGTGGCCGCAAAAGAAGCGGTTCATGCGTTGCATAAACAATTCGCGCACAAACTTCGCAGTCATCGACGCCAGGGCGTTGGGAAAATGCCTGCTTTCACTTTCCGTTTCGAAGGAAATGGTGATGCACGTTCCGTCCCGCTCCAGGCGGTAGCGGCTGACCGAGTCGGTCTCGCCGAGGATGGCGATCGACGCGTCCGGGAACGAGAACTGGAGCGGCTCGCGGTAGTGCGTCCGGCCGCCCTGCCGGTCCACGATGATCCTCGGGTGATGCACGCCGTACGCACGCCAGACCCTGTCCACGTGACGCATGGCCATCGTGAAGTTCATGTCGCTCTTCTGAATGCTCGCCGCATGGCGATTGAATTCGACGCCGTCGAGCGACTCACAGGCGAGTGCTGCAAATCGAACGCCCGCCTCCGTGCTGGCGATGCGCAGCCGGTTGGCCGCGATCGAAATTCCGTCCCGTTCCTGCGCGACGGGCAGCACGGTGACGCTGGCGTACCACGGCGCGTCATCGGGGGCGTTCACGCTGACACCAAGCATTTTGAACAGCGAATCATCGCAGCCGACGAGTTCGGTGTGGCTTCCCATTTGGGTTGCCAGAACGGCAAGGACGCCGCGCTCGAGATGGCGGAGCGGATGTTCCTTGCCGTCGCGCGGCCCCTTCAGCAGCTTGCTGTCGGCGATGGCGATGCGCCGGCGCTTGTCGGCGGGCGACGAACAGACCGCGCGTTTGAGCATGCTCCAAATGTCGGGCGCCTTCGTGCCCGCGACCGTGGGATCGACGCTGGTCACCTCGATGATCGCGCACGCGACGCACAGCGGGCCCAGCAGGGGCCCGTAACCGGCTTCATCGATTCCTGCGTACAAAAGCATCCGTGCCGCGGAGGATACGGACTCCCCAGTGTTGACGCGGGCCGTCGACAACTTGTACGGAAAACGTGCCGCTTCGGAATGCGAGTCTCTACCATTCAAACTTCTATGGCGGCCGATCAGCGCACAATCACCACACCCGGCGGCGGTCGCAAGGTCCTTCTTGCGATGTCAGGCGGCGTCGACTCGTCGGTCGCGGCGGCGCTGCTGCAACGCGACGGCTACGAGGTCGTCGGCTGTTTCATGCGACTCGGCTCGCCGGGTGAAGAACTCGAGGGGCTGGTCGATCCCCAGATGGCGTGTCGCGTCGCCCCGGGTGACGCCCCGGGTGACGCGAAAGTCCGCCTGCCACAGGCGGGTCCCGTGAAGATCGGGCATCAGGGCTGCTGCTCGATCAACGACGCGGCCGACGCGCGGCTCGTCGCCGCCAAGCTCGGCATTCCGTTCTACGTCTGTAATTTTAAGAAGGACTTTGGCCGCATCATCGACTACTTCGTCGGCGAGTACACGGCGGGGCGGACGCCGAACCCGTGCGTCCGCTGCAACGACTGGCTCAAGTTCGGCAAGCTGCACGAGTACGCACAGCAGATCGACGCGGAGTTCGTCGCCAGCGGTCACTACGCCCGCATCGGCCATGACGCGCACGGACGGGCGACGCTGCTGCGCGGCATCGATCGCGACAAGGATCAGAGTTACGTGCTGTTCGGCGCGCCGCGCGATCGGCTCGATCGCATGATGCTGCCGATCGGCGGTCTCGCGAAGCCCGAGGTGCGCCGACTGGCGCAGCAGTTCGATCTGCCGGTGTTCGACAAGCCGGATTCGCAGGAGATCTGCTTCGTCCCCGACAATGACTACGCGGGGCTGCTCGATCGAAGGGCGCCGGGCACGATGCGGAGCGGGTCGATCGTCGATCGCGCGGGCCAAGTGCTTGGCGAGCATGCGGGTCATCAGCACTTCACGGTGGGACAGCGGCGCGGGCTCGGCATTGCGGCTGCGCAGCCGCTGTACGTGGTCGCGAAGGATGCGACAACCAACACGGTCATCGTCGGCGAGCGTGAGGAACTCTTGCGCGCCGGATGTCTATGCGGCGACGCGAACTGGCTCGTGGACCATGCCGAGCTTCCACAGAGCGACGCGGGCGGCTGGATCCGCTGCACCACCATGATCCGCTACAACAGTCAGGCCGTTGCGGCGCGGGCTCGTCCGCTCGCCGAAGGCTCGATCGAGATCCGTTTCGACGAGCCGCAGCTGGCTGTCGCGCCCGGTCAAGCCGCAGTCTGTTTCGCGGACGATCAGGTGCTGTGCGGCGGCTGGATTGCGACAGCGGTTCCGGCAACGTGACGGGTCGTCGTCGGGTCCCCGTCGGCTGGGGCGACCATCCCACCAGCTTAGGTTTGAAGTGAAAATCCCCGCGCCGTACTGACGGCGCGGGGACATGGCTTGGACTGCGGCAATCGTCCGGTCAGCGACGATTTACTTTGAACCGGCTGACGATGCTGCGGAGGCTTGCGGTCTGCGCTGACGTCTCCTCGCTCGACGCGGCGAGCTCCTCCGAGTTCCCGGCGTTTGACTGCGTCACCTTGTCAAGTTCACTCACGCCGGCACTGATCTGCGAGAGACCAACTGCCTGCTCTTCGCTCGCACGGGCGATGTCGCGCAGCTGGGTGTTGACATCGCGAGTGCCGGCGACGATCTGGGTGAGCGATGTCGACACCTCGTCGCACAGGGCAACCGCTCGTGCTGCCCGGGTGGTCGACTCTTCGACCATGGTGGCCGTTTCGCGGGCGGAGGTAGCGGACCGCTGCGCGAGGTTGCGGACTTCCTCGGCCACGACTGCGAACCCCTTGCCCGCTTCGCCAGCCCGCGCAGCTTCGACTGCGGCGTTGAGCGCGAGCAGGTTCGTCTGGAACGCGATGGCGTCGATCACTTTCAGCACCTTCGCGATGTTGTCGCTCGATTCCTTGATGCCGGCCATGGCTTCCGACATTTTCGCCATGCGCTCCTGACAGGCGGTCGCCGTTTCCATGCTGCTGTTGGACAGTGCGTCGGCGCCCTTGGCCGTGGTGGCATTGCGATTGGTGCGATCAGAGAGATCGTGAAGGCTTGCTGAGATCTCCTCGAGACTCGCGGCCTGCTCGCTCGCACCTGCGGCGAGCGACTGACTCGCGGTGGACACCTGGCTGCTTCCGGCGTCGATCTGCTCGGCGCCATCGGTCACCTCTGCAATGGTCTGTTCGAGCTTCTCGACGAACGTGTTGAACGAGCGCGACACATCGCCGAGCTCATCCTTCGCGTCAGCATCAAGCCGCTTCGTGAGATCGCCGTCGCCTTCAGCGACTTCCTTCAGGCGCAGGTTGAGCTGGCGCGTCGGACGCACGACGGAAATCGCGAGCAGGGAGAGGGACGCGACAACCAGTGCCATCCCCACGCCGCTCGCCACGAACAGTGTGGTTGTGCCTCTGGACAGCGTCGCTGCGCTCTCCTCCGCGGCTCTCTTGACTTCGCCGTCAGACATCGTCACGAGATTCGCCAATGCAGACTGTGCGACGGTGAACTGGCGCAAGCTCTCGCCGCGGAACACTGCCAGCCCTTCCGACTGCTTGTCGTCGATTACCAGTGCAATGGCCGCGTCGGAACCTTGCTCTGCCGCCTTCCAGGCCGTGTGGAAGTCTTCCAGGAGTGCCTGCTCTCCGGGCGTCCAGTGGAGTGCTCCGAACTCCTTGTCGAGCTGAGCGAAGGACTCCCGTGCCTCTTCAACACTCTTCCGGGATCCGTCCATCTCCTCCGGTGTGCACGTCAGCAACCGCAGCTGCTCGAAACGGATCGCGCCAGCGCTTGCGGAGAACTGTGTTGCGCACTTGAACGCGGGGAACGTGCCAACGGTCAGCTCCGCATTGCTCTCGCCGAGGAGCGACATTTCGTGGCTCCCCTCCCAAGCGATGGCGGCGAACAGTGCGACGAGCGCGCAGCCCGTGACGACAAAACGTGTTTTGATAGTGAAGTTCGAAAAAAAACTCATTGGCGGGCCGCTCCGGTGGATTCATCGCTGCGACGTCGAGGTCGAGCAGAAGGTCTGCGCGGCGAGCGTCCTGAGTGGACTGTCGGCGATTCAGTCCCCCGAAATGACCCGGACGTGGGGATTCCTGAAAACCCCTTCAGCCCACGCGGGCGAAGGAGTGTCTGCCCGGATCGCCGCCGGCCCGCGTGCGGAGCAAATCGGCCCCCCCTCTCCCCACCCTCGGTAGACTGGCGGATTCGTCCCGCTCATTGAGACTTGATTCATGGTTACTGCAACTGCGTCGTCCCTTGAAAGCGTTCTCGGCGCGGAGGCCGATTCCCTCCTGCACCATGTCGCGAAACTCGACAAGGCGCTGCTGCACCTCCCCGGTCCGGACTTCGTCGACCGTGTGATGATGCAGACCGACCGCAGCGTCCAGGTCCTCAAGAACCTGCAATGGATGTTTTCGACCGGACGACTTGCGGGAACGGGCTATCTCTCGATTCTGCCGGTCGATCAAGGCATCGAACACTCGGCGGGCGCGAGCTTCGCCAAGAACCCGATCTACTTTGACGGCGAGAACATCGTCAAGCTCGCAATCGAAGGCGGCTGCAACGCCGTCGCGACGACATTCGGCGTGCTGGGCTCGGTCAGCCGGAAGTACGCCCACAAGATTCCGTTCCTGGTCAAGATCAATCACAACGAACTGCTGACGTATCCGAACCAGGCGAAGCAGATCCTGTTCGGCTCGGTGCGCGATGCGTGGAATCTCGGTGCCGCCGCCGTCGGCGCCACGATCTACTTCGGCAGCGACGATGCGGGCCGCGAGATTGTCGAGGTCGCCGAGGCGTTTGAAAAGGCACACGATCTGGGCCTGGCGACGGTGCTGTGGTGCTACGTGCGCAACAACGCGTTCAAGGCAGGCGGCAAGGACTATCACGTGTCGGCCGATCTCACAGGCCAGGCGAATCACCTCGGCGTGACGATCAAAGCCGACATCATCAAACAGAAGCTGCCCGAGATCAACGGCGGGTACGTCGCGCTGAACTCCGGCAACTCAAGCTACGGCAAGCTCGACAAGCGGATGTACTCCGATCTCGCGTCGGACCACCCGATCGATCTGTGCCGATACCAGGTCTTGAACTGCTACTGCGGCCGCGCGGGCCTGATCAATTCCGGCGGCGCCAGCGGCGAGAACGATTTCGTCGATGCTGTGAAGACCGCAGTCATCAACAAGCGCGCGGGCGGGACGGGGCTGATCTCAGGGCGCAAGGCTTTTCAGCGGCCGATGGCAGAGGGCATCCGGCTGCTGAACGCGATTCAGGATGTGTATCGCGATCCGCGCGTCACGGTGGCCTGAGAAGTAAGAAGGATGAAGGATGAAGGATGAAGTACGGAGCGCAGTCGCGCACTCCGGCGCTCTTTCCTTTTGCCTTCTCACTTCTTACTTCCCTGAATCTCCCGCACCAACTCTTTCGCGCCGTACACCACGTCCAGTGCGGTCAAAATCCCGCGCGAATCCACCGCCACTGCGCGGTTCACGCTGCCGTCGTAGATCACGTCGCCGACGAGGCTCGGCAGGTTGCCGTCGAAGATCAGCCCGACGAGTTCGCCCTTGCGATTGACGACCGGCGAGCCGGAGTTGCCGCCGATGATGTCGACGCTGCAGACGAAGTTGAACGGCGTGTCGAGCGGCAGTGTGGACTTCGCGTCGAGCCAGCGCTTGGGCAGCGAGAACTCGCCGAGACCCTTGCGGTCGGCATGGCGCTGATAGAGACCCGCGAAGGTGGTGAACGGGGCGATCATCGCGCCGCCTTCCTTCCAGCCTTCGACCGGACCGAACGTCATGCGCAGCGTGAAGGTCGCGTCGGGATAGACCGTGTCGCCTTCGATCGCGAACGTCGCGGCTGCGATGTCCGCGTATGCCAGGCGTTCCACGCTTTCGACTTCGTCCTCGTACTGCGTGCGGACGGCGCGGGCTGCGTTGTCGATCGACAACATCATGCGAATCAGCGGCTCGGGTGACGACTCGAGCGCCGAGCGCCCTCCTTCGACGAGCTTCTTGCGCGCATCGACGGACCGCAGCGTGCAGCCGCCCACGAGCTCGTCGGCGCGAGCGGCCGGTGACTTCCCGTCGAGCAGCAGCGTGACGACGGGATCGTCGCCCCCGAATGTTTCAGCGCGGAACGCAAGCTCGTTCGTCAGCGTCTCGATCTCGAGCGCGTCGTAGATCGGCTCAGGCGAAAAGAGTGCGCGCTCAACGGTATCGAGGCGGCTGTCCGCGTACTCGCGCAGCCGTTCACCGCTCGGCTTCTCGCGCTCGTCGACCAGCCGCACGATCGTCCGCGCGTGCCGCGCCAGGCTCGAACGGCGCCAGCCATTTTCAAGCTGCTGATAGCGGTCGAAGATCGCCGCATATGTCTGTTGCGCCTGCGCCACGCGATCCCACGCAGAGCCGTAACCGGCGCGCATGGTTTCGTCGCGCGCCACCGCGTCGCGCAGTGCATCCTCGCGGCTCTTCTTCATGTCGAGGAGCACCGGATCCTGCAATCCCGCGAGCAGCCATGTGCGGGCCTTGCGACCGTTCTGAATGCCGTGCAGATCATCCGACGCGATCCGCGCGTTCTCTTCGTTGCGGGCGGCGAAGCCGGTCAGCTTGACTTCATCGCGCCACGCTTTCGCCAGGAGCTTCGGCATTTCGACGTCGCGCATGAAGCGGAGATGATCGAGCGTGTAGAGCCGGCGCGTTCTTCCCGGATGACCGAAGACGAAGACGAGTTCATCCGCAGCGGCGCCGTCCGCGCTCCAGCGCAGATGGTGCTCGGACTTCAGCGGCGCTCCATTCTCGTAGATGCGGAAAAAGCAGCAGTCAAGGTTGAAGCGCGGGTATTCAAAGTTGTCGGTGTCGCCGCCGAAAAACGCGATCTCTTGTTCGGGGGCGAACACGAGCCGCACGTCGTCGAAGCGGCGATAGGTGTACAAGTGATACTGGCCGCCCTGATACAGCGTGACCACTTCGCTCTTGAGACCGGTGGCCTTTTCGCTCGCAGTCTCGATCGCCGCGATCGCCGAGCGCCGTGCCGCGCCCGCGGCAGCGGGGTCCATGTCGGGGGTGGCGCCGGCGTTGACGCGCGTCGTCACGTCTTCGATGGTCCACAGAATGTCGAGGGCCAGGTCCGGACAGCGCAGCTCGTCCTGCAGCGTTGCGGCGCGGAAGCCTTCGCGGAGCAGGTCACGTTTCGGTGTGCTCAGCTTGGCGAGCATGTCGGCGCCGACGTGGTGATTCGTCAGGACAAGACCTTGGCTCGACACGAGCGACCCGGACCCGCCGGTGGCGAACCGCACGGATGACTTCTGCATCGTTTCCAGCCACTGCGGCGTCGGCTCGAACTTGTACTGCTCCTTCAATCCCGCAAGCGGCGGACGATTGATGAGCCACATGCCTTCGTCGGCATGCGCCGGGGCAAGTGTACCGAAGAGCGTGCACGCGATCAGGGCAAGCACAGCGAGCGGACGAGCTGCGGCGGTCGATGGAGTTCTCATGGCGGTCCGCAGCGTACCGCATGGGTGAACCGAAGCTGCAGATCACGTCGTCCGAATCGTCGCGCTCGCTGCGGAGACGCGCACCGGCTTCACGGCCTTGCCTGCTTCCGCTTCGCGGCGGGCCTGCTCGGCGTCGGCGAAGTCTTCGCCGAATCGCACGAGGCGCAGGCTGTTGGCGATCACGAAGATGTACGCGGCGGCCTGATAGAACGGCGTCACCCACAGCTGGATCTGGCCCGTGGCGGCGAGCGCGAGACCGACCACCGCGAGCAGGAGGCTCGCGATGATGTTCTGCGCGACGATGCCGCGGGCCTTCGCCGCGATCTCGATCAGGAACGGCACGTGGCGGAGATCGTCGTTCATCAGCGCGACGCCCGCGGAATTCGTTGCGATGTCAGAGCCGGACAGGCCCATGGCGACGCCGACATCGGCGCTCGCGAGAATCGGGCCGTCGTTGATGCCGTCGCCGACGACCAGCGTGCGATGGCCACGCTGAATGAGGTACTGCAGTTCGGCGTGCTTTTCTTCCGGGAGGCACTCGGCCTCGATCGCGTCGACACCGACGGCCTGCCCGACGCGCTTGGCCACGGCGAGTCGGTCGCCTGTGAACATCGAGATGCGCCGCACACCGAGCTGCCGCAGCTTGGTGATGACCTCGACCGCGTTGCGGCGCAATTTGTCTTCGAGTCCGACGGCGCCGAGATAGCGATCGCCGAGCATCACATGCACGCTCGACATTCCTTCGATCTTGTCCTCGACCGCGGCGAGCTGGTCCGCGATGCGCGGATTTACCTCAAGCAGCCACTGCCCTCGACCTGCGAACAACGTTCCCTGATCGGTTTCGGCACGCACGCCGCGGCCGTGAATCTCCTGATAGCCGCGGATCGGTCGCGCCACGATGCGCGCCCGGTCGGCCGTTTCGAGAATCGACTTGGCAAGCGGATGGTTGGAGCTCTGCTCGGCGTCGGCGGCGGCCTGCAGCAGCACGGCGCCTTCGATGCCTTCGGCCGGTGCGAGCCGGCTGACCGCGAACTTGCCGGTCGTCAGTGTGCCCGTCTTGTCCATCACGACTGTGTCGACGTTCGCCGCGGCTTCCAGCGTGCGTGTCTGCTTGATCATGATGCCGAGGCGCGCCGCAGCGGCGAACGCCGCGACCATCGCCGTCGGATACGCGATGAGGAGCGCGCCCGGCGCGGTGACGACCAGCACAGTGATCGCGCGCGACGCGGCGTCGGCGCGTGTGGCCGCATCTTCGCTGTTGGTCGTGAAGAACCACACGAGCGCCGCGACCATCAGGACGACGGGCACGTAATACTGCGCAAGGCGTTCGACGAGTTCCTGCCGCTCGCCCTTGGCGGTCTCGGCTTCACGGATGAGCTTCTCGACTTTGCCGATCGTCGTTTCGCCGGCGACGGCCGTGATCTGCACGTCGATCTGGCCGGTGAGGTTTGTCGTGCCGGCATAGACGTCGTACCCGGGCTGGACTTCGACGGGGACGGCTTCACCGGTGAGCGAGGCCTGGTTGATGCTGGTGGCGCCGCGGACGACCTTGCCGTCGACCGGGAGGTTTTCGCCCGGCCGCACGCGGACGATCATGCCACGCTCGATCTGCCGCAGCGAGACTTCGCGCTCGGCGCCGTCCGCGTCGATGACGCGGGCGATGTCGGGGGTCAGTTCGACGAGATCGCGGATGGCCCGCTGCGCACCCCACGCGGTCCGCGACAGAACCAGTTCGGCGAACCAGAGGAAGAACGCCAGAAAGCCCGCCGCGAGGAACATGTTGTTGGCCATGGCGGCCAGCACGGCGAGGGAGGCCAGCGAATCGCTCGAGGCTCGGCCGTCGCGCAGTTCTTCGATCGCGCCGCGGGCGAGTGGCAGGAGGAGGATGATCGCCCCGATCGACGCGGGGATGTTGGCGACGGTAGCGTTCACCCCAAAGACATACTGGGCGAGCCAGGCGGCAAGCAGCAAGATCCCGCCCAGGAGCGCAACGAACAAGTGGCGCTCGAGGCGGGCCTCGGCGTTGTTCGAGAGTTCGTTGCCGGAATCGAGACGGTCAGCAGTCGCGAGCGATAGGTCGGACATCGGCGAAGACCAGAATGTGGGAACGGGCGAGTCGTCGCGCTCCGGCCAGAGATGTGGGCCGGCCCGTCTATGGGGGAGCCGGCGATGGCAGGAGCACGCAAGAGGGAGAGGGTAGCAGAACGAAGCTTGACGGTGCCCGGTTCGTCCAAATCCTCCCTCCGGGTAGAGTCCGTGCGCTGGCCGGCTCTCGACATGTCCCACTCCGCAATGCAACCTGCGTCCGAACGCGTCACGATCCTCGGTGACGGCCAGATGTCGCTCGCATTGGCCGATGTGCTCCACGCCGGCAGAGTCTCGACGGTGATCTGGAGTGCGTTCGAGGACGCGGCGGCGGCGCTCGACCAGACGCGTCGCTCGCACCGCCTCCCCGGATTCATCCTTCCCGACGCGGTGCGGGTCACTGCGGTCGCGCGCGACGCCGTCGAAGGAGCGACCCTCCTCGTCAACGCGATTCCTACGCAGTTCATGCGCGCGACCTGGGGGCGGATCCGTGCTGACGTCGGTCCGATCGGCGTGCCGATCATCAGCGTCGCGAAGGGCATCGAGACGGAACGATTCTGCCGCCCCAGCGAAATCCTGACGGAGATCATGGCCGGACCGGGCGGCACGCGGCACGGAGTCGCGGTGCTGAGCGGTCCGACCATCGCGGGCGAACTCGCGCACCGACTGCCCGCCGTGCTCGTTGCCGCATCGAGCGACGCGGCGCTCGCGTGCCGGGCGCAGGCGGTCTTCAGTTCACCGTGGACGCGCATCTACACGAACGATGACATGCTCGGCGTCGAGTTGGCCGGGGCCTTGAAGAACGTCATCGCGATCGCCGCCGGCGTGATCGACGGCCTTGGTCTCGGATCAAATGCGAAGTCAGCGCTCCTCGCACGCGGTCTCGTCGAGATGGCGCGATTTGGCGTGGCGCTTGGTGCGAAGACCGAGACGTTCTTCGGCGTCGCCGGCGTCGGTGATCTCGCGACCACATGTTTCTCGCCAGAAGGACGCAACCGAAGTTTTGGCGAAGCGATCGCACGGGGCGAGCCGATGGAAAAGTATCTCGCTGCCGGTTCGAGCGCGTCGGTCGTCGAAGGAGCGCCGACGGCGAAGGCGGTCGTCGCGTGGGCGCAGCGGATCGGTATCGAGATGCCGATCGCCGAGGTCGTGCACCGCATGGTGTTCGAGGGACTCGCGCCGCACGCGGCCCTTGCAGATCTCATGCAGCGCGCCGCAGGTTCGGAACGCATCGCGTGACGCGCAGGAAAGGCCCGTTCATTCTTCCTCGCCGAATCCCGCCTGCACAAGCTTTCCGAGCGACTCTGCCGCTGCCGCCTCGTCAGACCCGTCACACGAGATTTCGATCTCGGTGCCGCACGTCCCCGCGAGCATCAGCATCTGCATGATTGACTTGCCGTCCACCGCCTCGTCCTGATCGGTGCGGCGCACGGTGATCGAACAGCCGAAGGCCATCGCCTGCTCGACGAATGTCATCGCCGGCCTCGCATGGAGACCGAGCCGGTTGCTGATGACAGCGCGGACGGAACGCACGTAAAAAACACCCCTCAAACTGATTGTCGACCGAAACAATCAGTGGCCAGTTGATCAGCGGAGAGCGGACAGCAGGTCATCGCGACGTGGGCTGCTTCTGATCCGCTTCTTCCAGGAGCGTCATGATGTCTTCAACCGAGTCCGCCTGGCGCATGAAGCGCCGGAACTGATCTCGGCTCAGATTGCCGAAGATTGCTTCCATCGCGTCGAGATGCTCTTCCGGCCGGTCCTCCGGCGAAAGAAGCAAAAAGATCGAATGCACCGGCTGCTTGTCGAGCGAGTTGAAGTCGACGCCGGCCTTCGACACACCGACAGCGACGACCAGCTGTTTCACTGACGTCGTCTTCGCATGCGGAACTGCCACGCCGTGACCAAATCCAGTGGAGCCGCGATTTTCGCGGGCGATGATCGACTTGACGAACGTGTCGCGCAGTTCCGCAGTGATCTTGCCCGCCTCAACGAGCGCGTTCACGAGTTCGCGGATCGCGTCGTCGCGTTTGGTCGCGGCGAGCTGGGGAAGGACGGCCTTTTTGACGACGATGTCACGCAGTTTCATGGGGAGACGTTCCAGACTGTCTCCGTGCGGAGACGGAGATTCGGTAGGTGAGCGGGGAGCGGACGCACGCGGCGAGCTGTCACTTCTTGTGGTCGCGCACCTGCTCCTTGTAATCGGTGATCTGCCGGATCGCGCGGTCGACGCACAGGTCGACGCACGCGTAGAGGTCCGGATCCTTCGCGTTGGCCACAAAGTCGTCATGTCGCTCGACATCGATCTTGATCTCGACGTGGAAGCCGTTGGGTTCCTTCTCCAGGATGACGTAAATACCCTGAACCCGATCGAAGTGCTTGCGGATCCGCTCCGTCTTCTTGTGGATGTACTCTTCGATAGCGGGCGTCGACTGAAGGTGCTTGGCTGTGATGGTCGTTTGCATGATGAATCTGCTGAAGCAGCTCTGGAACAGTGAATGTTGAATTGTCAGCGGGATCCCGGCGCGGTGAGCCGCACGTTGCCGGTCGGCGCGCCAGTCGCCGGATCCGTCGGAATGCCCGTCACATCGCCCGATGAGATCCTGGACCGCGCGGGCGGCAGCGGATCACGCGGCGGCCCTTCCTGGTGCGGCGGAACCAGCACGCCGCCCGAGACGAGGTACCGCAGCGCTTCGTCGATCGTAATCGGTAGTTCGTGGACCTGGTCGCGCGGCACCGTGACGGTCCAGCCGGTGAGTGGGGGAGAGCTCGGTATGAACACGGTGAGCGCGTCACCGGCCTCATTCTCGACGGCGAGCATCGCGGTACCCGTCAGCAGCCCGATGGACCAGATTCCCTTGCGCGGATACTCGACCACCACGACCTTGCTGAACTTCATGGACTTCTCTTCCTCGCCGCCGTCAGAGAAGAAGAAGCCGACGATCTGCTTGACGTGGGGATAGATCTGCCCGACGAGCGGCACGCTGATGAGCACCCGTTCCATCAGGCTGAACAACTTGCGACCGAGCCAGCCGCCGACGAGCCGGCCGGCGACGTAGACGAACGTCAATGCAACGACGAGGCCGAAGAGGCTCGTGTACCAGCGGTCGTTCCACCAGCGATGCACTTCGCGGGAACGCAGCTCTGCAGCAATTGCTTCGCGCGATGGCGGGGTGCGGCTTCCGATCGCACGATCGGCGATCGTCGCGTCGATCGCTTCGGCCGACGGCTCGAAGCGACCGCTGAGCGGACCGGTCGAAGCGCTTCCCCACGCCAAGGCGGACCGGGCTGCCGCATTGATCGGTTCGGCGATGTTGCGGCTGATGAACTGATAAGCGGCCACCAGGATCCAGAGGGTCAGGATCGATGGCAGCAGGACTGCGAGGCCGCGCAGGAAGGCCCGCTTGACGCCGAAGCGGGGAGTTCGATCGTTGGATTCTGCCATTGAGCGGAGAGGCAGAGTGTAGAGGCGGGGACAGATCCCTTCAATGAAGGTGGCAGCCCCTGTCCATCGCGTCCATTCGCCCTACCGGACCGGCAGCGGGGAGGTGAGCGGACGCAGGGTCACGGGCGACTCGACGTAGTCGTCACCGCGGCGATACCGGACGACGACGACATCACCCACTCGCTTGGACGCGACGATCAGCGCCAGTTCGCGCGATGAACGAACCGGCCTTCCTTCAATCGCGACGATCACGTCCCCGCTGCGCAGGCCCGCAGCGCGGACCGCACTCTTGGGCAGTGTCTGGCGGATCTTGATCCCTTCCGGCACTTCCGTGATCTGTATCCCCAGCGACGCGTCGCCTGCGCGGACCGTGTCATCGATCATCGGCCGCGCCTTCACCCAGTCCTTCCACTGCCGCTCGATGTCGGCAAGCGGCTTCCCGAACGTGCGCTCCATCGCCTTGCTGCCCGTCGGATCGGTTGCAAACGTGGCGAGCAGCGATTTGTAGAACACCTGCAGTTTTCCACGATCGGCGATGTACTCAAAAATCGAGCGGACCTGCGGATAGAGCACCGGTGCCTTGTCCATGAAGTCCTGCGGCGCCATCGCAAACATCGTCTTCCACGCGAGCGCCCCATTGGAACTCACGGCGCGGCGCGCGATGTTGTGCCGTGTGTTCGGCAGAAAGCGGATGTCGTCGCCGCTGAGTTCGTAGTTCTCAAACAGCGTCGCGATGCCTTCCTGAATCCAGATCGGGTGCTTCTGCCGCGCGCGCTCCATGCTGCCGTAGTGCATGAGATGGACGAACTCGTGCTGCAGACTTTCGCCGATGTCGCGGACGACCAGCATCCGCATGCGATGCTCGTAGATTCCCGTCGTGGTCGGATCGGTGAAATACGCCTTGGCGTCCTTCGGTGTCGGCACGGCGATCAAGGTCGCGTAATCCGGCGTGTCGTCGAAGAGATGGCGCGCGAGCCAGTCGGCTTCACGTTCGACAAGTTCGCGCAGTTCGCGATGCGGCGCTTCGTCGAGACAGGTCGCGTAATACAGCCGGCGCTTCGGATCACTTTCGAAGCGATAGTTCTTCTCGCCGTGGACGCGCTTCCACTCATCCTGCTGCGGACAAGGGACGAGGTTGAGCGGGGCCGCAGGCGCGGGACTGCGGCCGGAACTTCGGCCGGCTGCCCGTTCCTCGCCCTTGATTTGATGACGTCGCGCGCTTCAAGGATCGCCGTATACGTCGGATGCTCGCGGATTGGCTCAAGATCCGGATCCTCCTCCATTGCGTCAAATTCAAGAAAGCCTGCTTTGACTGCGTCCAGCAGCGACTGCGCCGCTGCGTCCTTCGCGCCGAGCTGCGCCTGACAGCATGCGGCGTTGTAGAACATGATCGGATCGCGACGCACGTCACGCGTGTACTCGGCGATGAGATCAAGCGCTTCGCTCCAGCGCCGCGCTTCCAGGGTTCGATCGATCTTGCGCTGCAGCGCGTCGGCGGCGGCTGCTTCCAGCGGCGGCGCGACGCGCTGGCCAACGTGATCGTTTTGCGCACCGACGGCGAGCGACGGCACCACGCTGACGAGGACCCGGAGCGCCGTCAGATATGGGAGCACGCGTCGCGCGAACATCATGGATCGCATGCTACGCAGAGACCTGCTGCATTGGAAAGGAAATCACGCCGCTCGCGATGCGGGCGACGACTTCAGGGAGTGCGCGGCATTCTTCGGCAAACACACGGGCCGCGAGACTCGCGGACGAGTCGCCCGGAACGACCGGACAACGGCGCTGCAGCAGGATCTGGCCGCAGTCGTAGTCCTCGTCGACGCTGTGCACGGTGCATCCGGATTCGGAGACGCCGGCACGGAGGACGGCAGCATGGACGCGGTCACCATACATGCCGGGCCCGCCGAAGTCGGGGAGGAGCGCCGGATGAATGTTGATCGTGCGCCCCGACCAGAGCGGCGCGACACGGAACTTCCGCAGATATCCGCACAGACAGACGAGTTCCACGCGGTGCGCCTGCAGCAGCGCGTCGAGCTGGTCCGCAACGGATCCGGGGCCATCGGTGATCGCGACGTGCAAGCCCGCGGCGCGGCAGCGCGCGACCCCGGGCACATCGGCGCGATGCGCGATCACGATCTCGATCGATGCGTCGATGGCGTCGGAACGCAAGCGTTCTGCAAGATTGACGGCGGTGCGGCCGCCGCCGGAGATGAGTCCCCCTATGCGAAGCATGTGACGATCAGTTTGCGAAGCATGTGACGACTTACGGACCGATGACCGGATGGGCCTGAGCGATCGGCCGGGACGGATCGCTCAAGAATGGAATGGGCGTGCCGACGGCGTCGGTCGCGACAAGCGTCACTGTCGCCACCGTGACGCGCACGTGTTCTCCGGTCGTGTAGCGCTGCGCTTCCACGCGGACTTCGACCGTGACGGACGTGGTCCCGGCGCGGGTGGTGCGCGTGAACAGCGTGACGATGTCGCCCATCCAGACCGGCTGATGAAACTCGACCGCCTGCAGCGCGACGGTGACCCAGCGGTGCACGCCGTGCCGCCGCGCTTCCACGTATCCAGCCTGATCGATGAGCGAAAGAATCACGCCGCCGAAGACCGACCCCTGATGGTTGGCGTCCTTGGGCGATGTCAGATTGCGCAGGGCGGTGTTCCACCCTCCGCCGTCATCGGCTGGAGATTCGTTCGGCGGCGAGGAGGTGCGGGGTGCCATCGGTGGAGGAGCGGGGACGCGACCATCTTCGGCGCAGACGGCAACTTCCGCAATCGGCGGGGCCGGAACGCTCTGAGATCTGTGCTGAGCGAGGAGGTGTGCCGGAAGGAGCATTGCATCTGGGTCAACAGAAACAGCAGCAAGGTTCAGACTCGGCGAAAGAGGCGGCGAAAACTCGGCCTGTTCACATCGTGCGATACGGTTCGGTGAGAGCGTCGGTCGGCGGCGAACGAGCACAAGAACGGCATCATGCACACGGTGACGGTGACGCGTTCTTTCAAGGACGGTGAAGACTGGCACGACAGCACGTCGTTCGCGCGCGATGAGATCCTGCTTGCGAGCAAGGCGCTGATTGAAGCGCACTCGTGGATCGATCGCGAAATGGCGAAGAGCCCGCGCGAGGAACGTTCCCCGCGCGATGATGAGTGACGGAAGCGATCTCGTGAAGGCACAGAACCACCTGGCCTCCACCACGCATTGCGCAGAGTTCGGCGGCAATCGCATGGTCGATTCGGGACTTCGCTTCAAGGACCGCCCGCGGCGGGCGAGGAGCGGGGCGAACGGCGATCGCCGGAGCTCCCGCGAACGCTCTGCAGCGAGTCCGCCATGGAGGAGGGAGGCGAGCACAACCGCCTGACACGGGTCCGCCGCCGGCCTCGATCCAGCGAGCGCCCCAGTTTTTTCGTGGGGGCGGGTCAGATCTCGTTGTTCGGGGGGTGGGTCAGTTTTGCGCGAGAGTTGACATGACTTCGCTGCGCGAGCGACTCGCGACGTTCGGCCTCGAACTGCATCCCGAGAAGACGCGGCTGATCGAATTCGGCCGCTTCGCCGGTCGGAATCGTGCGGAGCGGGGCGAACGCAGACCGGAGACCATCGACTTCCTCGGCTTCACGCACACGTGCGGGACGACGCGGGCGACGGGCTACTTCACGGTCTGGCGACGAAGCTCGCGCAAGCGGCAGACGGCGAAGCTGCGGGCCGTGAAGGAAGTGCTTCGGCGCGTCCGGCATCGGCCCGTCGGTGAACCGGGACGCTCGCTCGGCGCGGTGGTCATGGGATACATGAACTATCACGCGGTGCCCGGCAACCTCGATCGGGTCGAGAGCTTCAAGACCGCATGCTCACGCCTGTGGCTGCAATCGCTTCGGCGACGCGGCGATCGGAAGCGCATGCCTTGGAGCCGCTTCGTCCGATTGCTCACGCGTCACCTTCCGCGCCTCCGAGTCCAGCATCCGTATCCGTCGATCCGCTTCGACGCCAGACACCCAAGGTAGGAGCCGTATGCGGGAAAGCCGCTCGCACGGATCTGTGCGGGGGGCCCGGAGCAATCCGGGTCCCTACCGCGACCGCTCATGATCGTCTCCCGGAATGGTGGAGCGCCGCGAGACGCGCGGCGCTGAACAGGAGGGGTCATACTATCTGGCTCTTCGCGGGCAGCACCGACGGCGGCCGCGCGATCGCGGCGTGGCTGAGCGTGATCCATAGCGCGCGGCTGCACGAGGTCGAGCCGTTTGCGTACGTGAGCGACGTGCTCCTGAAGCTCGCGGCGTACCGCGACATGCCGGCGGAGCGGAAAGCGGGCGAGGGAGAGGCGCTGCTTCGCGGGCTGATGCCGGAGGAATGGATCAAGGCCAATCCGACGGCGCGGCTGGCTCTGGCGCGGTGATAGCGGCGGAGCTCAGGCAGGTCGAACGGTTACTCCGCTTCCGCAGCGCGTAGTCGGGGCAGATGGTGCGGAACCGCGTCGCGACCTCGACGGCGCTCCAGCTGCGGGCCATCTCGGGATTCGTCGAGGTGACGAGGTGCAGATGGTTGTGCATGAGGGCGGCCTCGAGTACGTCGACGGCGAAGTACTGCGTGAGCCACCGCAGTCGGTTCATCAGCGCGGTCCTGCGTTCCTCGTGCTCAAGCAGCATCTCGCGCCAGACGCACCGCGAGATGCAGTGACAGACGTTGGTCTCTGAGGGGTCAAAGAGATGTTGGCGCGCGAATCCCATGAGGACGGCGGCGATGATGCCGCCGTGAAACGCGCGACCCCTGAAAAACGGCGCTTCCGGCTTTCGTGTGGGTAGCCGACCGGCCCGGATGCAGATCAAGCCCCGTCGGCGCTTGGCCCCGGCGGAAGAGACGCGGGCCAGATC
>JAWXBD010000160.1:0-15613 GCA_034439815.1 Phycisphaerae bacterium
GTGAGTGTCGTGTCCGTTTCATCGAGAGTCTCCGAAGCCCGGCCGGGGCTCATCGGGACTCTCATAGGAACTGGCTCAGATTTTGGGGAGCAGGTCAGCATCTCGGCGTGTACATCGTGACGCGGAGTTTTAGCAAGTCGGACGTTTATAAGTGCTCGCGTGCGTTGCGCGATCGATGTCCACTTGGCTATCCACGCTAGCGACACAATGACCCAGGAGTCCATATGAACAGGATCATGAAGGTTCTTCTTTCCCTCGCCTTGGTGACGACGCTTCTCGCCGTCACAGCAGCGACGGCGCAGCCGAATTCCGACGAGAAGTCGGCCGCCATCGTCGCTGCCGTCAAGGCCGGTCGGGTAGCGTACGACGTGCTAAAGTCGTGGAATAGCGAGCACGACCGCATTCAGCCGATCATCGAAGAGGTCGACGGACAGAAGTTCTACGTCTACTACGTGCCGATGATCAACGAAGACAGCCGATGCTCGCTCAACTGGGCCAAGGACGTCTTCCAACCCGACGGCGGAAAGATTCGCGTCGAGCTGATCAATGTCCCCGACGAAAACGTTCGCGCTCTGGTGAACGTGCAGGGCAAAGGCGACAAGCAGGGAAAGGTCGACCGCAATCGCGGCCCGGTCTTCAACCTGAAGTCGGCAGTCGAGCTCGATTGGGGCGCGGGGCACTCCGATGACCGCGCCTTCTACTGGGCGGAACGCAACGGCTTCGATGCGGGGCGCATCCTTCCGCAATATCCGGCGGCGGCGTTCAAGGTCTCGGTGCTCAAGCCGCGGTCGTAGGAAGACGGGATTCTGTGAATGACGGGCCCGGGCACTGCACGGTGCTCGGGCCTTTTTGGTTTATCTGACCTCGATCGGCTTGCACCGGTGAGCGCGCCGCTTCCTCATCGCGTAGTCTCGCGGGGACCGTCGGCTCCCGTTTGGCTGTATCCTCCCTCGCTCCATGTTCGGTCTCACGACTCAAGAAACCGCCCAGCTCGTGACGTCCGTGCTTGTCATCCTCGTGATGCTGCTCGTGATTCTCATCGGGTGCGCGTACGCGATTCTTCTGGAGCGGAAGCTTTCGGCCTGGATGCAGGATCGCGTCGGTCCGAATCGCGTTGGCCCGGGCGGTCTGCTGCAGCCGATCGCCGACGGACTGAAGTTCCTTTTTAAAGAGGACTACAACCCGGCCGGTGTTGAGAAGTGGCTGTTCATTCTCGCTCCGGCATTCATCATGATTCCCGCGATGGTGGGATTCGTGATCGTCCCGTGGGCTGGTCTGCTCGATCTGTCGACGCTGCCGTTCGGACTCGCGTCGACGCTCGGCGTCGAGGGCGTTCACGTGCATATCGCCGGAGCGCAGCTGAATGTCGGCATCATCTATCTGCTCGGGACATCGGCGCTCGGTGTCTATGGCGTGAGCCTCGGCGGCTGGGCCAGCAACAACAAGTGGTCGTTTCTCGGCGGTCTCCGAGCGAGCGCTCAGATGATCTCGTACGAGATCCCGATGGGGCTCGCGCTGCTCGCCGTCGTCCTCACGGTCGGCTCGGTCGAGCCGTTTGAAATTATCACCGGGCAGCAGACGGGCGGCTGGAATCTGCTGACGCAGCCGATCGCCGCCATCATTTTCTACGCGTGCCTTCTGGCCGAGGCCAATCGGGCGCCGTTCGATCTCGCCGAAGCTGAGTCGGAGCTGGTCGGCGGCTATCACACCGAATATTCCTCGATGAAGTTCGCGATGTTCTTCCTCGGCGAGTACTTCCACATGCTCACCGGCGCGGCGTTCTTCACGCTGCTCTTCCTAGGCGGCTGGTCGCTGAATCCGTTCGGCTACGGGCCGGATCTGCCCGCCGCAGGGGGTCTGCTCGTGATTCTCGCGCAGTGGGCCGTGGTGCTCGGCAAGGTGGGATTGCTCGTCGCCTTCGGCATGGCCATCCGCTGGACACTGCCGCGTTTCCGATTCGACCAGCTGATGCGGCTCGCGTGGGAGGGCATGATCCCGACAGCGACGCTCGTCGTCCTCGTGACCAGCGTGTTCGTCTATCTCGGTTGGAACGACTTCATCTGGCTGGGCTCGCTCGGCTGCATCGCGATCGTGTATGCGGCACAGGGACTGATGCCGAAGCGGCACAATCCCAATCACAAGGTGCCGATGATCGGAAGCCGGTTCTCGCCGATGCGCGACGAGGACATCTTCACGAGTCCGACGCATCCGATCGCCCTCTCGGACGCAGCGATCTCCGATCCGAAGCAGGGGCCGATTTCCATTCACTGAACCGATGCGATCACTCGTCGCCCTCATTGAGCTTGCACGGCTCGCCTGGAAGACGGGGTTTCGTCTGCGTGGCTCGTACTGGCAGTGGCGCAACGAAACGGCGTTCGGTCATGATACAGCGCGCATGCCGACAGCCCGCGCGCGGCGCGAGGCCATCATCGAGTACGCGAACTGGGTGCGGTCGATGCGGGCCCTCCGGCGCCGCTGAGACGCTCCGCCGAAATTCACGCAAATGGTCCGGCAATTCCCGGCCGTCGCGCAGCGAGCCGTAGCATGCGTTGATGGCCAAGACGCGCGTGACTTTCCTGTGCCGGTCGTGCGGATCGTCGCATCCTCGATGGATGGGCAAGTGTCCCGACTGCGGCACCTGGGACAGTCTGGAAAAATTCACGCCGCCCACTGACGAGCCGGCGCCGCCGCAGGCCATGGGCGCCGCCGCGCAATGGCTGGCGCGCGGCGATGACCCGTCCGCCGATGGTGCCGCTGCCGCCGCAGCGGGTGCTGTACCGCTCGATGAAGTCTCCACGCGCGAAACACCGCGCATCGCCACTGGCGTGGCTGAACTGGATCGTGTGCTTGGCGGCGGCATCGTGCCCGGCAGCGCCGTGTTGTTCGGCGGTGATCCCGGCATCGGCAAGAGCACGCTGCTTCTGCAGGCCGCAGCGCGCCTCGCGGACGTCGGCCGGCGCGTGCTGTATGTCTCAAGTGAAGAGAGCGCTCAGCAAGTCAAGCTGCGCGCGGAACGAGTCATCGATGTCGATGACGGGGCCGACCGTGAACGAAGCGCACGGTCCAAGAATCTGTACGTGCTGTCCGAGACCAACATCACGCGCATCGCCGAGCAGGCGCGGCGCGTGCAGCCTGAACTGCTCGTCATCGACAGCATTCAGATGCTCTGGAGTTCCGGTGTCGAAGCGGCGCCTGGTTCAGTCACACAGCTGCGGCGCGCATGCCTCGAACTGGTGTGGCTCGCTAAGGCATCGAACATGTGCGTGGCGCTCGTAGGCCATGTCACGAAAGAAGGCGAGCTTGCGGGTCCCAAGCTGCTCGAGCATCTGGTCGACGTGGTGCTGCAGTTCGAAGGCGATCGCCATCACGCGTATCGCGTCGTCCGACCGATCAAGAACCGCTTCGGATCCACGCAGGAAATAGGCCTTTTTGAGATGACTGGCGCGGGGCTGATCGAAGTACGTGAAGGATCTCTCACACTGACGCACGGCGATCACGGGGGCGACGAGGGTGAGGGCGGCGGCGCGCCGACCCAGCGACCAGGTACGGTGTTCGTTCCCTCACTCGCCGGATCGCGCTGTCTCATCGCGGAGATACAGGCGTTAACCGCAACAAGCTTCCTCGGTGCCGCGAAGCGCCGCGCATCAGGACTCGACTCGAATCGTCTTGCAATGCTGATCGCAGTGCTGGAAAAGCACGGCGGATTGCGGCTTGCTGATCAAGATGTGTTCGCGCAGGCTGCAGGCGGAATGAAGATCGTCGAACCTGCTGCGGATGTCGCGCTGGCGCTTGCGATTGCAGGCGCGCACTATGCGCGGGCGACACCTGTCGGGTTTGCAGCGATTGGCGAGGTCGGTTTGACGGGTGAGGTCCGTGCAGTACGTCAGATCGAGCAGCGCGTCGCGGAGATCGTGCGGCGAGGTGGGCGGATGATCGCCGTCCCCGCGAGTCAGGCGGCCGCGGCGCGGTCTGCGGTACGCGAAGCCGGCGACGGAACGGGCGAGAACCAGGGCGCGAAAGCGAGGGCAAACACCCGGGCTCGGCTCGATCCGCTCACTTCTGATGTAGAAATTTTTCCGGTCCGATCCATTGGACAAGCCATAGATGCGCTGGGGACAAGTGCACCGGTGACTCGGAAAACTGTCGTGAAGAGCGCCATTAGTCCATGAATATAAAGGACTTGCAAGTTCGATCGGTTTTCGCCCGCATCGTGGATAGGGGTTCAGCCGGCGCTTGACTGGCGGATCGTTGACAACCCGTTATGATTCGCCCCTCATTCGAGCGGCCTTCGGTGGTCGATATCGATATTTCGCGTCCGGCTCGCGTTTCCCTGTGATGCGAGCAATGACGGACGGGTGGATGAACTGGGCCCCTAGCTATCGAAATTGGCGATGGGCCCGTCCAGTTCAGGAGAGTCATACATGAGTCTGACCAAGACTGTTAGTCTCGTAGCTGGCACGACGCTCGCCCTCAGCGGTGCGGTGTTCGGGTCGACGACCGAGGCAAACAACGACGCCCAATCGCAGATCAATCTGCTGAGGGCCGAAATCGCCGAGCTTAAGAATCAGGATTCCGCGAACTGGCTGACCGAGCAGCGCGCGTCCGAGATCAAGGGCCTCGTGCAAGACGTACTCGCCGACGCAGATACCCGAGCTTCGCTCCAGGGTGCTGCATCAACGGCGGGTTGGGATAACGGGTTCTTCCTGGCCAGCGCCGACGGTAACTTCCGTCTGAACGTCTCGGGCAACGCCCAGATCCGCTGGACTTGGAGTCATCGCGACATCGACAGCAACGTCGATCCCGATACCGAAGAGAACAGCTGGGGTTTTGCGACGCGTCACACCACCCTCACCTTCGCCGGTCACATCGTTGATCCGAGCTGGCGCTACAACGTTAGCTTCGGCTTCTTCGACGACAGCGGCGACTACGACGGTGAGTCGACCATCGGCACTGCCTACCTCAACGACATGTACGTGTTGAAGGACTTCGGCAACGGCTTCTACCTGAAGGCTGGCCAGTTCGTCGCCGCGTATTCGCGCGAGCGAATGATGAGCGACAGCGGGCTCCAGTTCCTCGATCGCTCCAACTCCAACTACGTCTTCGGCCTCGGCCGCACGCAGGGTGTTGAGATCGGCTACATCGCGGACATGTTCCGCATTGCCGGTGCCTACAGCGATGGTGTCGGTCCCAACAGCCCGACCCAGAACCGTGGCTTCAATCCGAACACCGGAACATCGCCGCCAACCGACTTCGCGGCCAACGGTCGCGCTGAGATTAAGTTCGCCGGCAACTGGAAGCAGTTCGAGTACGACCAGTCCTTCCGTGGCGAAGAGTTCGGCCTGCTCGCTGGTGTTGGTGGCTACTACCAGACCGGTAACCAAGGTGGCGCGGGCTTCCCGACCGGCACCGCAACTGACGGCGACGATTACGGCTTCACCGCCGACGTAACCGTCAACTTCGGTGGCTGGAACATCCTTGCTGCCGCCTACTGGCAGACCTCGGATGAGGAATGGGTTGGCGCTACGCCTGGCGCCGGCGATTTCGATCGCTCGGGCTTGATGGCGCAGGTCGGCTTCTTCCTGACTGACGATTTCGAACTCGTCGGCCGCTACGAGTACGGCGACTTCGACAACCAGGGCCTGTCTGACGGTAACACTCAGTCGATCGCCACGATCGGTGCCAACTGGTACTTCGCAAAGAACCGCGCGAAGTGGCAGACCGACCTGTCGTACGCATTCCACTCGATGGGTGACTTCGCAGTCGCCGGCAACGGCTGGTATGTTGACGGTGTTGACTCGAACGGCGACGCCGAAGATGGCCAGTACGTCTTCCGCACCGGCATCAACATCAACTTCTGATCGTCTCCCGACGGCCTGACGCGAAATCGTTGTGCATGACTCCAGCCGGCCGGTCCACGAGGACCGGCCGGTTTTTCGTTGCGCGCGATTTCCGAACGACTCTGTGCACATTTCGCCGCGCAAAATCTCACCGTACGGCGCGGGGGTGCCCGATAACGAGCGCGTTCTGGTACGCGCGATGAGCGGAGCTCGTCCGATGCCAGGCATCAACCCGCATCGGATTGGGAGCCGCAAGGATGCGCATCGCAGGTTCGTCTCGTAGCCGTTTCATCGCTCGCGTCGCGGCGCTGCCACCGCTCGCCGCGGCTGCGGCCATGTTGCCCGCCAGTTCCCTGGCCCTCGCCGCGGATGACGCGCCGCCTCCCGCCGCCGCGCTGCAGGACATGGCGCGGCGACTCGACCAGCTTGAAAAGAAGAACGCCGAGCTGGAGGGCGAAGTCAAAACGCTGCACGCCGCAGACGGCGAAGCGTGGCTGAGCGAAGAACGCGCGGCGCAGATACGTGCGATCGTCAGCGACACGCTCGCTGATGCCGACGGGCGAGCGAGCCTCCAAGGCAGCGGCATGACCGCCGGCTGGGACAACGGGTTCTTCCTCGGTAGTCCCGACGGACGATTCAAGCTGCAGGTCGGCGGCATGATTCAGGCACGATATATCTATGGATCGGTGCGGGAGCCACCGTCGACGGGCGGTCTCACCGCACCCCGGTGGGCTGACGGTCAGGAGCAGCGCTCTGGTTTCGACACGGGCAATTCACAGTTGTGGTTCGCCGGTCACGTCTTTGGGCCGGGCCTCACCTTCAAGTTGCGGGGCCGGTTCGCCAATGACGTCGGCACGAACGTGACGCTCACCAATCCAGCACTCGCGGACGAGGCGGGCGGCGGAGCGTTCCAACTCGAGGATGCGTGGGCGCGGATCGAACTCGACGCCAACTGGTTCGTGCGGGTTGGCCAGTTCCGACTCCCGTTCTCGCGCGAGGAGCTGGTCGATCCCGAGTACGTGTTCGGCGTCGACCGCTCACTCGTGTCGTATTCCTTGGGCCTGAGTTACTCGCAGGGCATCGAGCTCGCCTACATCAGCGACCTGTGGAGGGCGCAGATGGCCTATTCAGACGGCGGCAAGGATGAGGTTGGCGGGCAGATGAAACTCGTGGGTACGCTGCCCCAGAACCGGCGTTGGGATTACACGCCGACCGACTGGTCACTCACCGGGCGCATTGAATTCAAGCCCTACGGCGAGTGGAAGGACTTCGACACGTTCACCAGCACGCCAGGCTCGGATTTCGGCCTTATGTTCGGACTCGGTGCGCACTGGCAGTCCACTCGTCCCGATTATGGCCGGACCCCGCTGGTGCCGCCCGTGACGCGCAACGAGAACGACTGGCTCATGGTGACGGCCGATGCCAGCATGAACTTTGGGGGAGCGAGTCTCTTCAGCTCGTTCACCTGGAGCTACACCGACAGCAGGTCGGCGTACTACTACGGCAACTTCGCGAACTTGCCGAACGTGGACGAGGACGTCGGCGTCGCGAACAAATGGGGCTTCGTGCTGCAAGGCGGCTTCTACGTCACCCCGAAGGTGGAACTCTTCGCGCGGTATGAACTCGGACAGCTCTCGTTCTCCGACCCCGATCGCGTCGACATCGGGGGCACTGGTGGGAACCCGGCTTTGGTGAACCAAATCCTCGCCCGCGAGAATCATCTGAACCTCGCCACCGTCGGCGTCAACTGGTACCTCGACGGCCACGACGCCAAGTTCACAGGCGACTTCGGCTACGCATTCGATTCGGTGAGTCCTTCGTGGTACACGCCACAGACCGGTTGGCGTGTGAGCGATGCCACCGACCAGTGGGTAGCGCGGTTGCGGTTTCAGATTGTGTTCTAGCCTTGTTTGATCCCTCCGGAGCGAGCTCGTTTGAGCGCTCCGCAGCGCCCTCCGGGCGCACAGTCGATCTTGCGCTGCGCGCCGCCGAGTGAATCGGCGGCTGCGGGTTTGCCTTTGACGCGCGCGAGCTCTGTCGCGGACCCGAGCGATCGCCCCGCGACGGCTGCAAGCGTTTTCATTGCGGCGGCGCTGTCGGAGCGAACGACCGTGAGCTGGTGGCGGCAGGCCGCTCGAGAATGAACCGGTGGAGATGACGTGACAGAGCGGGGGCGCGCCGCGTGCAGCAAGGGGCGCCGCGATCTCCGGCGGGTGCTGTTCCACCGGAGGGATCGGAACCACGAATCGCTGGTCGAGATCAGCGAAGTGGTATAGCTCTGCAAGGAACTTCGGCCCTCGTTTCGCGCTTCGTAGAAACTCGATGAACCGAGCCCGCTTCGCGGACACGACGAATGCGTTGATGAGCAGTTCCTCGCGATTCATCGAATTGCGCCAGCAGACGCCCGACAAGTTGAACTACGCCCCGCCCATGTGCGGCTTGATTCCGAAGCACTTCGGATGGCCTGTGGACGCACGTGAATCATGCCACGTACGTCGGCCTGTGCGACACCGGCGGGTCATCCGGACGACCGACAGTTGTGCGCAAGCGAGTGACTTGTCGCCAGACCCGGTACGTGTCGGTGTCCAGCATGAACGTGCGCTCGCTCATGCGAACGGATCCCGGGGCCTCGCGCTCGGCGACTGCCGAGGCCGCTCAATGGGTTGCGTCCACGGTCCGATGCAGGCCAGGAATTCACTGGGCCAGTTGTCGAGCGGCTCGATAACAACCCGTCCTCCCTCACGCCGGACGACAACCTCGGTCCGTTCATCGGGAAACCGGCAGTCTCCGGAAAGGCGAACTGCCTAGCTTCCGCCGTTGCGAAAGAGCTTGGTGCGATAGGCCATCGCTCAAGTCTAGATTGCCGTGTAGATGTCGCAAACGTAAGGTCGGCCCATTTCTTTAAGCGAGCGGATGCGGGATTTCCGCGCCCGCGGTTCCAGTGAATCAGCCGCCACTGCAGGGCCCTCCCCATCGTCAATGCTAAACTCGGCACCTTGAGCCCTCCGACGATGCCCGCCACTGCCCCCGCACCTGCCACCGGTTCCAATCTGAAAGTCCATCGCATCGAGGTCCGGCCCCGTCGTGGGCAGGCGGACCCTCGTGGCGCTGCTGTCCTGCGGCAGATCGAGTCGCTCGGCCTCGAGCGCCGCCCTCGGCGCGTCGACCACGCGTCCATCTACCTGCTCGAAGGCGACCTCACCAATGACGACATCGCCCGCATCGCGGACGAGCTGCTCGCGGACTGCGTGACCCAGGTCGCCGAACTGCAGACCGGCCAGCCGCCCGCCAGGTCCGGCGTCTCACTCATCGAAGTCCATCCCCTGCCCGGAGTCACTGATCCGGCCGCCGAGAGCGTGCAACTTGCAATTGAAGCGATGCTTGGCAAGCGCATCGCGGTCCGCACCGGTCAGCGCTACGACCTGCACGGTGTCGATGCGAAGCTCGCCCGCACCATCGCCGAGCGCCTGCTGGCGAATACGGTGATTCACGCGATTCACGACGCGCCTTACATCCCGGCGTCGTTTCCGCACGGCCATCCCTACACGCTCGCGATCCGCGAGATCGCCGTCCGGCAGCTCGGCGACGCCGAGCTCGAGAAAATGAGCCGCGACGCGCATCTCTTTCTCTCGCTCGAGGAGATGAAGGCGATCCAGACGGAGTACCGCCGCCTCGGCCGCGAACCGCGCGAGATCGAGCTGGAGACGCTCGCCCAGACCTGGTCCGAGCACTGCGTGCACAAGACGCTCAAGTCGACGATCCGGTATCGCGAGATGCCGAGCGGCACGGACGCGCCGGGCGGATGGTCGCTTCTCAGCAGTGCGGCGCAGCGGCCGCACCACGACGTGCAGCCTGACGGCACGGTCGTCATCCGCAACCTCTTGAAAGCGACTGTCGCGGCAGCGACGCATGAACTCATCGCCGACGGCATCGACTGGTGCCTCAGCATTTTCGTCGACAACGCCGGCGTGATCGCGTTCGACGACGAGTGGGCCGTGTGCTTCAAGTGCGAGACGCACAATCATCCGAGCGCGATCGAACCGTACGGCGGTGCCGCGACCGGCATCGGAGGCTGCATCCGCGACGTGATGGGCACCGGGCTCTCCGCGAAGCCCATCGCGGCGACCGACGTCTTCTGCGTCGCATATCCCGATGTCGAAGAGCTGCCCGCCGGCTGTCTCCATCCGCGGCGCGTGCTGACGCAGGTCGTCGCCGGCGTTCGCGATTATGGAAACCGGATGGGCATTCCGACAGTCAACGGAGCAGTCTGGTTTAATAATCATTACATAGGAAATCCTATGGTCTATTGCGGGTGTATCGGTCTGATGCCGCGCAGCGCGATCAAGGGGGATGTGCACGCAGGCGATCGCATCGTGGCGATCGGCGGCCGCACCGGACGCGACGGCATTCACGGCGCGACGTTTTCGAGCGCGGAACTCACCGACACGCACGCCGACGAGTTCAGCCACGCGGTGCAGATCGGCAACGCGATCACGGAGAAGAAGGCGCTCGACTGCCTGCTCGCCGCGCGCGACCAGCCGGACGGTCCGCTTTTTCGCGGTCTGACCGATTGCGGTGCCGGCGGATTTTCCAGCGCGGTCGGCGAGATGGGCAAGTCGATCGGCGCCGACGTGCATCTCGACCGCGCCCCGCTCAAGTACGACGGCCTCTCGCCTGTCGAGGTGTGGATCAGTGAAGCGCAGGAGCGCATGGTGCTCGCCGTGCCGCCGGAGAAGTTCGCGCGGCTCCAGCAGCTGTGCGACGATCACGCGGTCGAATGGTGCGACCTCGGCGAGTTCGGGACGCCGACGAAGGAGCTCGTCCTCCGCTGGCACGGCGTCGAAGTCGGCCGCATGGACACGCACTTCCTGCACGAGGGGCTTCCCACGCCGACGCGCGAGGCTGTGTGGGATCCGGCGTGGTCGGCGATTCAGCGCGGCGAATCGCGACGGTCCACGCTCACGACGGGCGGACGGTTCGGCCTCTCGGAACGGGCCGCCGATCTCGCCAAGGCGCTCGAAGCATTGCTGGCCCATCCGAACATCGCCAGCAAGGCGTGGATCATCCGGCAGTACGACCACGAAGTGCAGGGCATGTCCGTCGTCAAGCCGCTCGTCGGACCGATGGCGGGACCCGGTGATGCCGCAGTCCTGCAGCCGGTCGCGGGGAGCACGCGCGGTCTGTCCATTGCCAACGGCCTCGCGACGGGCCTTTCCGCTGATCCGTATCTGATGGTGCTCGCAGCGATCGACGAGTGTGTGCGCAATCTCGTCTGCGTCGGCACCGATCCGGCGCGCATCGCGATTCTCGACAACTTCTGCTGGCCTTCGTGCAAGGATCCGCGCAATCTCGGTTCACTCGTGCGGGCCGCCGAAGCGTGCTACGACGGCGCGAAGGCGTTCCGGACACCGTTCATTTCCGGCAAGGACTCGCTCAACAATCAGTTCGTGACGGAGAATGGCACGACGATCCAGATTCCGCCGACGCTGCTGATCTCCGGCTTCGGCATCGTTCCCGACACGCAGCAGTGCGTGACGATGGACGCGAAGAGCGCCGGCAGTGCGCTCGTCCTGATCGGCGCCACGCACGGCCGGTTGGGCGGCTCGCATTTCGCGCTCCTCACCGGCTCGCAGGGCGGCGAGCTGCCGATCACCGATCTCACGGTTGCGCCGAAGACCGCGCACGCGATCCACGCGGCGATGCGCGCGGGTCTTGTCAGGAGCGCGCACGATCTTAGTGAAGGCGGACTGCTCGTGGCGGCAGCGGAGATGGCGTTTGCCGGCGGTGTCGGCCTCGAGATCGAACCGGCAAACGCGCCTGGCCCCGCGACATCACTCGTCGCGAAGTGCTTCGCTGAGGAGCCGTCCCGCTATCTCGTCGAGATTGCATCGAACGATCTTGCCGCGCTGCAGAAGTTGCTGTCCGGCATTCCGCACAGCGTCGTCGGTCACTTCGTCACGAAGCCGGTCTTCGTCATCAAGGGAGCGGATGAGCAGATCGAGATTCCGCTCGATCGTCTGCGTGAGCGCTGGTCGACCGACACGGTGCAGGGATAAAGCGAAAGGAAGCGAATGCACAGCCCCGCGAACTCATCTCACGGCCGTCTTCCGCAGCTGGACGCGCTCGTCATCACGGCGCCGGGCATCAACTGCGATCTGGAATTGTGCCGCGCATTCGAACTCGCAGGCGCGCACGTCGAGACGCTTCATGTGCAGCGGCTTGTGCGCGAACCGGCGCTCATCGATCGATTCCGGCTGATCGGTCTGCCCGGCGGCTTTTCGTTCGGCGATGACATTGCGGCGGGACGTGTGCTGGCGCAGCTCATCCGCCAATCGCTGTATCCCGCACTCGTCGCTGCCATGCAGCGCGGCGTGCCGATGATCACGCCATGCAACGGTTTTCAGATCGCCGTGCAGTCTGGTCTGCTTCCCGGCCCCGCAGCCGGCGGCCGTTGGCCCGACGAACCGGCCTCGGCGTCGGTGGCGCTCACACAGAATTCGGCCGCGTGTTTCAGTGATGTCTGGACGCGCTTCGTGATTCCGGCGAACACGCGCTGCGTGTGGACGCGCGGTCTCACCTGCGCGACGGGCACCGATGTGATTCCGTGCGCCCACGGCGAAGGCCGGTTTGTGACGGACGACGACACGCTCGCGGCGCTCGAGGCCAACGGGCAGATCGCCATTCGATATGCACCCAGCGATAATTTTAACGGCTCACAGGCGTGCGTTGCCGGCGTGTGCGACGCCAGCGGTCTTGTGTTCGGACTGATGCCGCACCCCGAGCGTTACACGCGCTGGACGCAGCATCCGACCTGGACGCGCCTCGATGCGTCACAGCGCCAGGGTGACACACCTGGTCTCCGCATGTTCAAGGCAGCAGTCGCGCACGCGGTCGGCGTGCCTGCCTGAATCAAACGGGGGATCGCATCGCAGACGACGAACTCATACCGCTTGCACCGGAGTCCTTCGTGTGCACGTCCTGCGGCGCACCGTTCGTGCCGAAGGGCGGTGATTCGCGATGCGGCAAGTGCGCGCACGTGCGCGGCGGGGCCTCGGTGCCGGCACCAGCCAAGCCTGCGCATGCCCCTCCACCGCGACTGTGCAAAGTGTGTGGATACGATCTTCGCGGCGTCTCACCTGCGGCCGCCTGTACCGAATGTGGCACGCCGCAGCCGGCCGCACCGACAGCGCGATCACGACAGTCGCCGCGTGATGAACTCGTGGACTACGGCGCGGGCCGCGCCGCGCGAGTCGCTGCAGCGATCGTCGTCGCGATGCTGTTGCACGGCGCGGCCATTTTTCTCGTCGCCCGCCACTGGTGGGCGTTTGTGCTGGGCGACTGGGCCGCGGTCGTGGCGTGGGGCGCACTCGCACTCGCCGCGGGTGTCATCGCGATGCCGACGGTGCTGCCGCGGTCCGTCGGTGCACGCAGGTGGCCGATTGGAGCAGCCGTCGGCGGCGCGACACTCGCCGCGCTCTCGCTCGCCGGTTATCCGCTGCTCGGCGGCGCCGGCAGTATTCCCGCACACGCAGCGCTCGATCTCCTCACGGTCATCGGCGCCGTCGCGTTCCTCATCGGTATGAGTCAGCGCATCCGGGACATCGCATCATGGGAAGGCCACGGCGCGGAGGACCTGAGTTTGCTGTCCTCGGCTGGCCCCCCGATTCTCGCGATCTTCGTGGGCTCGACGATGTTTATGCTCACGCCGTTCTTTCTGCGGCGCATTGACTTCGCCGATGTCTTTGTCATGGCCTTCGCGCTCTGGATGCTCCTGCGGCTTGCAGCAGTCGCGTGGCACGCTTACGAAGCAGGCACGACGAGTGTCAATCAGCAACAGCGGCGGGAGCGATTCAGGTCCTGACGATCGACAGCCACGCACGTCGGCGGCTCGGCACCGCTGCCCGTATCCTGTGCGTCCCTATGGAAACCGTGAGCGGTCAACCCGTGCAAGTGCCTGCGGCATCGATTCCCGGCACACTGCGCTGCGGCGTCGTCGGCGTCGGCCGAATGGGCCGACATCACGCCCGCCTCTATACGCAGCTCGCGGGCGCCGATCTCGTCGGCGTCGTTGATCGCGACCCGGCGCGCCGGCAGGCGATCACTGATCAGTATGGGGGTAAGGGTTTCGCGACGGTCGAAGAGCTGATCGCGCACGGCGTCGACGCGGTGACGATCGCCACGCCGACGATTCATCATCGAGCCGCCGCTGAACTGCTGCTCCGCGCGAATGTAGCGTGTCTCATTGAGAAGCCGCTGGCGCCCGACGTGCGCGAAGCGCAGGCGATTGCCGACACCGCTGCCGCGACAGGCGCGGTGCTGCAGGTCGGACACGTCGTTCGTTACGACCCGGTCATGATCGCGATTCGCAAACTCTCAGGGCTCCGTCCGCTCTTCATTGAAATTGATCGTGTCTCACCGATGACATTTCGTTCGGTCGATGTCGGCGTCGTGCTCGACATGATGATTCACGATCTGGATGTCCTGCTCATGCTCATGGGTGCGGAGCCGGAGGAGATCCACGCCAATGCCGTGTCGGTGCTCGGCGAAGCGGAAGACGTGTGCAACGCCAGGCTCGTGTTCCCGCCCGGTCCCGACGGCGTGCGGTGCGTCGCCAACGTCACGGCAAGCCGGCTGGCGTTGAAGACGGAACGCAAGATCCGCATTATCAGCAGTGACTGTTATGTGTCCGCGGACTTCGTCGAGCGCAAAGGTACGGTGGTCCGCAAGGCTGCGAACGACGCGCAGATCAAGGAACTTCGGGATCTTCTCAAGGAGGGGAAAGATCTGTCGAACATGAACTATCTCGATCTCGTCTCCATCGATCCGCTTGTCGTGCCAGCGCTCGATCATGGCGGCGAACCGCTTCGGCTGCAGGCGGAGGACTTTCTCGACGCGGTTCGCAACCGCCGCAGGCCGTTTGTCGACGCGACCGCAGGTTTCGCCGCTGTCCGCACTGCCGAGCGCATCGTGGCCAATGCCAAGGCTGCCGGATCGCGGATGGTCTAAACCCCCTAAGAAGCACGCATGACTCCTCCTCGCGGCACGGAAACCAAATCTTCTCGCACGCCTGCCGCTCCGTCGCGCGCTGGTGTGGCAGCGGCGCGGACAATCGCTGGCATGATCGGGTCGCACTGTTCGACGGCGGGCGGGCTGTACTTGGCAATCGAGGAGGCAGTCGCACTGGAGCTCGACTGCGTGCAGATCTTCACGCGCAGTCAACGTCAATGGGTCGCTCCGCCGCTGACAGAAGAGACTGTCCGCGCATGGAAGGCGGCGCGGACGTCGGCGGGCTGGGACGATCTCCCACAGCGCGTCGTGAGTCACAATTCGTACCTTGTCAATCTTGCTGCGCCCGATGAAACGAACCGCCGTAAGTCCATCGCGCTGCAGCGCGACGAGCTTGAGCGATGCGAGGCGCTCGGCATCTCGTTCAGTGTGGCGCATCCCGGCGCGCACCTCTGTGGAAGCGGCGGCACACCACGCGCGCCGCGCAGCCCGAATCTGCTCCGCACGCCGTGCAGCGCCGATGAAGAAGAAGGTCTCAAGACCATTGCCCGCAGCCTCGACACGCTGCATCGCGAACTGAAGGGATATCGCGTCATCACGTGTCTCGAGACGACGACCGGCAGCGGCACGAATCTGGGGTACGACTTCGCCCAGCTGGCGCGCATCCGCGCGCTGGTGCAAGAGCCCGAGCGCGTGGGCTTCTGTCTCGACACGTGCCATATCACCAGCGCCGGATACGATATGAGCACCGAGCGAGCCGCCCGGGCCAC
>JAWXBD010000161.1:0-6891 GCA_034439815.1 Phycisphaerae bacterium
ACGGTATCGCCGACTTCGATGGTGGTCGGGGAGGTCAAGCAGTCATTCGAAGGACCACCGGCCGGGCAGTTGTAGATGAAGTAGCCGCAGATCGCCACCGCGCCATTGTTGACGCAGTCAGCATCCCAGGCGGTGTCGCAGCAAGACGGGTCAGCTGCGCACACAGCGTTGCAGCATGACCAGTCGTTGCAGCCCGGGGTCGCGTGAACGACATCGCAGTCGATCGCGCTGCCGGTGCCACAGGCAGCTTCGCCGGCGGCCACGGTCACAGCGAGCGTGTAGTCGGCGCACGCGTGGATTGGATTGACAGCATCAGGTTCAAACGGAGTCGTGGCGATGACGTAGTATTGGCCTGCGGTCAGGTTGAAAGTCACTGGGTTGAAGCTGGGGAGCTCCTGACCGAAGAACGGAACAGCCGGGCACGCAGCGGTCTCGCCGACGAACAGGACGACCGTCCCGCCGTCGTTGACGCGGTCCAGCTGGATCGTGACCACGGACTCTTCGGTCAGCGTGAAGCTGTACCAGTCGAGATCGCGGCTGGTGAAGGTCGTTCCGCCGACCGGGATGTAGGTTCCCATGGTCCCGTCGACCGTGAAGTCCTGGCCCACGCCAAACGAGCCAAGCGGCTGGAAGTCGGCAGGCGCGGCATTGCAACCGCCGTTCGGATCGGGGGTGATGGCGCCACAGACAGCACCATCATTCTGGGTAAATTGAGCCGACGCTGAGCTTGCAGCGCCCAGCACAGCTAGGGCGAGCATCGAGCTGCTCGCCAAAAGACCGCTCTTAATCATTCGAAATCCTCCTAGGAGCACCGCCCTATGCGGCACTCAGGTCGACAGACGCCCAACCGACGCCGAACACACATCCGGCGCGCGACATGCGCGGAATCAGGTTCCAACATAGCCCCAAGGAAGGTCGCGTCCAGCACGGCGCAGCCGGAATCCTCGCTCGCAGGGGGTCGAACGCAGAATTCGTCCGCAATGGGCGGCGAGCGCGCGATCGCGATGCGCGCGGCGATGCATATGGACCAAGCCGCTGGTCGCGTCATCATCTCAATGAGTTATTGATGCGGGGCGTCTACCCCGGGAACGTGCTGGCGGATCGGTCTGCGCGTCAGGCCAGAGGCTCGATCGTCACGACCAGACGGCAGCTGCGGAGCTGCTCGGCTAGAAACTCGGCGCGTTCGCGGTGGGTCACCAGGACCTGACCGACACCCTTGCGGTGGGCCTCGATCGTGCAGCGCGTGGCGGTCGGACGGTTCAGGCGTGCGACCTTGGCAACGGTGTCCACGACGTAATCGATGTCATTCCGGTCGTCGTTATGCAGGAGCACGCGCCACGGCGGCAAAACGTCCGGCTTCGGCCGAACCGGCTGAGGCCGAACCGTTGTCGCGGTTGCGGGTGCGTTGACCGATGCGACTGGGGTGTAAGGATCACTCATTGTCGGCGTGGGGTCGGCGTTGGGGTCGGCGTTTGGCTTCGCGGCGGATCGCTTGCGCTTGATGTCTATTGCTCAGTTGCCTGTTGAGACTGCCGTCCAGATCGCGAGTATACGCCCAAGGTTGCCCGAGGCATGCGCCTTCATCGGTACTCAGCGCCAATCAATCACGATCTTTCCAAACTGCTCCCCGGCTTCGAGCCGCGCGAAGGCCAGCCGGCCGTCCGCCGGCGCGTACACACGATCGACGACAGGCCGGATGGCGCCCGCCTGAAACAACGCGACACACTCCCGGAACTCGTGCATGTCGCCCATCGTCGAACCGACAATCCGGAGCTGGTTCCAGAAGATGCGGGTCAGGTCCGTGACCGCCTCGGCCCCGGTCGTGCAACCACAGGTCGCGAACGTGCCGCCGCGGGCGAGACTTCGAATGCAGTTGACATGCACGGCCTTGCCGATCGAGTCGACAACGAGGTCCACCCCGCGTTTCCCCGTCCACTTGCGGATCTCGCGCGACCAGTCGCCACCGTCGTCCCGCACGCCGAACTCAGCACCCAACTCCTTGGCCTTGGCCAGCTTATCGATCGAGCGACTGGTGACGGCGGTTTGACACCCGAAGTAGCGGGCGATGTGCAGGGCCGCGAGCGCGACGCCCCCGCCGATGCCGGTGATCAGCACCGTCTGACCGGCCCGCAGTCCTGATCGTTTCACCATCATCCGCCAGGCAGTCAGGTGCGTCAGCCCGAAGGCCACCGCCTGCACGGGATCAGCGCTGCCGATGTCCAGCACGTTCGAGACCGGAGCCACAAAGCGCTCGGCCAGGCACCCGTTCGAGTGTTCGCCGATCATTCGAATGTCGTCCGGTGCCGGCGCCCGACCGGGGCTGAGCGCGTCGGGATGCGGGACCGCGGCGTTGAGGAGCACCCGTCGGCCGATCCACGCCGACTCTACGCCTGCTCCGACGGCCTCGATGATTCCGGCGCCATCAGAGCCCGATATCCGTGGATAGGCCAAGTCGATCCCCGGCAGACCACGTCCGACCCAGAGGTCCAGGTGGTTCAGCGCTGCTGCCTCGGTGCGGACAAGCACCTCTCCGGCGCCCAGCACGGGGTCTGGAAATGCTTCCGCCAGTTCGACGTTGGGGGCGACCGGTTCGCCCTGCTTGGCAATGATGAGGGCCCGCATGGGATCGAGAGTGTATCGGCGGCGGTACACGGGGCCCGACGTGTCACCCGCAAGTGTCGACCGGGAATTGCTTACGCTCCACCCGTCTCCAGTCTCGCCTGCCCCACGCTTGCTCGCTGATGTCTGACTGCTCACCAAGGACGTTCTGCATGCTCCGCACCTGTGTTCTTGCCGCCCTCTGTCTCGCGTTCGCCGCGCCTGTTCAATCAGCCCAGACTACTCCAGCCCCGAACGCTCTCGGCGCGCCCGCGGTGCCACCGCTGGCATCCCCTCTTCAGCATGCGGGGCCGATCGCCGCCGTGCCGGCGAAGGTCAATTTCGGCGTCGTCAAACCTGATGAATTGCTGACTGCGACCGTCAAGCTGGTGAACTCGTTGTCGCGCGATGTGAAGATCATCCAGGCGGTTCCGAGCTGTCAGTGCACCGGTCTCGACATCGTCGGCAAGACGATTCCAGCGAACGGCGAACTGGACATCTCGCTGTCGATGAAGATGTCGAAGGCACCGGTCGTCAAGGTTGCCAACGTGAAGATCCTGTTTGATGGCGGACTGCAGCAGGTGCTGGTGATCGACCTTCAGGCGGAGGTCGCGTACGCGATTCGCGCAACGCCCCCCTATGTCGACATGACCAACGGTTTACCGCTCAAGGGCACCTACACCGTCCATGCCGTCGACAAGACGCCCTTCCGGATCCTCGGCGTGTCGGGCGTACTGCCGGTGTTCAAGGACTTCGATCCGGCGAAGGATGCGCCGCGCTCGTCGTATGTGATTGCGTACGACTACACCGATACGACCAAGCGTGTCCCACCTTACTTGATCGTTGAAACAGACCGCGCTGACTGTCCACTGCTGGATCTGCGCGTGCGGCATGCAACGACCAAGATACAGCCGGTGCTGCGTGTCGCGGAATTCCGCTCGAGCTTCGGAAGAATCGCGCCGGGTGCCGAAGGCATGTTCGATCTTGAGATCGAGAAGATGGGCTCGCAACGCATAACGGGCGTCAAGAGCCTGTCCGACGTGGCCGTGGTCGAGCTGGTAGATCAGGTCGCCGACGGAACGAGCGTGCTCCTCAAACTGCGCGTTAAGCCGAAGACTGGAGCAACAGGGCTTCTGTTCTTCCCGATCGAGCTCACTGCCGGCGCACTGAAGTCTCCGCACCTCGTGTTCGGCCTCGTGCGCTGACGGCCACCGTCGGCGCCGAACGAAAACGTCATTCGGGTGAACACTTGATCCGCTCCGTCGCAACGGGGCGGATACTCATTGGTGTCGCGCACTTGTACGGTGCCCTCGCCCCTCATCAGCGCGCGTCAGCGAATTCACGAAGTGAAGCCACGAGGAAACTCGCTCGAGTCCGCCGCGCCTGCGGCGGAATCCGAACGGGGGGGAAGTGACGGTGCCCCGCGCTCAAATCCTCTAAGAGCCGGCGAAGGCCATATCAATGAATGCTCCTCCTCCGCACTCGAATGGATCCGGCACGAACGGCGCGCCGAGCTCCGGCCGCAGTGCCGCTGAAACCATCAGAATCCGAAAATACCCGAATCGTCGCCTCTACGACACCAGCCGTAGCTGCCACCTGACCCACGACGGAGTCCTTGCAGTGCTTGCTGAAGGCAAGTCGGTGCAGGTCACGGACAGTCGCAGTGGCGCGGACATCACCAACTCAGTCCTCCTCCAGATTTTGATCGAGCGCGATCCTGCAAAGATCGCTGCGATCCCTTCGGCGCTGATCCATCGCGCGATGCGCAGCGATGTGTCGACACTGAAGCAGGCAGCCGATGCGGCGCTCGCTGCGTGGAAACCTGGACAGAACGCGCCGTCGTCACTGGCAGGCAGCGCGAACACCATCGTCGAACCGGTGAATCGACCAACACCGAGCGGGCAGACGACGGTCCATCGCCCCGGCGCGACATCGCCCGCCACCAATGGACCAGCGCGGTCGATCCCCAGCGGAGGTTCGACCGCTGGCAACCCGATCGAATCCCAGCGGGAGTCCATCGAACGCGGATCGGTTGATCGCGACAGTGATCGGGATGATCTCGAACACGGATCAGGCGGTGCCGGCAGATCAAGGGACTCCCTCGGCAGCGAGTCGAGCGAGAGCGACAGCCGTCCAAGAGCGAAGGCGAAGCGACTGGGTGGATGAAGCAGTCCCTCACATGCAGCGATGAATCTCAATCGACTACCGCTCGCGAACGCCTCGCGAGCGGTAGTCTTTCATGAGTTCGCACCCGCACGGAGGCGCTTCATGCTTCGTCTTCCCTCGTTCGGAACCTTGATTGTCTCGCTCGCCGTTGCAGCCACGAGTGGCGGAATGGTTCCGCCCGCGCCGGCTGTTCCGCGCGAGTTTGATCCTCCGAAGACGCCGATCGATCCGCGCATCGATCCGTCAAAGATCACGGAACAATCGGTTCCGCAGCTCGCGCAGGTCGTCGCTCAACCGCTGCGGGTGATGACGAGAATCTCGACGGATGCCGCGAAGGTTCCGATGAGCCGCGAGCGATTTGACGATGCGCAGCGGGCGCTCGAGCGGGGCCTCGCCTATCTGCGCACGAGCCAACGCCCGAACGGCGCCTGGATGGAAAGGGATCTCGTGCAGCCGACCGATCAGCCGCGCGCGGCGAATGCGGCGCTTGCAGTGACAGCGATGGGCGCCAAAGCGTTCTTGCAGGCGCACCCGGATGATGAGACCGCACGGAGAGCGCTCACGTTTGTCATCCAAGGAGTGCGCGACCAAGGTTACGAAGCGATTGCCGGCTCGGGTATCGGCACCTACGTCGTGAGCGCGGTGCTCAGTGCGCTCGCGATCTCCGAAGATCGGACCTATCACGATGAGATGCGGGCAGCGGTCGAGTGGCTGAAGACAACGCAATGGGATCAGTCAGAGGGACTGCGACCGGCACAGGACTGGTTCGGCGGCGCAGGTTACGGACGGAACAAGCGACCGGATCTTTCGAACACGCAACTCATGCTCGACGCGTTGCATGACGCGGGCATTAGTCCCGATGATCCGACGGTGCAGAAGGCGCTCGCGTTTGTGAGCCGCGCTCAGAATTTGCCGGCAACGAATGAGGCGGCATGGGCTCGAAGCTCAACAGCTTCCGGCGATGGCGGCTTTATTTACACGCCGGCGAATGGCGGCGAGAGCTTCGCCAGCGACCTGGCCGGGGAGGGACGTACCGGCGAACTCATGCCCGAGGGACACCGCAGTCTGCGCTCGTACGGCTCGATGACGTACGCGGGCTTCAAGAGTCTGCTGTACGCCGGTCTCACGCGCGATGATGAACGCGTCAAGGCGGCCTTTGACTGGGTGTGCCGGCACTACACGTTTGACGAGAATCCCGGCCTTGGACAGCAGGGTCTCTATTACTACTACCACGCGATGGCGCGGGCGCTCGTGGCTGCGCAGCAGGCGACCATCCCCCCGGCTCCGCCAGCATCGCCAGCACCGCCAGCACCGACGAACGCAAAAGACACCACGACCACCACCGCGACCGCGACCGCTGTCGTCGTGCGCAACTGGCGCGACGATCTCGTCGCAGCAATTGTGGCCCGCCAGCGCGACGACGGTTCCTGGATCAATGCGGTCGAGCGCTGGGAAGAGAGTCAGCCTGACTTGGCGACCATCTATGCGTTGCTGGCGTTAGAAGAAGCGCTGAAACCGGTGTTGGAAACGGACTGAGACGAAGATGACGAACTCGATCGGGATCCGTTCCGTCTCGGGTCGCACGGACGTACGTGATCATCATCGACTTGCACTCGTTACCGTAGGCACCTGTCCTTGATCTTCTGCACCTCTCACGATACGCGAAGCGCCTTGTTGACCTCATCAACAAGGCGCGGGTGACGATCGTGCTGCGCAGACATATCGAGCGCGTCATTGATCGCCTCGTAGATTTCCGCTTCCATGTTGAGTTCCTCGCGAATGAACCCGTTCTCGCTCAACAAGAAGCTGACACCGCACCACCGCCCATAGCGGCTTCGTATCGGTGATGAAGCACACGGGCCGAGGGAAGCCGCCAAGCCCTCGCTGGCCGTTACACCGGGCCTATGGCTATGGGCAATCACAACTGTCTACAGAGCGGATGATCTCTCGAGCGTGGTTGTCGTCGGATCTCGGAGCTGGCCAAACCCCAACACGTCCCGAACAAACTATCACGCGATTTGGGACCGTTGACCTGCCCCCAACTTCTGGACCAGCCGCTATGAGAGTCGGTTGAATTCCATCAGTTGCATGATCCCACGCTTGCCGCTTCGCAGCGAAGGGGCGCAG
>JAWXBD010000162.1:0-5889 GCA_034439815.1 Phycisphaerae bacterium
CGGGCGCGGTTGAACAACGTCCACCAGTCCATCGGCGCAGTCGATCCCCACGGATCCATGTAGGCCGAGACACGGATCGCCACTTCGCATCCGTTGAACGCGAGCTGCCGGATCGACTCGGGAAACAGCCAGTCGTAGCAGATCGCAGCGCCGAGCCGTCCGATTTCGGTGTCGACCACCGGAAAGAGCGGATCGGGAAAGTCCGCGAGATCGTGCGGGCTCGTGTGCACTTCCCAGGGGATCCACGGATTCACCTTGCGATACACACTCAGCAGACCGTCGGGACCGACGAGCGCCGTCGCATTGAACACACACCCAGGATAGTCAGCGCGCTTCTCGAGAAACGAACCGGTCTGGATGTAGATGCCATGCTTCTTCGCGACCCGCTCGTATCGTTCCGTGTGTTCGTTTGGACACTCGATCGCAAGATGCTCATGCAGTTCCGCCGGCGTCAGGTACACCGGCGCCGCATGCGCAAACTCGGGAAAGGTGAAGAGACGCACATCGAAGAACGGCTCGTAGCCGACGATGGTGTTCTCGATCATCGCAATCATGCGCGTCACGCGTTCATGAATCTCGTCACGCGACTGTGGACATGCAAAGTTCGTCTGGCACGCAGCCGCGTAATAGCGATCAAGCATTCTCACATCCTATGCGTCAATCCCGCTCGTCGATCCAGGCCTGCTGAATCGCTTCGAGGATTCGCTCGTTGCACGGATGACCGGGTTGTTCAACGAATCCGGGCAGCGCCGCCACGAGCGTCTTCAGCTTGGGAAACGTGATGGTCAGCGGATCCACGCTCGCGTGGTGCACGACGAGCTCTTCCGCGATGCGCTCAACATCGAGCCAGTGATAGGTCTGCACAGTGGAATCCCGTTTCAGTGCGGAACTTCCTTCACCGCGTTCCGATTCCATGCGGGCACGCGCACGACGATCGGCGGCGCGCCGTCTTTGGCCGCCTTCAGTTCACACTGGCAGGCAAGGCGGCTCGACCGCTTGATGCCGGGTGCTTCCTCGACGCGGTCTTCCTCGGACTCGGTCGACTCGGTAACCCGGTCGCCCCCCTGCTCGACATACACGTGGCAGGTGGAGCACGCGCACACGCCGCCGCATGCATGCTCGATGTTGATGCCGTGGTCAATCGCCACTTCAAGCAGCGATTCCCCTTCGCCACCCATAATCGTCCATTCCTTCTGCTCCGTCCCCGTCAGTCCTGCGGGATCCTCCAAAAGGAACTTGATCGGGATGACCGGAGGACCGTGCTGATGATCGTCGGAACGTTTGAGATGCATGAGGCGAAGCGGTGGTGGTGAGCGGCGACTGGGGCTGTGACGCGAAGTGGATCCGGGGCGGCCATGATAGAGGAGGTCGCGAAGTCTGGCTGCTGGCTGTGTTTCAGCTTCGCGGCTCACCTACACTGCGACAATGCAGCCGGTTCGGCTCGTGGCGCTCGTTTTCATCGTGCTGGTTGTGGCCATGGCGTCGCCGGACGTCGGCGACCGCGCGGGCGTCCCTGCCGAACTCCGTTGGGAGGGCTACCAAAGCGGGGCGAAGCTCCTGCAAACGGACGCCGGGCCGCGCTACGAAGTCACTCCCCTCTCCGGACCGGCCGAGCTGCTGACGCCGGATCAGTTTGCAACACGTTCGCTCAGCCTGGCGCGCGACCGTCATGCCCTCGAGCGGCTCTTCAATGCGTCCGGAGTGGCCGGAATCGCATGGGTGGCGTTCGGTCTTCTTGGCCAAGTCCTGTTCGCAGGTCGCATGGTGGTGCAGTGGATCACCAGTGAACGCAGCAAAAGATCCGTGGTGCCTCCGGTCTTCTGGTGGATGAGTTTGACGGGCAGCGCGATGCTCCTCACGTATTTCATCTGGCGCCAGGACATCGTGGGCATACTCGGTCAAAGTCTTGGATTCATCATTTACGTGCGCAACATCATGCTGATCAGAAACGCCGCGCGATCCGACCACGTCTCCGTTCCGCCTGGGGCTGCGCCGGCATGAGCACGGAAACGGTGAACATCCTCGGTTTGACACTCGACGAGTTCCTCGCCGTCGCTGCGCTGCGCGGACTGAAGCGTCCCGCAGCGACCGCGTGCTACCGAGCTGCGTTCCGCGACGGCAAGGCCGCACACCCGTGGATTCACCTCGAGCAGTATCCGATCGTCAATACGCATGTCGAGGCGGAGACGATCAAGTTCGTGCAGCGGCATGAAGACGGACTCGAAACGGAGTCTGTGCTCATCCCGATGTATCACCGGCCTGATCATCGCTTCGGCGCGATGACGCGCACACTCTGCGTCTCGAGCCAGGTCGGCTGCGCGATGGGCTGCCGGTTTTGTGAGACGGCACAGATGGGGTTCCTCAAGAATCTGACCGCGGCGCAGATCGTGAGTCAGTGGTTCACCGCCGTGCATGTCATCGGCGAGCGCCCCAAGAACATCGTGTTCATGGGCATGGGCGAGCCGATGGACAATCTTGATGCGGTCCTGCAGGCAGTGCGCGTGCTCACCGAGCGCGATGGCCCGTGCATGGCCGCCTCGAACATCTCGGTATCTACCGTCGGTCGCATCGAGGGCATTGACCAGTATGCGGACTTTGTGCGGCAGACCGGCTTCCACCGCTGCACGCTCGCCGTGTCGCTCAATGCGCCCAACGACGAGGTGCGCTCGCAGATTATGCCGATCAATCGCAAGCATCCGATGAACGCGCTGCGCGATGCCATGCTGCGCTTTCCGCTGCGTCCGTGCGCGGCGATCTGCGTCGAGTACGTTTTGATTCCAGGCGTCAACGACGCGCCGGAACACTGTGACGAACTGTGTGATTATCTCAAGCCGGTGCGCTGTTCGCTGAACATCATTCCGTACAACCCGCGCCGTGCATCGCCGTGGCTGGCGCCGACCGAGGACGAAGTGGAAGCGTTCATCGAGCGGGCCATTGGTCGCGGGCAGTTTGTCAAGCGGCGCAAGACCAAAGGGCGTTCGGTGATGGGAGCGTGCGGCCAGCTCGGCAACGCGAACATCCGCCATCGCAAGCAGGTCGAGCTGACGATCGGCGACGGCGGCGCGCCTGCTGAAGAGGCGGCGAGGCAGTGAGCGCGAGCGTGCCTCCGGCTTCCGCATCCATCGGTCGCGGCTCGCGCGCCCGCTTCCGCGCGTATCTCGCGAAACGGCAGCGCGGCAAGGCCGCCGACAGCAAGGCGGGAAAGCCGGCCAAGCGGCAACGATCCGCATGGACACTGTTCGTCGCGTTTCTGCGCGAGCTGCGTCCCTACCGCCCTGCTGTCACGGTCGCGCTCGGAACGCTGACCATCGGCACGCTCCTTTCACTCGTCCCGCCCGTGGCCACCAAGATCGCGATCGACTATGTCTTTGTCGACTCGCCGATTCCTGCGTCGCTCGGCCGCTGGATTCCTGCATCCTGGAACATCGACGAGCATCGCAGCCGGCTGCTGGCGATCGTCGGCGTCGGCGTTGTCGTGATTTCGATCATGCGAGCGCTCCTTTCCATCGCCGGCCGATGGCAAGCGACGAAGACCACGAAGCGGCTGCAGACGGAGCTGCGGCGGAAGGTGTTCGCCCATGCGGTGCGACTGCCGCTGCATCGCGTGCACGAGCTGCGCGCGGGCGGCGTCGCTTCCATTTTGCGCGAAGACGCGGGCGGCATCGGCGATCTCGTCTTCAGCATGATCTACAACCCGTTCCGGGCGACGATTCAGCTGATCGGCAGTCTGGCGATTCTCGCATGGACTGACTGGCGCCTGCTGCTGGGCGCGCTGCTCCTCCTGCCGATGGTGTGGCTGACGCATCGCACATGGATCGGACGCATCCGGCCGCTGTATCGCGATCAGCGACAGACGCGCACCGACATCGATGCGCACGCTGCGGAGAGCTTCGGCGGCATGCGCGTGGTGCGCGGGTTTGCGCGCGAAGCGAGCGAGACGGGGCGCTTCTCGCGTTCCCAGCACTTTTTGGCGCGGCAGGAGATTCTTACGTGGTGGTGGAGCCGCGGCATCGAACTCGCATGGGAGCTGTTCGTGCCGCTCGCGAGCGCCGCACTCTTGTGGTACGGCGGCATGCAGGTGCTGAACGGCCGCCTCACGCCCGGCGATCTCGTGATGTTCCTTGCGTACCTGCTGCTCCTGCTCGGTCCACTCGAAGTGCTCGCGACGAGCGCCACGCAATTTCAGACGAATCTTGCCGCGTTCGACCGCGTGCTCGATCTGCTCGGCGAGACCCGCGAACTGCCGGCCGGCGCCACCGCGCTGGTGATCCAGCCTTCCGACGTGCGCGGCCAGGTCGCCTTTGAGCGCGTCACCTATCACTACCCCAAGAGCGAGCGCAGCGTGCTGAGTGACGTCTCGTTCGTCGCGAGGCCCGGACAGATGATCGCGCTGGTCGGCCGCAGCGGCGCGGGCAAGACGACGCTGTGCAATCTGGTCGCCCGCTTTGACGATCCGACCTCCGGACGCATCACGCTCGACGGCCGCGATCTGCGCGACATTGATCTTGGCAGCTATCGCCGGCTGCTCGGGATCGTCGAGCAGGATGTGTTTCTGTTCGACGGTTCGATCGCCGAGAACATTTCCTACGCGCGGCGCGACGCCACGCGCGACGAGATCCGCGCGGCCGCGCGCGTCGCGAACGCCGACGAATTCATCGTGGCGCTCGAACGCGGCTACGAGACCGTGATCGGCGAGCGCGGCGTGCGCCTGTCGGGAGGGCAGCGGCAGCGGCTCGCGATCGCGCGTGCGGTCCTCGCTGACCCGCGCATCCTGATTCTCGATGAAGCCACAAGCAATCTCGACACCGAGAGCGAGCGCGCGATCCAAAGTGCGATGGCCACGCTGATGCGCGGGCGCACCAGCTTTGTGATCGCGCACCGCCTGAGCACGATCCGCGATGCGGATCTCATTCTCGTGCTCGAAGGCGGCAGTCTGCTGGAGATGGGCACGCACGACGAACTCGTCGCCAGCGACAGCCGATACCGCGACATGATCGTGCTGCAGACCGAGCCACCGAAGACTGAACCGCCAGTGGGCGCGGCCCGGTCCGCGCACGACGAGGACTGACCCGCACACTCGTTACGGCCGCACTTCAATCACGTCGCCGGCGGCGACGGCGAAGATGCGCCCCGTGTCCGTATGCATGCGCACGCCGCGGGCAAACGGCGTGAAGGCCGGAAGCACCGCAACCTGTGCACCGATGACGAAACAGGGCAGCAGCAGCGAATCGACGCGCCCCTCGAGCCGCACCATCGGATGCAGGTGACCGCTGATGGTGTAGACATCGCTGCCGCACTGTTCCCCCGGCGGTTCATGCTGAAAAGAGAACGGCGGCTCGCGCAGTGCATCATGAATGCATCGCATGTTCCACGACTCCGGCATCGCGGCGCAACGGTCGTGATTGCCAAGCACGAGATCCACCTGGCCCGCGAAGCGCACGCGCCACGCACCCACGCGATCGATCACATCGGGCGTAAGGCCGCGCTTGGCGTGCAGCAGATCACCGACGACGAGCAACCGCTCCGCGCCGAAGTGTCCGAGCAGCGCATCGAGGCGATTGAGCGTCTCGTCCAGCACGCTCGACGGCATCGGAATGCCGAAGGACTGAAACGTCTGCTCCTTGCCGATGTGCAGGTCGGCAACGATGAGCGTCCGCCGCCGTTCCCACCAGATCGCGCGCGACGGGAGCAGCGTGAGCAGCTCGCCGGCCACGGTGACATCGCAGCCGCGCGCCCGCGTGTGCGCCATCACGAGCCCACTCCCGCGCCGACGCGAAACGCAGCGAGCCGGTCAAGCAGCGATTCGGTTGACAGATGCGAGCCGCCGATGCGATCAGCAATGAGCGGCAGCGCGAGCGGCCCTGGCGTCGGCGTGACCACATGCACGAG
>JAWXBD010000163.1:0-7820 GCA_034439815.1 Phycisphaerae bacterium
CTCCTGGGCAAGTCCGTACAGGCAGAACGTGTCGCGCGGGTCCACTTCGACGAGCGCGTGCAGTGTTGCGAGACGGTCCTTCGCTGCGCCGCGCGGCGCGGAGGGCGGCGTGTTGCCCGGCGTGGTCCCCGGACTGTCGACCGGACTGTCGCCGTGAGCGCGTTCGGGTGAGTCTGACGCGTGCATGAGGGCGTCATCGTACAGGCGATGGTGGTCGCGACCGGCGCGGATGAAATCCGCACGAGAACGGGGCGTGCGCTGGTATCGTCCGCGGACCTTCTCCCGTTCTCGAGGATTTTCCGTATGGCGGCAGCGCAGTGTTCAATGCGTCCAATGTGTGTCATGTCGCTGGCCCGCTCGCTGGTCCCCGTGCTGGTCCCCGTGCTGGCCCGGTGCCTGCTGATCGCCGTGCTGGGGCTCGCCGCGCTGGGCAGCACCGCTTGTGAAACGGAGAAGTCCTATGCCGAGAAGCAGGCTGCGGAACGCAACGCTCCGAAGCCTCCGCCGGTGCTCCTCATCGTCCATCACGTCGGCGGGACCCATCATCGCAGCCTCGTTCGCGGCAGCATTTGGTTTGCGACGTTCGGCGCGTCCATGCTCGTGATCTCCGCCGATTCGGGCGTGGTGTTGCAAAGTCTCGATCTCATGCCCTACGGGACGAGCGGACCGATTACCGAGCTCGTTCCGATGGCGTCGACCGAAGGCGCCGAGCGCCTCGTCGCGCTGCTCGACGGCACCGCTGTCATGATCGTCTCGCTTGCCGACCCCGTGATGCCGGTGGTCGAATCCACGCGGCGCTCGAACGAGATCGGCTTCGCGCCGCGGCACGTGAGTGTCGTCAACAACGAGATCTGGATCAGCGGCGACGGCGGAGTCGTGGCGTGGTCCGACGTCGCGCCGCCGATGGTGCTGCCCGCGAGCGCCAGCGCAGAGGACGCCAAGGCATTCGCGAAGGCCCAAGCGTCGTACGCGCTGCCCAAGGCGCGGCTGGCGGAGCTCGCCGCTGCCGACGGACTGCCGCGCGGCAGCGTGGGCGGCGTCGTCGCGTGCAACGAGGGACTGGTCGCCCCGGTCGGGCGTCGCGTTTACACGATCGACGATGGGCGGTTTGTGGGTGCCGCGAGCACGCTCGAGGCGATTCCGCCGCGCGAGCTGGAGCGAATCGGGCTGGAACAGGGCTTCGTATTCGCGCTGCAGGGAACGCAAGGGGCGCAGGTCGGCATCATGGGACCCGATGTGCGCGAGATCGACGCCCGCGCGGTGGCGGGGACCGTCCGCCGCGTCAAGATGCTCAACGGGGTGTTGATCGCGATCAGCGACGATGAATTGACAGCGTTCCCCGTTCGCTCCACTGCCGAGGGACTCAAACTCGGCGATCCGGTCTTCATCGCGGTCAAGGGCGCACGCGACATCGACGCGATCAACGACAACTACTATGCGGTCGTCGGCAGCTTTGGACGATCTTTTTACCGCTGGATGCGCGATGGACGGGGTGACGCCGACACGTTCTTCACGGCAAGTCGCGAGCCCAGCCGGCTGACGTACGCATCCACGGACCGGCGCCGCATCCTGGCTGGCGGCCGCGAAGGCTCGTGGCTCTACACCATCGGCGGCGAGGTCGCGCTGGTGAATCAGCCGGTGCCGCAGCTCGACGGTCGCAAGGCCAGCGCCGCCGGTTCATGGGGTCGGGCAACCGTCGGGACGGACGGTCACTCGGTCGTCGTTCGTCCAACCGGCGGCGGACCCGTCAGGTCCGGCGCTCCAGCGGCCAATGACGCTCGGTCATCGATGAGCGCGGCGGCCAACGGCGAAGTCGTCTGGCGGGCGCGCGACGGCGGCGAGATCTTCGGTGTCGAGTCGCTCGACGGCCGGCTGTGGATCTGGCACGAGGACGGCATCGATGTGCTGCGCGGCGAAGGCGGCCGGATTGTTCCGGACGGATCGGTGCGGGTGGAAGGCCCCGTCAAGTATTTCTATCCACAGCGAGTCGGCGGCGCGGCGGCGTTCGTGAGCGAGTTTGGAGGATTCGGCGTGCTCGACTTTGTTGAACGCGAGGCGCTCGCGTCATCAACGGGCGAGCGCGTGGTTGATCTCGACGGTGACGGAACGTCCGATGTACAGCTCACGCCTGCGGAATCCGCGACAGGCCTTGGAACCGGCGGCGGCGGCATCAGCGAACCCGGTCGAATCGGTGTCCCGATCGGTCGCGATCCGGACGATCTGGGGGCACCGAAGAAGCGCTGATGTCGCAGCAGACGTGTCCGCACGAGTGCATCGTCTCTCGTACTATTTTGATCTATGGCTGATTCTCAATCGAGCACGCACGCAAGCGGACCCGCCCGTGCGCAGGTTCTGATCATTGACGACGAGCAGGAGCATGCGGAGGTCATGGCCGATGCGCTGCGCAAGCCCGGCCACGTGTGCACGATCGTGCACAGTCTGGCCGCGGCGCGCGACGAACTCCGTCACGGCGTATTTGATGTGATCGTGACGGACCTCGTCATGGAGCACGAGACCGCAGGTCTCGACGTCCTGCGAATCGCGAAGGAAATGCAGACCGATGCCGAGACCATCATGGTCACGGCGCATGGCGACATTCCGACCGCGAAGGCGGCGCTGCAGGGCGGTGCCTACGACTTCATCGAGAAACCGCTCGATCTCGTCGTGTTTCGCAATCTCGTGCACCGTGCCGCGGAAACGGTACGGCTTCGGTCGCAGAACCAGTCGCTCCGCGGCCAGCTCGATGCAGCCTACGGATTTGAAGGAATCATCGGCGATTCGCAGGGCATGCGGCATGTCATTGGGACGATCCGCCAAGTCGCGCCGAGCACGATCCCGGTACTGGTCACCGGCGAAAGCGGCACCGGCAAGGAACTCATCGCCGCGGCGATCCACAAGCTCTCGAAACGGGCCAATCGCCGCTACATGACGTTCAACGCGGCGGGCCAGAGCGAGTCGCTGCTGGAAGATCAGCTCTTCGGCCACGTGCGCGGCGCGTATACCGGCGCCGACCGCGATCGTGAGGGCGTCTTTGAATACGCCGATAAAGGCACGATTTTTCTCGACGAGATCGGCGACATGCCGCTGTCGATGCAGCCGAAACTGCTGCGCGTTCTCGAGACAGGCGATGTCGTCCGCCTTGGCGCCAACGAGAGCCGCAAGGTCGATGTGCGATTCGTCAGCGCGACCAACCGCGACCTGAAGAGCATGGTCGCGGCGGGTACGTTTCGCGAAGATCTCTTCTTTCGTGTCCGCGGCGCCGAGGTGCATGTCCCCGCGCTGCGCGAACGGCGCGACGACATTCCGCTGCTCGTCAATCACGCAATCGGTCGCTACGCGGCGGAGCTCGGGCGCGACCGTCCCGCCGTGTCGCAGCCTGCAATGCTGCGCCTCGTGTCGTACCCGTGGCCGGGCAACGTCCGTGAGCTCCTGAACGTCGTGCACCGCATGACGATCGTCGCGACCGGACCGGAAATCGACGTGCGCGATGTACCCGAGGAGATCCGGACGTCGGACCTCGACGAGACGCCGAACATCGGCAGCCTTGCAGGAGTTGGTCTCGACAAGCTGGAGAAGGAAGCGATCCGGCAGACGCTCGCGATGACGGGCGGGAATCGCGAACAGGCGGCGAGCCTGCTGGGTATCGGCGAGCGCACGCTCTATCGCAAGCTGAAGGAATACGGGCTGCGATAATCACAATGCCCGGAATTCTTTATCGCCACATTCTCCTCGAGCTGCTCAAGGTGCTCATCGTCACGACGACGGTGCTCGTCACGGTGATCGCGTTCGGCGCCGCCATCAAGCCGCTCGCGGAGAATCTCCTCGGCCCGGCCGATCTTCTGAAGTACATCGCGTACGCGACCATTCCGATGATGCAGTTCGCGCTGCCGTTCTCGGCAGCATTCGCGGGAACGATCGTGTATCACCGGCTGACGGTCGACAACGAGATCGTCGCGATGGCCGCAAGCGGCATTCCGTATCGGCGCATCCTGCTGCCCGCCGTCGGGCTCGGCGTCGTGCTCACGATCGTGATGGTGGTGCTGGTGGATGTCGGCGTGCCCACGTTCTGGCAGGCGATGAAGCGGGTCGCCTCACGCGATGTCACGCGACTGCTTGCGGCGCAAGTGAACCGCGGGGAGGCATACGTTCCCGACGAGGCGGCGATGGAGATCTACGCGGATGAGGCGATACTGACGGAAGCGCCCGCGAACTCCGGCGCGGCGCAGCGGCTGCTCCTGTTCGGCGTCGTCGTCGTCGAGGTGGACGTGCTCGGCAATCCGATTACCGAGTTTACGGCTGAACGCGCGATGATCGACAACCATCGCGTCAACGGCAACTCGTACCTGAAGACGCTGCTCTCCGGAGCGACGGTTTTCAAGCGTGGCGACAACAGTCTCGTGCAGGCCACGACCGTGCGGCCCGAAGCGTTCGACTTTGAACGCAGCGTCGTCCTCGGCCCGAAGGGACTCACGTTCGCGGAGCTCTGGCGCCTGCGCCATGATCTGACGCGCTCGGAAGCGATTCGCGAGCTCCGCACCAATCTGGTGCAGGCGCTCGCATCCGTGGAGGCATGGCAATGCATCGCCGACAGCGTGAGTGCGGGCGAGATCCTCACGCTCCGCGGAACTGGCGAAGCGGCTCGCTACGAGTTCGACATTGTCGCGCGAAAGCTGGTCGGCACGACGCTCCTCTCGTCCGCTGTGGCCGGACCCGCGGGCGAACTCTCGGATCCCGTCATCATCCGGCAGTACCAGCTCGTCGGCAGTCAGCGCGAGCAGATGCGCGAGATCACCGCGCCAAGGATCACGCTGAGCGCGGGTTCCTCCCTCCCCGAAGGTCTGATCCGTTTCCAGATCGAAGCCGAGAGCGCGACCGTGCGTGACACGCGCACCCGAAGCGGAGGCGTGCAGCGGTCGGTGCGTCTCGGCGAGCTGGAGCTGCAGCGATGCGCGATTCCCGACCGCAGCGCCATGGCTCCGCTCGAGCTGGCCGATCTTGCGACCCAGCGGTCGGTGAGCCTGTCGATCGGTCCGCATGAGGCGCTGCGGGACCTCCTCGCTGCGCGCGTGAGCCAGCTCGTGTTACAGATGGACAAGTTGAGCGATGAGATCATGGCCCGGTTTGTGCAGCGCATTTCGCAGGCGGCGACTGCGATTCTTATGCTGATGACCGGTTCCATCCTCGCGATACTTCTGCGGCAGCGGCTGCCGCTCTTTGTCTACACGGTCGCTTTCCTTCCCGCGATCATCGACATTCTGCTCATCTCCGGCGGCGAGCAGATGCTGAAGAGCCGCGGACTCTCGATGGGCGCATTGTTCGTGGCGTTCAGCGGCAACTTCGTGCTGATTGCCGTCTGCATCTACGGCGCCTGGCGCATCCGAAAGCACTGACGTCATGCTCCTGCTCGATCGCCACATCGCCATCCGGTATCTCACGAACTTCGTACTGCTGTTCGCGATTCTCTATCTCTTTGCCGTTTCAATTGACGTCATTCTGCAACTGGACAACTTCAGCGACGCCGCCCGCGATGCCGCCGCGAAGGCGCTGGCAGTCGAGAAGGACGCGGTGCCCTTTGTGTCGTACGCGATCCATCTCGGTCATGCGATCTTCGACTATTGGGGACCGCGCATCGCGCAGTTCTTCGCATACATGCTCGGACTCGTGTCGGTGGGCGCCGCGGGTTTCACGTTGACGCAGATGTTGCGCACGCGTGAACTCGTCGCCATCATGGCGGCGGGCACGAGCCTCATCCGTGTTGCGATGGTGATCATCGCGGTCGCCACCGGACTGAATCTGCTGCAACTCGTCAATCAGGAACTCGTGCTGCCGCGCCTCGCACCGCTTCTGGTGCGGGGCCACGACGATGTGCTGAAAGGCGGCCTGAGCGAGTTTCCCGTCCCGCTCACACGCGATGCGCGTGGGCAGCTGCTGCGCATCCGCTCCATCAATCCGATGGAGGGTGTCGCGCACGGAGTGCTGCTGATTGAGCGCGACGGCAACGGCGCGGCGATCGCACGGGTCGAAGCGGAGGTCGCGCGATGGAATCCCGATCTGGTGCGGTACGACATGGACCAGGGAACGCGATCGACCGGTCGCACCCTCGATGCCAACGGCACCACGGTGAGTGAAGGCACGACTGCGGCGGCGGCGTTTGTCTCGACCGATCTTTCGCCGCGGGCCCTGACAATCCGGCGGTACGCGCAATACGCGCAGATGCTGTCGCTGCGGCAGCTGCGCGAAATGCGCGAAGAAGGCGGCGTTGATCCCGGCATGCTGAGCCGCCTGACCTATCTCCGCCTCGGCAGCATCCTCGTCAACATTCTCGTGCTCATCGCGGCCATTCCGTTCTTTCTGCTGCGCGAACCGGCGAACCTGCTGCGCCAGTCGATCCTGTGCGCGGCGTTCGCGGTGCCGGGCACGCTTGGGTCACTCGTCGCGATGACGGTCGACCTGCCGGGACTGCCGCCGGCGGTGAGCGTGTTCCTCCCGGCGGCGGTGCTGCTGCCGATAGCGATGGGGCGGCTCGGGATGGTGAAGACGTAGCGCGCAGATCCAGTCGCCCGCAGATTTCTGCTCGCGAACTGGAATGGGTGAGCAGACGCGCTCTTCACCGCCGCGCCGGCAGTACCACGCGCTCGACGGCCTCCGCCGCCAGCGCGATGCGACCGGCGATTCGCGCCCGCACTTCGGATTCCTGCGCCAGCGTTCGGTTGCCGCAGAGCATTAGGCCGGCGAAGTCCATCGCGCCGGGGACAAGCCCGACGACGACATCGGCGAGTGTCGTTGCGGCGCCTGACGTGTCAAGCGGATACGTCTCACCGCGCAGGCACTCGCGTACATGTATGAGCTGCTTGTGCAGATCGCGGGCTGCTGCGGTCAGCGCCTCCGTGAACCGCTCGTTGTTGATCTTGCTGGCGGCGCGCTGCAGCAGAATCTCGAACTTGCAGTAGGACAGATGCATCGCAACGAGCGAGCGATGTGCTTCAGCAAGTACGGCGAGCGCCGATGGCAATCGCGCTGCCATCGCGGCGATCGAATCGCCTTGCTTGAGCGCCGGCCGAATGGCGGGATGAAGGCAGAGCTCAGGGCCCGCTTCGTGAGTGCAGCCAGGTCCTTCTCGCCGAGCCGTCGCCCCTCGGCGTCGATGAGCGTCGGAATGTCGTCCGGGAGCTGCTTCAAGCGCACCGATTCACTCATGCGGCGACTCGCTTGGGCGGCGCCATACGAGATGCGGTGCAATGACGTCATCGCGGACTCGAACGCGGCGCTTCCGGCGATGGCGGCCTCGGCCCGGTCAGCGTCGTACTCCATTTGGCGAAGCAGCGCCGCCGTCACCACCATGCCGAGATGGGCGAGCACCCAGAGAACGCGGCGCGACGTCCAGACGGCCAGGCGCGCGAGGTGGCCGAGGATCGAGATCCATCCGTTCTCGCTCTCCGCGACCTCCTCAAGCCAGGAGTCCCACGCGTCTCGGCCATACACCGCGCCGAGGAGCCAGGCGTTTGCTGACCGCACGACATTGGTGAGGGCCAGCACTTCGCGACAGGATCACGGATGAGCACTGAAGCGCCGCGTCCTGCCGGGCTATGGGTGCGCTGCGCCGCCTTCGGTTTCGATGATCTGCTCATCACCGCGTATCTCATTCCCTTGGTGCTCGCGGGCGCGCTGCTGAACTATTTTTCAGGCGCTCAGTTTTTGTTTGGCGGACCGTATCGCGGACAAGCATGCGGCTTCCTGCGAGATGGGGCAAGCGCCGGATGGGTCTGCTCGTCACGGATCTCGATGGACGGCGGCTGAGCCGCGGCCGAGCGCTCGGCCGC
>JAWXBD010000164.1:0-27215 GCA_034439815.1 Phycisphaerae bacterium
GATCCAGCCGAGCTCGAATCCAGCGGCCGAAGGCCCCAAGCCAGTCACCCGACCAGTGACGGATCCGCTCGCCGACAACGGCCGCTCCGCGGAGCGGCCCGCCGTCAATCCCGACGCTCCAGCGCCAAGCCTCGGGAAGGGCGACAGCTCGCCATCGACTCTGCCTCTGCACGAGCAGCCGCCGATTCAGCCAATTTCGCAGCCGGGCATCCAGCCGGGCATCCGGCCGGGCATCCGGCCGGGCACGGCTCCCGAGACCGTGCCGCGACCGGTGACTCCCGCAGTGAGTACGCCAAGCCCGACCCCGGTCCGACCGGCGTCGACGGCCGGCAACCGCGAGCACACCGTGGCCAAAGGCGAGACGATGAGTTCGATCGCCGCGAACTTTTACGGCGACGCGAGCAAGTGGACGGTGATCTCGAAGGCGAACCCTTTGGTCGATCCCGAGCATATGAAAATCGGAATGAAGCTCGCGATCCCGCCAGCGCCCGCGGCGCCGTCCGTCACGGTTCCGAAGCCGGCCGCGCCGAGCGCTCCCGCGCCAGCGACGCCCTTGGCACCGGCGGGAGGCTCGATCCACACGGTTGTCGCCGGCGACACGCTGATCGGGCTTTCGCGAAGGTACTACAACAACGACATCGACTGGGACGCCATCTTCGACGCCAACACGCGAGTCCTCGGCCAAGACCCTGCCAACCTCAGGGTCGGCATGAAGCTCGTCATCCCGAAGAAGCCGTCCTGACATCCCTCACGGAACCGCGGGCATCGGGGCCGGCGGGGCCACTTTGAAACTGATCCTGGTGAATCCAGCGTCGCGTCCGGCCTGCACCGCGCCGGCGGTCACTTGGACCGGAGCATCGGCCGCCGCGCTGATCACGAGACCGGTATCCACGGGGAGCGCCCGCAGCGCCACCGTGAGCGATGCACGATCCGCATACTCGAGCGCATCGATGCGATAGCGCGCCGATCCGTCGGACCAGAGGATCGTGACCACCTCTGGCGTGATCGTCGATCCCGACGCGCCTTCCGTCGCCAGTGTCGTGCCGAGCTCGCGCTCCTCGGCCTCATACGACGTCGACATGACGAAGTACAGCAGCAGAAACAGCACCACATCGATCAGCGCGATGAGCGGCAGCCGGATGGATTCCGGATTCAGGCGGTAGTGACGCGGGCGACGGGTGAGGTGCATGGGATTCAACAGCTATTCGCGCGAACGCGGTTCATGACGATCCGGCTGTCGCCAGCTTCCAGTGATGCACGCCGGCGTTCGCGAGGATGCGCCCCACTTCGCTGAGATGCGCGGTACGGCAGTGCCGGTCCGCGCGGATCAGAATTTCGATTGCCGGCGCGCCGGGTTTGCTTGTGCGGGTCTGTCGCGCGAGCAGATCAGCAAGCGCGGCCTCGTCGCATGGTTGACCGGCGACTGTCATCCCTCCTTGGACATCGAGATCAATCACCATGGATGCCGGCGCGACGGAAACGCGCGCATCGCCTGCCTCGCGCGGAAGATCGACCGGGCGCCGCTGCGTGTCGTTGAACTGCGCCGTGAGGCAGAAGAAGACGATGAGCAGCAGGACGACATCGATCATCGGCGTCAGATCAAACGTCGCTTCCTTGGCGTATTGGGATCGTGCGAGATTCACGTGCGCGGACCTGACGAACCAGCGGCCGCGGGAGCGCGCTGTGCAACAGGCTGAGCAAGCGTCTCCGCCCGAACGCTCTGAGCCGCTCCGCTGTCGACAACGTATGCCGCGAAGCGCTCGAGGTCACGACTCACGCGCTTGAGGATTCGGTCAATCTTCCGGCGAAAGAGCGCGAATGCGATCGTGCTGGGAATCGCGACGATCAGCCCCTCCGCGGTGTTCACGAGCGCCATCGACATAAACGTCGCGAGCTGATTCGAGCGAGCGGCGCCTTCGAGTGCACCGATGGTTCGGAAAGCACCGATCATCCCAAAGACGGTTCCGAGCAGGCCGAGCATCGGTCCGATCGCCGCGATGATGCCGAGGCCGTCGTTCATGCGGTGCACTTCATCCGCTTCCGCCTGCGCCACGTCCTCGACGGTCGCGCGGAATTCGGCCGGTGCGCTGCCACTGGTGCGGCGGAAGGCTTCGGCCAGCACGGTGGTGATGAACGAGCGGTTGGACGGGTGTTCGCAGAAGTCCTGGGCGCTGTCGATGCGACCGGACGCGAGCAGTCCCTCGAGCGCCTGCATTACGCGCGGCGGTGCGAACATCCGGTAGCGAAACACGATTGCGTTGCGGATCGCAATCGTCAGCGCGAGGATCGACAGCCCGATGAGCAGGTAACTGACGATGCCGCCGTCCTGGATGTACGTGAGCAGCACGGAAGGCGTCACGCCGTCTGCGGCCGGCACGGCAGGAACAGTTGCAAGGGCCGAGGTCACGAGCGAAGGCACCGCCATGCACAGGATCTCCGGGGCACCGAAACGGGGCGCGGGACAGCAGACCGAAGGACGCGATGGCTGATGATGCCCGCGACACGTGTGCGAGTCAATGCGGCAACGCTCTAACACTACAGCGCCCCTTTGGCAGTCCGTGGCGAGAGAAGGGATTCAACACAGAGGCTGATGCAGGAGCGCTTGGCGTGACCTTGCGCGCCGACCTTTGCTGTTGTTGAAGTCATCCCGCCTTCTTGAGGAGATCCGTCACGCTGCTCAGCTCTGGAATCGGCGTTTCGCTCGCCGCGACTCGGCGTCGATTCTCCTCCGCAAGCATCGCCGGGAATTCCGCGGCGGGAATAGCTCTGGACGGCTCGTCGACCTGAACCACTGTGAAGCCACCGCCGAACATCGGGCCCATCTCCACGATCGCGAGCCACGCGCCCTTGTTTGGTTGCGAGATCGGATCGACGAAGACGGTCGCGCCCGCTCGAAATGGCGCCGCTTGATCAGTGCGCTCGCGCAATCGAACGGCGCCTTCACTGGTTGAGAGATGACCTTGGGCCGCGTCCAACAGTGAGAAGCCCAATGGCACCGAGTCGAGCGTGTTGCCGCCGCCGATCATCATCGTGAAGTCGAGGCCGGAGCCGGAGAAGTCGGGCTCGACCACGAACGCGTCGATCGCCTCGATGGGTGACTTGGGCCAAGCTCCGTGCGCGCGGCGGAACGCGACAAGCGCTCGCTGAACGTCCATTCCCAAACCCGTCTTCGTGGGATCCGTCTGGGACGCGTTCTTCAGGTCATCCCAGGCGGCAACCGATTGAAATCGCAGCTTCGTTGCCAATGGAAGGTCAAGGTCGAAGAAGGTCTGCGGATCGACATCGGTGCGATCGGTGAATCCAAAGACATCGAGTCCACTCCCGCGCTCCGAATCGAGCATCACCCAGTACTTCGCCCCGCGTTCCTTCGCGAGATCACGCGCGCACTCCCCGAACCACGTGGCGCTCGCGACGGAGTAGCCGGAGACGGCGAGGCAGCCCACGATGCAAATCGCCGCGAGCGGTCGATGCCATGTCATGCGCACTCTCCGGAACACCCGCCGTATCGCGTAGCGCGAGAACTTGCTGAGCGTCGATGCCACGGTAACGCGCCGCGCGCGACGCGGCAATCGACTGCTCGCGTTCCCGGGCGTAGAGAAGGATCCGGAGCGCGGGAGGTTCGTGAAACGGGCCTGACTGAACCCGTCGCAGTCAGTGACCAGCGCGCGCCGTCACGTCCGGACTCAGATGCATCCACTTCCGCAGCAGCGGCGTCAGCGCGAACAGCACAAAACCTGCAGCGATCGCGACGATGCCGAGCTGGCCGAAGACAGTGCCGTACGTGTGGACGGTCTCCCACGGCGGCGGTGTCGCCGCGCCGGGGACCTCGCTTCCTGCGCCGCTCGTGAGCTTTGCGATGAAGCCGGCGAGATAGTGCGAGAACGCCGTCGCGAGGAACCACGTTCCCATCACGGCGCTCGCCATTCGTGTCGGCGACAGCTTCGTAACGAGCGACAGGCCGACTGGGGAGAGGCAAAGCTCGCCGGTCGTCTGCAGCGCGTAGCTGAGGAGGAGGAACTGCATCGCCACCATGCCGCCGCTGTCCGAGTGCTTCGCGCCGTACCAGAGCACGCCGAATCCGAGGCCAAGCTGAATCAGGCCGAGCCCGAACTTGAACGGGGCGCTCGGATCCTTGTTGAGGCGGCCGAGGTAGCCCCACAGCGCGGAGAACCCCAGGCCAAATAGCAGGATGTAGATCGGATTGACGGCCTGGAACACCGAGGCCTTGAGTTCGTTGCCGCCGACACCGAGGAGTTCGTTCTCCGGCGTTGCCGTGAACGTCACGGTTCCGAGTGTCGTGTCGGGGTCAGCGGTCAGCGCGTCGATTCGTTCCTTCTGCACGCGTTCGATGTCAGCAAGTTCCCAGCGCGTCCCGTTGATGGTCTGCCCATAGAACTCCTGGGTCACGATCACATCGCTGTAGGTCTGGCCTGCGACGATCTGGGTGTCGCTGACGACGCGATCGACGTTGCGGTCGGTGAAGTTGTTCACGCTGCTGCCGGCCTGCTCGAAGATCGCCCAGAACAGCATCGTGAAGAACAGCAGGACGAACACGACACCTAGGCGCTCGCGCTCGATCTTGGTCGACGTCACCATTCCCCAGACCAGGTACACAAGGCTCACGACACCGAATGCGATCAGCACGTAGCCGGCAGCCTCGTTGCGGCTTACGAGCAGCGCGATACCTGGGACGACCGCCAGCGTGCCGATGGTGACCACCAGGAAGCGCACCAGCGGCGACATCTTGAGTAGCGATTCCGTAGGCGCGCGATACGGCGTCGAGCACTCCGGACACACCGCATCAGGACGCAGCCCCACTCGAGCGTAGCCGCAGCGCCCGCAGACCGGGCTCGCGCTGCCGGGCATCGGTGGCCTCCCGATCTCCGCGGGGATTCCCCCGCCGGACAGCTTGTACGCGGCGATCCCGGCGGCCACGAGCAGCGCGATGGCGACCGGCGCATTGAGCAGGAACTGGAGTCGATCGTCTTTGGTGCTCACGACCATGACTGCGGCAGCGCCGAGAGCCGTCGCGAGAATCAGGAAGCGCGAAACGGTCGAAGGGACCACGAATGTCGCGACACCCACGAGCATGCCGATCGTCGCGAGACCGAACCCATAGTGCCAGCCGTACGTTTCCCCGATATATCCGCACACCAGCGGCGCCAGCGCGGCACCCAGATTGATGCCCATATAGAAGATCGTGAAACCCGAGTCGCGGCGCGGACTCGTCTGCGGATACAGGGCGCCCACCATCGTCGAAATGTTCGGCTTGAAGAAGCCGTTGCCGACGATGAGCAGGGCGAGCGCGGTGTACAGCCCGACCGGCGTCTCGACGATCATGACCAAGTGACCGGCCGCCATCAGCAGGCCGCCGAGAATGATCGATAGCCGCAGGCCGAGAATCTTGTCCGCGATGATGCCGCCGATGAACGGCGTCGCCCAGACCAGCGCGCCGTACGCGCCGTAGATGCCGTACGCCTCCGCATCCGACGCCTGCAGGAAGCCCTTCGTTAGATAGAAAACGAGCAGCGCCCGCATCCCGTAGAACGAGAAGCGCTCCCACATCTCCACAAAGAACAGAAGGAACAGGCCGGGCGGATGACGGTCAGTGGTCGTTGCGTCCACAGCTGCTGTAGTCATGCGGGATCTCCGTTGCCGCAGCACCATACCTGAAATGCCTCGGCGTCGATGCGGCCCCGCGCGCACAATGCGAGCCATGACCAACAGGTCAAAGAGCTCAAACGGGTTCGATCCGACAGCGGCCGCTGCCCGCACGATCCGTCTGCGCCGGCCGCCGAGCCTCGTGCGGGTCAGCGATCTGTTCGTGCCGCGCGTCGCGCTCGCCGAGGTCGATCGACGGTGGCAGGTGCTGCGCGCCGCCAACCCGCGGTTTTTTGACGGCTCGATCCTGCACGTTCTCGGCGTCCATCGCAACGGTCATGGCGGCGTGACCATCCATGTGGCACCGACGTCGTACCGTTTTTACGCGGTGCAACGAGACGGCTTTGACTGTGGCGTCCGCGCGCTCGGCGCGAAGGCGCTCTGCCGCTACGAAACCCGCTACCTCATGGCGAAGCGGTCGGCATCGGTGGCGTTCTATCCCGATCAGTGGGAGTTCGTCCCCGGCGGAGGCCTCGAGCCCGACGACGCGCCGGCAACCTGCGTTCTTCGCGAGCTGCGCGAAGAGACCGACTTTGAAGCGGCGTCGCCGCCGGTCGCCGTCGCGCTTCTGTACGACCCGGGCGCGCTGTCGTGGGAGGTGATCCACCGGATCGACGTGCGGCCGTCACGAGACGGCGACGCGACGCACGCGTGGGAACACTCGCAGCGGACGCTCGTCGATCAGGATGCGTGGCCGGAACCGCTGTGCGATGTGGCCCGCGCGATGACTCGTCTGCTGGCCTGAACACCCTGCGCCGTCGCGTTACGCCTGTGGGATGCGCGGCGCGTCATCCAGCACCGCGCGGCACGCGCCCATGAGCGCATCGAGCCGGAACGGCTTGCGCAGGACGCGGCACGGGGCGAGTGATCCGTCGACTTCGGTGAGTCCGCCGGTCACAAAGAGGCACGGGAGCATGCAGCCCTGAGCGCGGAGCTGCGCGAGGCATTGGACGCCCGTGATCTCCGGCAGGTCGATGTCCATGACGAGCAGGTCGATCGGCAACGGGCCCTCGATCACGATCGCGCACACGTCGCGGGCGTCGCCGCGCGCAATCACGTCGATGTCGAGCGACGTGAATGCAGCGGTCAGCACATCGCGGACCGCGGGATCATCTTCGACCAGCAGGAGGTGGCCGATCTCCGGCAGCCGCTCGTCGCCAATGTCGACGTTCACGATCGACGCTGACACGACGGGACGCGCGCGGGCGATGTCCGCATCATCGGTGCAGAGGGGGAGCGACGCGGAAACGCGCAGTCCGCCCAGCGCCGGCGACTGACCGAGGCGCAGGCGTCCGCCGCTTTCCTGCACGACGCGCTGGCAGATCGAGAGCCCCAATCCGGTGCCGGCCTTGCCCTTCGTCGTAAAAAATGGCTGCAGCACGCGATCGTGCAGCTCGGGCGGAATGCCGGGACCGCTGTCTTCGACGACGATGACCGCGCACAGTCCAAGATCCGCGCAGTCCTCGACGCGACAGCTGAGTCGGATCACGCCGCGCCCCTTCACCGCATCGCGGGCGTTGACCACGAGATTCAAAATGAGCTGCCGCAGCCCCTGCGCCGTGGATCGCGCCACACAGGAGTGCGCGGCACCGAGATCGGTCTCGACCTGCACACCGCGCGGCATGAGCCGGACAGCAAGATTGGTCGCGGCCTCGAGCTCGTCAGCAAGCGCTGTCGGCGCCGGCGATTCGAACTCGCCGCGATGCGCATGCAGAATTCCGCTGACGAAGCCGTTCGCACCGCTGATGACACCTTCGATGTCAACGAGGGAGGCGCGCGTCACGTCGTCCATCGTGCGCTGGCGCAGGAGTTCAACGTGCCCCGAGATGGCGAACAGAATGTTGTTGAAGTCGTGGGCGATGCCGCTCGTCAGCTGCGTCACGAGCTCACTGCGCTCGAGTTTCCGCTGCAGCGCCATGAATCGCGTCGCTGCATCGACACTGTCGCGCTGTTCAAGGCCGCGGGCCACGGCGAATCCGAGCGTCTGCAGGGTCGCGATCTCTTCCGTTTTCCAGCGGCGCGGCTTCTCCAGATCTTCGACGAGGATCGCCGCCCGCAGTCCGCCGCGCGACGTTTCGCCCGGCCCGGCGGTGCCCCCTCCGGTGATGATCGGGATGCACAGAATCGACTGCACCTCGGGATTGAGGCGCGCCACGAGGTCTGGTCGGCTGTGCGAATCGTCGTCGCGCACGACAATCAGCGGCGCGCCGCCGGCCAAGGCTCGCGCCCACCACCGCGCGACGTCCATCGGCACATTGCGTCGGCGGTCCATCGCGCTTGGCACACCGGGCGCCACCCACTCGGAGACGAGCCGCACGCCTTCCTGCTGCCCTTCAACGAGGAAGTACGACGCGCGGGCGACTCCGAAGAACTCGCCGACCACATTGAGCGCTTCGCCGATCGTCGTGTCGAGATCTTCGATCTGCAGGAAACTCTCGAGGACACGCGTCGAAAGCTGCTGGAGCGCGAGCGCCTGCCGCTGCTGTTCGCCGGCGCGGCGACGGTCGGTGAGATCGACGGCGACAATTTCCCAGAGCACCGGTACACCGCCGCTGCTCTGCACGGGCCCTTGCCGTTCGTGAAACCAGCGCCACGTTCCGTCCGGCACCCGCAGCCGGTACTGGAACTCGACTCGGTCGCGGCCCCCTTGCCGGCGGCGGCCTCCCGCGGCGGCGAGACTCGGCCGGTCGTCCTCGTGCACGAACTCATGAAACGATCGTCGGCCGCTGACCAGATCCTGCGACGACACCCCGAGGATCGACTGCACGTTGGGGCTGATCCATTGGAAGCGGCCGCTCGCGTCGATTCGTCCGACGATCAGGTTCGCGGTTTCCGCGATGGACCGCAAGCCGGCCGGCGTTCCGCTGTCGAGCTCGATGGACGGCGCTCGCGCCACGAGCTCGGCCCGCCGCATGGAGAGCGCCAGGACGAGTGTGATAAACACCACCGCACCAAGCGCGATCACCAGGAGCACAGACTTGTCGATCGGAGTGTCTGCGATCACGCCTCCTCCGGACAGATCGGGTTCAATGGCAACGCCCGCCGTTGATCAACGGATAGCGTAACGGGCAGAGTCACCGATGCACGAAGACGCCGCGCGCCCTTCAGCGGGCTGTTCCGGGGGTCTGTTCCGATGCCCGGCTGATGATCTGCTCGACGCGGCGCCGAATTTCCGGCTGGGGTTTCACGCCGACAATGCGGTCAATTTCACGGCCGCCGCTCAGGACGAGAAGCGTGGGAATGCTTCGCACGTTGAAGCGGGCGGCCGTTGCCTGGTTCTCGTCAATATTGAGTTTGACGAAACGCACAAGGCCGGCCATTTCCTCGGACAGAGCGTCAACTGCTGGCGCAATCATGCGGCACGGCTCGCACCATGGCGCCCACAGATCGACGATCACCGGCAGCGGGAAGTGCTCGACCTGGGCCGCGAACGTGTCGTCCGTCACAATCACCGGTGCGTGATCGACGTGCAGCGGCGCCTTGCAACGGCCGCAGCGGGGTGTCAGTCCCTCGTGGATCTTGGCCAGAGGAATGCGATTGGTGGCGCCGCACGCAGAACAGGGGAGCAGGACAGGCTCAGCCATGACAACCTCGCTCTTGATATCACTGTGCGACGGACTTCCAGGCGAAAGAGTTCCGTTTGAATCCACCGACCACGCCGGCGGATCGCTCGCGGGAAATGTCCCAGCGAGCGCATCGTCGATTTCCGCTTCCGTTGGTCGCGAATGATTGCGGCGGGAGCTCATGATGCGGAGATGATGGCGCGCTGGCGCGTGCGACGCGCGCGGAGATCGCCCGAATTGCCCCATGCCGGGAAGATTGCCACACGCGTCGGGCGCGGGCGATTGCGACGACCGCTCGCGAGCCATCGCCACAAGTCCCGGTGCAAGCAGGCGTTACCCGTCAGATCTGCGCCATTCCCTCGCGCGGATGCGTGCCGATGGCTCCGCGCGGAACTGGTCGCCCTGGCGACCGTCGCAACGGAGCACGTCGCGAAGGCGCTGCGCCGCTGGCATGCCGCATCACGACCGCAGGAACGTCAGCAGATCGGCGTTGACTCGATCCTTCTCGGTCGAGCACATGCCGTGCGACGCACCATTGATCTTGATCGCCTTGACCGACCAGGGAGTGTCGTCCGTATTCGAAGACCACGTCGACACACCCTGCCGGGTTGAGCATGTCCAGCCGTGCACCGAGTCTGATCCACAGCTCAGCAGTCTCGAGCAGGAACTTGTGGAACAGCAGATCGATGAGCCAGCTCCGGGAGTCGCTCAATGCCCGCGCGTGGCTCTCCAGCGACGTTCTGTATGCGTTGGGATCGCTGCTCTGTGCGACGGCCGCGCGAAGCGCCTCGCTCCATGCCACTTTATCGATCTGCGCCTCCAGCATCCGCGCGAGGTGGCCGTGCATCTCTGCAAAGTTCTTGACATTCACGACCATGAGATCGCTGGAAGTTTCTGACTGCACGCTCGGTTCCAGCGCCATATTTTCCGTCGACCGGATTCGCGCCGAGTTCGGATCCGAGTCCTGCGTCCAGAAGTGCGCGCTGCAGTCGCTTCACGAGCGTCGTCCGCGAGTCATTTTTTTTGAGTGCGGTTGGCATGGTTCAAGTTCCGGCAAATCAACGAGACAAGGTGGGGGTGGCGGACCCTATCGCCCGCCACCCCTTTCAAACGTTCAGTCCTCGACCGACATCAGGCTGTCATCAGCGCTTGGACGGCCTTCTTGGCGGCCTCGCGCGCCACTCGGTTCGCCAGCTCTTCCAGCCAGTCCTTGGTCGATGTCCAGCCGAGCGGAACGATGCCCGGGAGATACTTGTTCATGTGGATCATGAAGTCCGGATCCGGCTCGACAGCTTCGTTGAGCAGGGCGTAGGTGGTGCCAGTCTTGAGCGGCACGCCGGCCTTTCCATCCGCGCCGTAGATGCGCCACTGGTACACCGGCTTGGTGCTCCACTTGAGATTGATGCCGATCTTCTGGTGCCCGTAGTACAGATAGGCCTCACCGCTCCCGATCGCCATCGCTACGGTCTCGCCGGAGCGAATCACGCGCTCCTTTCCGTCGGGCAGATGAAAGTGATACTTGTGCTGCGCCTCGTTGCTGAACGCGAGGTTCACGCTGAGATGACCCTTGTCCCACACGAGGTATTTGTTGTTCGCCGTGCACTTCAGCCGGTATCCCTTGTTGTTCTGATAGTTGTTCTCTGACCTGAGGTCCGCGCCGACGCCGCCGAATTTCCAAAGCACCACCGCTGATGGAATGTTCATGACCATACTCCTCCGAGTTTGAGTTGCCCGCACTCTGTTGATCAGGCTCGGCAGAAGCGCCGATGCCTGTGCAGCGACACGCTGCTTCCTGCGGCACGCGCCTTCGCGGCGCGTCCACGTCAGACAGCCGCACAGCTGTCTGAACTCTTTTCAACGATTCAGTGATTCGTTCGAGTCACATCGTTCTGCGGTCCGTTGTCGGCCGTCGTATGCACGGATTCCAACGGAGCCAGTCCGTACGACATTGGGCGCGTGCGCCCGTCTCCGTGGTTCAAAGCGATTGGCGCCCGAAAGCCGTTACAGAGAATTCGACCTATTCATAAAGGGTGTCCTTTCACGCGCTCCGAACATCGCTCGGCACCTGCGCGGTTACCGTGCAGCCCGCGTTCCCAAGCCACTCAGCCGCCCAAGCCGGCCTGGCCACGAATGCACACGATCTGACTGCGCGGCTTCATGTAACCGCCCCGAGGTCTCGCTCGCTCCTCCGACAGGCCTGAGCCTCGGGACCCGCGTCATTGGGACATGAGTATCCTGCGACGCTTGGAAGGGACGTTCGCGATGGAACCTGGCAATTCGGCCTCACTCAACGCACGCGCTTCCGAGCCCCAGCCCGAGCCCAAGCCCGAGATCGAACTGCTGCGCGCGGCCTGGACTGCCGCGCCGCCGGAACCTGATATCGCGGCCTGTCTCACGGAGGCTGTGCGTTCCGACGCCGCGCGGCTCGTCGCCGTCGTGCGCTTCGACGCGCTTGAGCGCCGCCGGCGTGAGCTCCCCTCGTCCTTCGAGCATTACCGCGCGCGGCTGCCGACACTCACGCATCCCGAGTCGCCGCTCGCGGACTTCCTGCTCGGTCTTGAACTCGGTCTCGATCGCGCGGCGCCCGCCGCGCTCAAAGCCAGGCTCGGCGCAGCATTTCATGCGATGATCGATCGATTGGCGACGCCACCCGATGATCTCACCGGCGCAGCGGCGGCGAGCGCGGCCTTTCATGCCGGGTCGACCGCGGCGAAACCGCCACCTTCGACCGAGGCAGCCGATGGTCCGTACGACTGGACGAAAGGCGATCGCATCGGACCCTTTGCGCTGCGAAAGCGGCTCGGCGCCGGGGCATTCGGTGAAGTCTGGCTCGCGCGGCGCGACGCACCCGAGCTTGACGTCGCGATCAAGGTGCTGAAGCCTGGCGTGACCGATCCGGACAGCGTTCGACGGTTCGCGATAGAAGCACAGGTGCTCGCTTTCATGGAGCATCGATACGTCGCGAAGATCTTGGACGCGGGCACGGCGCGGGGGCTTCCGTATATTGCAATGGAGTACATCGAGGGCAAGCCGCTCGTGCGCTACTGCGACGACCGGCGCCTTTCGCTGGAGCAGCGGCTGGAACTGGTGGCACGGATCTGCGAAGGCGTGCAGCATGCGCACCAGCGCGGTCTGATCCATCGCGATCTCAAGCCAGACAACATTCTGGTGACCGAAGTCCGGCGGCATCCGAGGGACGTCGATGCGCACGAGGCTCGGCTGATCGTCGAACGGAGCGACGACCATGTGACTGTCGCCGTGCCGAAGATCGTTGACTTCGGCCTCGCGAAAGCCGTGGAACGGTCGATCCGCATGCCCGACGGCACACTGACCGTCGATCTGGGAAAGCTGATGGGCACGCCGGAGTACATGGCGCCGGAACAGGCGGGCCATCAACCGCAGGAGGTGACGCAGCGGGCTGACATCTTCGCGCTCGGTGTGATCTTGTACGAACTGCTCGCCGGGACGCTTCCGCTGACACGAGACGAACTGCGTCAGCGCGCGATGAACGACATGGTGGCCGTGCTGCGCGACACGCCGCGGCCGGAGCCGTCCACGCGCTTCAGCGCGATGGACGCCGCCACCGTGTCGCGAGTCTCGTTTCAACGCGGCGAGATCAGTCCGAAGTCCTTGGAAGCGCGGCTGCACGGACGCGTGCGCCACGTCTGCGGCAAGGCCATGCGCCTCGAGCCCGAACGGCGGTTCTCGTCCGCAGCGGCGATGGGAACGGACATCCGGAACTATCTCGATGATCGCGACTTCATCGAGGCGGCCGCGGAGCCGGCCCGCGAGCGGCTCGCGCGGCACCTCCGCCGGCACCGCCTTCCATACATCACAGCAGCCGCGCTCATTGCTGCGCTTATTGCCGGCGTTGCAGGCACGACGTGGCAGTGGATGAATGCGCGCAGGACGAATCGTGATCTTCTCGCGGCCGCCGCTGCCATGCAGGGAGTGACCGAAACACTCTTTGAGAATCTCCGGGCGCGAGGCGCGATCGAAGCGGCGGATACGCAGGTGCTTGAGCGGGCGCGCGACACGCTCCGCGCCTCGCTGCCGCCGGAGAATGCGACGCTGCTGGCAATCGAGAACGAACTGGCGGGCGTGTACAAGTGGTCCGGTCGGTTCGACGACGCCGAGGCGCTGTATGACAGCGTCGGCGACCGCTGGTCATCGACGCTGCCGTCCGATCATTCGACGCTGATCCAGGTCGCATTCAATCGCGCGATCATTCACACGGAGCGGGGCAAGCGACTCACCGTCGACGCGGCGGCGCAAAGCGAACCCCGCAAGACCGAGCTGCTGAAAGAAGCGGATCACTCGTACGAGCAGGCGCTCACGGCGCTGGTGGCGCTGCGCGACGGCGCGGCGGCGGCGCTGCCGAAGACGAGCGATCGCCGCTTCGAGATCGAGTCGGAGATCGCGCTCGCACTGACGCGCCTGAAGCGCTACAGCGAGGCGATTGATCCATATCGGCGCGCCCTCGATGGCATGCGCTCGGCGCTGCCCGGCGGTCACTGGCGCATTGCAGACACCGCGGTGAGTTTCGGCGTCGTTTTGATGCGAGCGGAACGCTCGGCGGAAGCAGCAACCGTGATCGAAGAGGCGCTCGGTATCTATCGCGCCGATCCCAATCGGGGTCCAGCGCACCCGTACACGCTCCAGACCGCGAGTCTTCTGGCCGGCGCGCTGCAGCAGTCCGGGCGCTGCGATGCGGCGTGGGTTGTTCTGCGGGAGACGTGCGAAGGCATGCGGCGCGCATCTGGCAAGGCCCCCACGGATGCGCTGGCCGCACTTGGGAAGTCGTTGCAGGGACTAATTGCGAACTGCGACGACCCTGAGGACGTGATCGAACTTCGTGGCTGTTTCGGCGTGACGGTGGCGCCGTGAGGCCTCCATGTGGGCAATAGGTTCAAAATGGTGGTTGACCATCGGCAATCGAGCAGTCAACATGGGTCGTGGCTCCCGTGTGCCGGAAGGGTCCCGCGAGCCACATCGAACCTCGCAGCGTGCGCTGCCTTTTCAAGGGGAACAGAATGTCGCAACGGTCGCTGATCGGCGTCTTCACCTCGGCAGTACTCGCATTCGTGATCGCGGGGCAGCTCCGTGCAGACGCCCCGTCCTGGATCGACGGGCACGTGTTTACGCAGGGGTCTGCATTCAGCGCGAACGGCAGTAATTTCGCCGCGGCCAGCGGAACGGTCACGGCGAACACGATGAGCGGTGGAGGTTCCACGGGCAGCGGACCCGTGTTTGGTTCAGTCGACACGGCGGGTGCCATCACGCGCGAGGGAGCCGGCTATCTCGTCCATCTGGAAGGATCGGGCAGTGCGACGATTGGCGATCCGAAGTGCGAACGGTGTGGGGTGAGTCTGGCGGTGCAGACCGTGACCCCCAAGTTTGAGTCGGCCCCGCTGGAGCTGCTGCTCACAGAGTCATACGCGTACACGATCGAGACATCGGGGACGGTTGCACCCGTGTCGTTCGCACCCATCACCGGGAGCATCGAGAATGGCGTGCTCCTGCCGGGCACGTACGCGATCTCATTCTTCCTCTCCGTGAACGCCAGTTCGTTTTCGCCGTCGGTAACGGAGTCATTCGATTGGAAGCTTCACCTCACACCGGCGCCGCGCGGCTCGCCGGCAGACCTCGATGACAATGGCGTTGTCGATGCGGTCGACCTCACGCTGCTCCTTGGCGCGTGGGGCACTGCGGGGGCAGATCTGAACGGCGACGGCACGACAGGAGCTGCGGATCTCGCGATTCTGCTGGCGGCGTGGACGGTGTGACAACGTCTCGCGAGGGGGGGAGCGGCGATCGCTGCCACCTCTCAGCGCCGCGCGTAGCCTGCGAGCCGCAGCAGGCAATCGACGCCATGTGGCCCGTACGCCTCGCGAAAGAACGGCAGGATCCGCGTCTCGAATGCCGTGGCCAGCGCGGCGCCGTCGAGTCCGAGCACTGCGCACGCCGTCGCAACGTCGACTCGACTCACGAGGATCGCATCGGTCGCCGCCCAGTCTTCGGCAGAGAGCGTGGTCCGCAGGGGGGCGGCGACGGCAGCGAGCAGTCGAGGCCGCGCCCGCGACAGCGCGACTTTGAGGGCGCTGGGCTTCGCTTCCAGAATCAAGGCGATCGCGTTCCATCCCAGGGCCCGCACCACATACAGATGGATGAGGTCGCGTTCACGCTTGCTTGTCGCGGCAGTATCGAGGAGTTCGAGGAAGACGACGAAACGCTCGTCATCAACCTCGGCGAGATCGAGATCTCCGAGCGACGTCGGTGGTCCATCGGATGTTTCGGGGGCATTCTCCAGCAGTGACTGCGCGCTGTGACCGGGCCGCTTCTTGCGATCAAGCATCGTGTGCCACACCCGCAGCCGCAGTCTCGCGAGAAGATGTTCGTCATTGCTGCATGCTCGCGCGTCCGCGTCGAGCGGCGTCAGCGCCGAGCCCGCGATACTCTCCGGATTCAGGTTGACGTGGTCGCGGTGAGCGCCCAGCAGATTCGCTGCATAGCGCACCATGATGTTGCGGATCTGGTCTGCGGCGTGATTGCGAAGCGCCTCGTCGGACGCCAGCAGTTCATCGCGCAGGCAGTTCGTCGGAACTGGAAGGCTGTCCTTGCGAGGGTCGTGTGTCTCCGTCATCGATTGCTCCTCGCTGCAGTGCCCGACGGGTGTTCAGGCTATCGAGTGGACTCGAACATGCCGCCGCTCGCCATCGCGTCCACCGTCCAGCACAGGTCGAGCAAGCCGATACTGCAGATCACGGGCAGGAACCAACCCATCGCCACCGCGCGACGTGGCGAGGATGCACGACGCTCCTGCGTCGGGGCGGCAGCGCGAGCGGGAACGATCTGACGGCGGCGAGAGCTTTTGCAAGGGATCGCGTTCATGGCGATCCAGAAGCGACTCAGGAAGGTCACCGGTTACAAACGGGCGAGGCAGGCTGATCCCCCGATCGATGCTGCAGCGCTCGCGGTTGTCCTCGCTCGGCGCATGGCAGGGATGCCGGCGAACGGGCGCCCAATGCTCGACATCGTTCGCCACGTAGGACGGCATGTGCGACCAGACGCGGTTGTTGGCGAGGGCGGGTATTCTTAAGTGGGCGAATATCGATCGCATAGAGGAATACACGACCGATCTGTCCGGGGTGCGGAGGTTCCTGTGAAACACGAGCATGAGGCGGCCTTGGAAACGACAAACCACCTGCGGCGACGAGCCATGGTCGCGGAGAGCACGACCAACGCCGTGATCATCACCGACGCGCAGCGCCGGATCACCTGGGTCAACGAGGGCTTCACGCGCATCACGCGGTACAGCTCCGAGGAAGTGATAGGAAAGTTGCCTGGCGCGCTGCTGCAGTGCGACCAGACCGATCCCGCAACGGTAGCGAAGATCCGTGAGGCGCTCGACAAGGGCGAGGGCTGCCAGACGGAGATCTTTAATAGGGGCAAGACCGGCCAGCTCTACTGGATGGCGATGGACATCCAGCCCATTCGTGACAGCTCGGGAATACTCACGGAGTTCATTGCGATCCAGTCGGACATCACCGCGCAAAAGCGGGCGCAGGCCCTGATGGTCGAGAACAAGCTGCGACTGGAGGAGAGCGAGCGGGCCCTGAAGGCGTCCTTGGCGCAGGCGGAGTCGGCCACACGGGCCAAGAGCGAGTTTCTCGCGAACATGAGCCACGAGATCCGCACGCCGATGACGGCCATCTTGGGCTTTGCCGACCTTCTGGTGGAAGACGGGGCCACACCCAACGCGCCCAAGGTCCTCCGCGAGTACATCGCCACGATCAAGCGGCACGGGGAGCATCTACTCTCGGTGATCAACGACATCCTCGATATCGCCAAGATCGAGGCGGGCAAGATGGACGTTGAGTGCATCCCCACGGCGGTGGTTCCGATGGTGGAGAGTGTGATGTCGCTGATGCGGGTGCGGACACAGAGCAAGAACATCACGCTGCGGGCGCGGTACGACGGGCTTGTCCCGCGGTACATCCGGAGCGACCCGATCCTGCTCCGGCAGATCCTGCTCAACCTCGTGGGCAACGCCGTGAAGTTCACCGAGGCGGGCGAGGTGGCCCTCACGATCGACGTGGATCAGACCGGCGGGCCCGTCGGCGCGGGAGGGGCTCTGCTGCGCATCGCGGTGAGCGACACGGGCATCGGCATGACCAACGAGCAGATGGGGCGGCTCTTCGAGGCCTTCGAGCAGGCGGACACGTCCGTGCGCCGTCGCTTCGGCGGCACGGGCCTCGGGCTACAGATCAGCAAGCGGCTGGCGGGATTGCTCGGGGGCGACATCACCGTCGTTTCGCAGCCGGGGACCGGGAGCGTCTTTTCCGTCACCGTCTCCGCCGGGCCGCTCGAGGGCGTGGAGATGGTTGATCCGCTCGCCGAGCTCGCCGCGATGAAAGCGGACGAACTTGTGAATCCGGAGTCCGAGCATGCCGTGCACGATCCGGGTGCGGTCAAGGCGCTTGAGGGCGTGCGGGTCTTGTTGGTCGAGGATGGTCCGGACAACCAGCGTCTGATCGCGTTTCACCCCAGAAGGGTCGGCGCAATTGTCTTGCTCGCGGACAACGGGCTGCTTGGTCTGCGCGAGATGTGCGTGGATGGGAACGAGGCGGGTGAGCTGCTCAGCCCCGCGCCCGTCGAGGTCATTCTCATGGACATGCAGATGCCCGAAATGGACGGGTACACGGCGGCGGCGACATTGAGGAGCAAGGGGTGCCGCCTTCCGATCATCGCCCTCACGGCGCACGCGATGAGCGGAGATCGCGACCGGTGCCTCGCGGCGGGATGCACCAGCTACGCGACCAAGCCCATCGACAAGACGCTGCTGATCCAGGGCGTAGTTGCCAGCATCGGGACTCTTAAACAAGCGGCGGGTGGTATCCATTGACTCCTCGGGCAGCGGTCTGCTTGCCGCCGTGGGCGAGGCACACGCGAATGCCGCGTCATTCAAGCAAGATCTTCAGCTTCTCGCATCGTGCAAAGCTCAGCCAATCGCGCGGGCGCGAGATATGGCATGACGAGGAGGAGATACGCGGCGGACTTGCCTGTGCTCGCCGTCAGTGCACGGAGCCGGTTAACAGTCCGTGGTGAAAGTGCTTCGGCGAAGACCCGCGGGGTGCTGCGCGTCTGGATCTCAACGGCAAAGCAGATGCTCTTGCCGTCGACCTTGAGCTTCGCCGTCGCATCGAACCCCTGCGAGCGGGATTGCGAGGCTCGAAGCCAACGAATGTCCAATTGCGGCGCTTCGAGACGCAGGCAAACGAAAACGCCGAAAACGCCCAAATACCGCGGTAGTGCGGACTTGGGCATGTGCCAGTGCGACGTGATGCGTCGCAGTGTCTCTATGGAGACAAATGCCCCGTGTAGGACTCGAACCTACGACCCGCTGATTAAGAGTCAGCTGCTCTACCAACTGAGCTAACGAGGCGAAACGAAGGGGCGAATTCTACCCGGAGCGGTGAAACGGTCAAGCGACCTGTGGGCGATGTGAGCGCTTCGCGGCTTGTTGTCGCGTTGGTGGTGCGAACGTCTGGGGTCCGTTTATCGCACTTCGCACACGTTGCGATCAGAATTCCGCGCCCTTGCCCGATCCGGCGCTGGCGTTCTCGCAGCGTCGAGCGACACTTCAGCGTCTGCCCTTGGAGTGTCCTGCGGCAGGCTCGGGCCTCCCGCGGGCCGAAGCTGATCGCTTTCTCCTGCGTCGCGCGTACTCGGCAACCACCGAACCATTCGAGCACTGATCATTGAATCACCCGATCATGCACTCCATCATGCACTTCACTATGCACTTCACTGGGGCCGTGCGGCTCTCGCTCGTTGTCGGCGCAACATTGTCGGTGACGGTTGTTCCGTGCAATGCGCGCGACGCCGCGCCGACGCCGGCGACCGCGCAGGACAGCCAGCCAGCTCCCGTGGACGCCGCTGTCGTGATCGGCGAGTTCACCGAGCTCGTGAGGCAGATTCAAGCCGCGATGCCTGGCTCGTTGTCAGCGCTGCGCGAGCCGCAGGTTCGTGCGGCCGTCGCGCCCAAGGCGACACCGGTGCTTCGCTCGATGCTCGCTTTGCTCGACGCGCATGCGGTGGATCAGCCGGGGCTCGCCGGGTATCGCTCGGATTACGCGTTTTACGGTGTCGTGCTCGGCGACGAAGTGATCGTCTCCAGGGTCCGGACTGCAGCGGGCGAGGGTGACGAAACCGCCGCGGTGCAGTTGGCTGCCGCAGCGATCATGACAGCGCCCGACGCTGCAGCGCGGGAGGCAGCGGTCGACTCCACGGTCAAGCTGCTCGAAGGCAAGACCAAACTCGCAGCAGGGGCTATGTCTACCTTCTCGACGATGATGGGGGCGGCAGGTCTGACGGCTGGTGAACTGCAGAAGCTGCACGACACAGCGAAAGCGGCAAAGAACACATCGCTGCAGGACGTGTGTAGCCGCGCACTGCGCGATCCGATGCTCAAGCGCACGGCGATGGAGGGCCACCCGCTCACACTTTCAGGCAAGCTCGTCGACGGCACGACCTTCACAACCCGTTCACTTCAGGGCAAAGTCGTCCTCATCGATTTCTGGGCGACATGGTGCGCTCCGTGCGTCGGATCACTGCCCAAGGTCGTCGAGCTCAAGAAGCAATTTGGCGACAAGGGATTCGTCGTCGTCGGCGTGTCGTGTGACAAGACAGCTGCCGCGCTGAAGTCGTATCTCGCAAAGAATCCTCAGCTGGATTGGCCGCAGCTCTTTGACGCGAGCAAACCGGGATGGCACGTGCTCGCGGATCGCTGTCATGTCCGCGGCATTCCCGCGATGTTTCTGCTGGACAAGCAGGGCATCGTCCGCAGCGCCGACGCATATGCGCGGCTCAACGAGCTCATTCCGAAGCTGCTCGCTGAGTGATTCGTCACTGGCCGCTGCGCACGTTGCAGGTCATTCCCTGAAGGCGATAGCGCGGGGTCCGGTTGCCTCACGCGCGTCGTTCTATACACTGCGTTCTCGATGCATTTTCATGGTTGTTCGATTCTTCCTTCCCGCTGTCGGAGGCGACGCAGGGAATTGTTGTGCAGCGCGGCGCTCGACCTGCTTGGGTGCTGCGCGCTCCTGATGTTGGTGGCGGGCTCCGTGGGCTGTCAGTCGTCGGTCCGCGTCAGCGATCCGGCGCGGACCGCAACGGAGCAGTTCCTGCTTTCGACAGCTGCCGCGCGAGCGGTCGAACAGCTCTCGCTGGACTCCTTGCGTGGCCGCTCAGTCTTTGTCGACACGGCCTATTTTGCCGCGTCAGAACCAAACTTTGTGGTCAGCGAGCTGCGGGCGAAACTGCTGCTGGGCGGTGTCGAGCTGGCGCCGGTGCGCGACAAGGCCCAGGTCGTCCTGGAGGTGCGCAGCGGCGGCGTCGGCATCGACCGGTCCGATCAGCTCATCGGCATCCCCTCAGTCCTGCTCCGCGCCGACGCGGGCGGCGACTCCAGCGGCACAGAGATACCGCTCGCTACCCCCGAACTCGCGCTCCTCAAGAGCGTGAACCAGCGCGGAATCGCCAGTGTCGCCTTCATTGCCTATTGGCGCGAGACCGGCGAAGTCGTCGCATCGTCCGGTCCATTCATTGGCCGCACGCTGCGCGATGACTGGTGGTTCCTTGGACTTGGACGACGGACCGTCGGCGACATTCCTCCGACCGACCTGATCGAGGAGTAGCCAATGCGCCGGTGGATCGTTCGCGCCATTCTGACATTGGCAGTGCTGCTGGTGATGGGCTTCATCGCGGTGCAGCTCGTGCTGCGCAGTGATCTGCCGCGCCGCACGGTGCTTGAACGACTGTCGGCGCAGACGGGGTTGCATTGGTCCGCATCATCGCTGCATGTACCCTGGAGCGGCACGTCGACACTGCGCGACGTCGCAATCTCGCTGCCGCTGGAAGATCAGCCGCTCTTCACTGCACCGCTCGTCGAAGCGGTTCACCCATCGCTCATCGCGCTCCTCTTCGGCGCTCCGCTCGATCTGCAATCGGTCACGTTGCGCCAAGGGCATGCGGTACTTCGGCGAAACGACCGCGGTGAATGGAACTTCGCACGTGCCGTTTCGATGATTGAACAGCGCCAACGTTTGCGCGGCGGTTCTGCGGGAGACGCTCGCGCGACACCGCCGATGCCGGCGCTGCAGATCAGCGGGATTGCAGTCGACGTGGAGCGCGACGGCGCGGTCAGCCCCATCGGTGAACTGCAGTGTGACGGCACGCGCCACATGGCGCGCTATGAGTTCAAGGCGAGCCTTGGGACTGCCAACAGGATCAGCGGCATGCTGGTCGCCGGCGACACATGGGCCCACGAGATCACGTTCGAACTGCAGCAGCTCGGCACGCTGCTGCATGTGTTTGACGAGAGTGCGCCGCAGCAGCTCGCAGCCACCGGCGCGTGGGCCGGCGCAGTGTCGAATGGAACGCTTGCCGGGCGGCTGCAGCTCACATCGCTGGATGCGCCGCTGGACGCGCCCGTCGGCACCGTCCACGCAAGCGGCACCATGCAGGTCGATGCGTCGGCCGACGGTGCCATCATCGAACTGGACAACGTCGAGTTCCGCATCCCGGCGCTTCCCGACGCGCTGCATGTGTCCAGCGGCACGTTGCAGGCGGACGCGGGCTCGATCGAAGCACGTGGTGTCGTCCTCCGCAGCGGTGCCATCGGCGCGGAGCTCGAAGGATCGTGGGACGCCGCGCGGCGCGCGACGGCGCTCGATGCACGATGGCGAGCGAATACCCACGTCGGCACCGTGAAGGCGTCGTTCACGCAGCCGCTGATCGGTGAACCGCATGGATCGGCGAGGTTTGAAACCAGCGGCAGCATCGCGGAGAACTCGTGGCGGGCGCACGGTGAAGCCAGCGTGCGGGGCTCCGATGTCGAGTCATTGACGGGAGACCTGCGACTGTCCGCGCTGACGGGGACCGTCGCCGGCCGCGAGTTCGACCTGAGCGGCATCGCTCTCTCCGCCGCGCGAGACGGCGAACGGATCGCGCTGACCCGAGTGTTGGTTCCAGGAGCCGACGTCACGGCGCATGGCGAGTGGAACACGGCCAATAGTGAATGGAACCTCGTCGCCGACATCGAGCAGTTCAAACAGCCGTGGCTCAGCGAGAAACCGGCATCGATCGAAATCCGAGCGTCGGGCCGCGGTGCAACAGCAACGCTCGAGCGATTCGCCCTCGCGAGTCCGGAGTTGCGCGTCGAGGCGTCTGCGGAGTACGCGGCGGGTGAGGATGCGACACAAATCACTGCACCATTGACTGCCGACATCAGCGTCACGATCGCGTCCGTCGCCGAGACCATGAAGGCGCTCTCGCTGCCGTCTGGCAGCGGCCCACCGCGCACGATCACCGCCCTTGACACCAAGGAGCTCAGCGGCGGCGTCACGGTGGCCAGTCACGTCACCGGTTCGCTTGATCCCATGCAGCTGCAGATGCGAGGGACGATCCGCGCCAAGGAGCTGCGCCTGAACGAGCATGCTGTCGCCTCCACAGAGATTCCGTTCGAATCGATCGTCGGCTCGAAGGAACTGCAGTTCACGACGTCGCGCGCGTCGCTCTTCGGTGGATCGTTCCTTACGCGCGGGCGCCTGGCGCCCGCCGACGGATTGCAGATGCATGTCGAGCTCGACCGTGTGCGGCTCGATGCCGTTGTCGCGCCGGTGCATACGGATGTGCAATCGCTCGGAACAGTCTCAGGCGACCTCGACATCGAGATCCCTGCGTTTCGCATGGAGGAGTTGACGCTCAGTGGCGAATGGTCCGCCAGGGGAATCAAAACGCGATACTCCGACATTGATGCAGCCAAGGGGCGCGTGCGCAGCGCGGACGGCGTTGTCGAGTTGTCCGACGTGCGCCTGCAGCATCTCGACGGCAGCGCGACTGGATCGTTCCGATACGACAGCGGCAAAGTCGAGATCCATGCGGCCGTCGATCTGGACGACTGGCCTGTTCGCCGAGACGCCGTTCCATCGGAAGCGGGTGCATCGAATGACTCGGGACTTCGCGCCCGTATCAGCGGCGGCGGATCGGTCCGGTTCCACCCCAAGGCGAAGACCGCGCAGGGAAGTGCGGACTTTTCGACGACGCTGCTGAATGGCGACGAGGAGATCGTCACCGGCGCCGTGCGCGGTACGTTCGACGGCGACGCCGTGCAGTTTGAGCTGGCGAACGCAGCCGCGTTCGGTGGCACGATCAAAGGTCGAGGCACCATCCCGTTCGCGAAGCTGATGAGCAGCGAAGGGACGTTCACATTCGAGAATCTGCAGCTCGATCGCATCAGCCAATACTGGCCGGACATCGTCGGCTTTGAAGGATCCATCGACGGCCAAGCCACTCTTGCGAGCGTGACCGATCCACAGGCGCCGGGACCGATGCGCATCGATCTGCACGTCGCGCCGCGCGACGCGGCCTTCCACTCGGCGGTGCTTGGGCCGAGTGATTTTCGCATCTATGCCGCGCGGGATCACGTCACGCTCGAGCACTCGCAGATCAGTCTGGCTGACGGCACGGTGACCGTGTGGAGCAAACTGACGGAGCATGCATCGGACTATCTCGTGCGCGTGCACGCGTCGTTTGACCGCATCGACCTCGATCAGCTGATCGAGTCGGTGAACCCCGGATCGGAGCCGGTGCCCGGCCGCCTCGCAGGACAGATTGCAGCGGGCGGATACCTGGCGGCGCCGCATCGGATGTACGGGCGGTCGAAGGTGCACGTGTCGGAGTCCGACCTCGGAAACATCGGTGCCGTCTCGCTGATCTACGGCGCGCTGCACTTGGGCGGCGCCGGCGCCACGCCCATGGGTGCAGGTGACGCGGAGATCAGTCTCGAAGGCAACGCTCTTGTGCTGCGGCGCCTCACCTACTTCAATCGCGGCACCGACCTGATCGCGAACCTGGTGATTGACGACATGTGGGCAGGGCGGACGAGCACGATGCGCGGCGCGGCGGCCGGCGTGGCGCGGCCGCTGAAAGACATCAACCTTCCGTTTTTCGACGACCTCGATCGCGCCGTCAAGGCGCTCCAGACCAGTTCGGTCGTGGTGCGCATTTCAGGGACAGTCGAGAATCGTGAACTGAAGATTGTCCCGTTCGCGGACGTGGCGGGGACGCTGCTGTCGAATCCGTGACGCGGCAGGCGAGCACGCGCATGTGCCTGCCCGCGGGTAGCGCCATCGCCGTCGAGGTCACGGATACAGCAGCGGGCCCGTGCCGGCGCCGGCGGAAACGCTCGATTCATAGCAGCCCGTGGCGAAAGTCATTTGGTCTGCGGACAAGCCTGAACGCGAATCTCTTCGTCGCCAAAACTCGCCGTATCACTGCGGATACGGCTTCGTTTCGGCTCCTCGATCTTCACGTTCATGCGGAGCCCTCGCTACCAAAGCACTTTCACCATGGACTGCTAGGAGCGCCATTCGATTTGCTAACGAATCAGGGAACGTTCCTCCCGGTCAAGCACGACAGCGCGCGTGGCCACAGCGAAATGAAAACGCCCGCGAGGCATGGGTTCCTCGCGGGCGTGCGCTCTGTACGCGGAATGTCTGTCGTGCGCTCTACGCTCCGGCCGCCTGCTTGGCGCCGTGGCACTGCTTGTACTTCTTCCCTGAGCCGCACGGACACGGCTCGTTGCGACCGACGACAGGCATGCCGCCATCGGTGCGTGCAGGGCCCGCGGCCTTGGCCGCGTCCGGTGTTCCCGCGCGTTCGGCGATCGCGAGGTCCGCTTCCTGTTCCGCTGAGCCGCGGACCATCTGGGCCGCTGCAGCAATGGCCGGCATCGCCGGTCCCGGCGCGGGGCGCTGCGGTCGTGCTGCCTGCTGCGGAGCGGACTGCTGCGCCGACTGGGCAGCAGGCTCCGGGAGCACTGCTTCCGCTTCGGTCGGCTGAGCGACTTGCGGGCGCGGGCGCGGAACCGGCAGTCGTCCCTTCAGCACGAGATCCGTCACGCGGTCGCGCACACCTTCCTGCATCTCCCCGTAGAGCCGCGACGATTCCTTCTTGAACTCGATGCGCGGATCCTTCTGGCTGAACGCGCGGAATCCGATGGAATCGCGGATCTGGTCCATGCCGTGCAGATGACCCTTCCAGGCGTCGTCAAGGATCTGCAGCAACACCCATCGTTCAAACTGCGTGATCTCCGTGCGCAGCAGTTCCTTGATCCGCGTGGCTGCAAACTTCTGCGGGTCTGCACCGGCTTCCTTCTTTTCCGCATCAGTGAGCCGAATGAATGACTGCTCCTGGAACCAGCGATCGATCGCTTCGCCGCGCGCATCCGGATCGGTGATGCCGTTGACGACACCAACTGCCTTCGCCGCACGCTTTGCGACCTTCGCGTCGTCCCACGAACGAGCCTCGGTGACAAGCAGCGCCTTGAGCGCCAGCGGCTCGCGCGACGGAAGCGCTTCGGGATTCCATTCGAGTTCGTACCGGGACTTCACCCATGAGCAGAACTGCGTGAGCGCACCCTGCGGATTCTGCGGCAGCATCGCGCTCGTCACATCGATCGCGTATTCGATCGGATACGCAAGCTCACGCTCGCGATACGCATTCAGCGCGAGCTCGAGCAGCTTGGCCGCAGCCTCGACGCTGCTGTCGCCGCCGGACTTCAACGCCCGTTCGCTGAGCTGGAAGAGCGACTGATCGCACGGGATGCCGAATGTGCGCGTCGTCCACTGCGCGAGTTCCTGCTGTGCGTACCCAGGTGCGAGGTAGGTGTCGAGCGGCGAGAAATCGACCTTCTGAAACTTCTGCTCAGCGGCCGACTCCAGCATGCGGATGACTTCCATCGTGGACATCGTGCGCATCCGCTCCGGATCAAGTTCCACGTCCAACGTGACCTTGGCCCAGTTCACGAAGCCCTGCATGTCCCATTCGCTGCGATCGAGCTCCTCTGACATGTACTCGCCCACGGTGACGCGAATCATCGACGAGCTCTCTTCGAGACAGTCCGTGAAGATGAGCCGATGCGTCTCGTCGCGATCCTTGCCGCGGAACCGGTCGGCGTCGATGGCGATCGAGCACCGGTCGCGCACCCATTCGGCGAGACAGCCCGGCACGTAGTCGCGACCGAGATAGTGGGCCGCGGAATCCTTCACTGCCTCGTTCATGTACTTGACGGTGACGTCGCGAACGCCCGCCCCTTCGACGATCGGCTGACGCAGACCATAGAAACTGCGGCGCTGATACTCCATCGGCTCGTCGTACTCGAGGATGTTCTTGCGGATCTGGAAGTTTCGTTCCTCGACCTTGCGCTGGGCCTTCTCGATCGTGCGCGTGAGCATCCCGAGTTCCATCGCCTCACCTTCGCGAAGACCCAAGCGGCTCATCGCATTGAGTGACGCCTTGCCCATGAACAGTTTCATGAGCTCGTCATCCAGTGCGAGGAAGAACCGCGACGATCCCTGATCGCCCTGACGGCCGGCGCGGCCGCGCAGCTGATTGTCGATGCGGCGGCTTTCGTGCCGCTCCGTGCCGACGATGTGCAGGCCGCCCATCTCTTCGACGCTCTTGAACATCGCGAGGCGATGCAGTGGAGGAAACCCGATCGAATCGAAGAACTCAACGAGTTCGCTCTCCGGCATCTTGTTCGCTGACTTCTCAGGAACGCGCTGTTCGCTCGCCCACTTGCGCAGCAGCTCGAGCTTGAGGTCGGCGTCAGTCTTGCCTTCGAGCGCCGGCTTGCCAAGTTCGCGCGACGCCATGTGCCGATAGCAGCTCGCGATGATCTGCTCATCGGGCCACTCCGTTTTCACGTCACGCGGCGCGACGTTGCGCCTCTTCCAGTGCTCGATCAGCTGGTCGCGCTCGACCGGGCGCAACTTGATGTCGGTACCGCGACCGGCCATGTTCGTCGCGATCATCACCGCGCCGAGCTGGCCGGCGCCGGCCACGATCTCGGCTTCGCGATCGTGCTGCTTCGCGTTCAGGATCTCGTACTTGATGCCATACTTCTTGTGCAGCATCGCCGCCAGC
>JAWXBD010000165.1:0-6477 GCA_034439815.1 Phycisphaerae bacterium
CCGGTTGAATCCCGCCCGTGATACTCACCGATGCCGATGGAACGTGGATCGTCGGCGGTATCCCGGTCTTGCGGTCGATCGTCATGGCTTCGCCGTTGTGCATCGACAGCCAGTGTGCGGAGTCCGCGCCCGCCTTCCCCGCCTTGGCGTAGCGGTCGAACCCTCCCAACCACCCGGCGAGTTCATCGCGGGCCAGCAGCACGCCGTGCGGGTTGCCCAGCAGGATCGGGGACAAGGCTTCGGTCGTGGTGTCGGACACGACGTACCGCCGCGCGATCGGCGGGGCCGGTTTCTCGGGCGGGTCACCGGCGTCGCCGTGTCCCTTCGCCGCTTGCCGCTTCCATGCCGTCAGTACCGCTTCGTATCGCAGGAGTTCGGCTTCCCATTCCGTAGTCGCCGCTTCGTGTTCCTTCCACGCCTTGTCTTGGGCCTTGCGAATCGCTTTCATCGCCAACTTGAACGCGGGCGTTTTCATCGTCCCCGACTCGCCCACGAGCGCCGTCCACAGAATCGCCGGCTCCGTCCAGCCATCCTTCAACGCGACCCGGTGGGTGTTGCCGATCGCCGATGCCAGCGCCGACAGCAGGGGCAAGGCGATGTAGGACGGATCACAACCTAGCGCCTTCGCCCCCTCGGTCACAAAAGCACGGATAGGGTCGGGCAACAGGTCGGTCGGAAACTTCAACGCGCGGGTCGCGGGCGAAGCGCCCGCGCCACCATCACCACAACCCGCAGACTCCGGCGATTTCGGTGGGGTATTGGTGACGGTGACACCGCGCGCCGCCTCTATCCCGTGTCCCTCGATCCGGCCGAACGCGTCGTTGGGGTGATAGCGGGGTTGCAGTCCGATCGCCTTCAACACCGCGCCGTCCGTGCAGCCGGCATTGCAGGTCAGCCGAGCGAGTCCGTCCTCGGTCGCGCGGATGGTCAGACTCATGCTCGCGTCAGAGTGCGCCGGGCATCGACACCGCCAAAACCCGTCCGCATCGACGGGTTTGTGCCCGTTCTTGCGGAGAGCCGTCACGATCGCGTCTACGGGACTCATGATCGCACCGCCTTCCGCACGCGGTCAGCGGAACCGGCGGCCGTGGGACAGCCGCACGCGACCCACGCGGCGAGTTCCGCCGGCGAGTAGCGGACCGATGCCCCGATCTTGCGCGACGGGATCGCCTTGCAATTGGTCAAGAGCCACAGCCGACGTTCACCAATGCCGAGCAGGGCCTTGGTTGCCTTCGCATCGATGAGGAGCGGGGACGTGCTCGTGTCATTTGTCACGCGACACCTCGCGATCTTGCCGCTCGGCGAGATGCTTGAGTACCGCAGTCAGTTCGAACACGCGTCGCCGTCCAGCATGAATGCAAGGCAACCGGCCCGCATCCGCTTCGCGCCTCAGCCAAGCTGCGGGAAGTCCCGTCCGCTCCGACAACTCGCCCAGCGAGATTAGTATCGATTCCATGCCGACAGCATGGACGTGAGACGTGAGGCTACAAGCCTTCGCGTTGAAGCGTTGCGCATCGTTGCGCTTCGTTGCGCATCGTTACGCTTCGTTCGGAACGACATCGGGCCACCACCGCCGCGCATCGGCAACGGAGTAGCACCGAACGCCGTCAATCGTCCGGGTGCGGACTTGTTTCGACTTCCGATCTATTCGGGCGGCCATGCGCAGCCGGGCGGCCAGTCCTTTCTTGAACCAAGTCGCGGGTCGGTAGTCCGCGTCCGTGGCGAGACGTTCAGCCTCAGTCTTCGCCAGTCCGTCATGGAGATGCGCAGCCAGTGGTTCCACGAGAAACGAGAATTTGGAAAGTAGCTCCGCGTACAGCTCACGTCGCGTCGGTTCGTCGACGCGCGCGAGGCGTTCAACGAGTCGGCCAGCGATCAGCTTGTGGTCCTTAAAGAATCCGTCTTTTGTTGTCTCGTCGCTGGAGGTCCAGTCGATGCGCGACTTGACTCGATCCAAGAACCAGTGGACCGGATACGCCCAGCGTCGCGGAGGACCGGGCTCCCGCTCGGCAAGCGACAGCCGCGAGTCGTAATCCGCTTTCTCCCGCAGGAGATTCGCGTCGTTTGGGTACGGCCGCGACCTCGCGCCTTCGGTGTCGTGAAGCCACTTGATGAAGCCGTCAAGCGTCTTGCTCTTCGCGGCGATGCTCGCCAGCGAACGAATCTGTTGCTCGTCGGGTGGCGCGTTGTCAGTAGTCATTGACCCGTCCTTTGTTGGGCCGGGCGAGCGTGACCGGGGACGGGTCAGTGTCTCGGTCACGCTCGCGCCGTTCGTCGGGGATCAGCCGACTACCCACGCAAATGCTAACGTGCCGCGTCCGACGACGCAGCGAGCGCACTACCCCCGTTCGACGCTAACAGTGGAGCCGCCACCCCCCCCTTATCGACTCGTGTGAATCGGGGTGGGGGACTGTCTAACGCGTGCGCGCACGCTTTGGGCTTCCGGCGCTTTTTGCTTCGCGGAGAGGCGGACGCATGGGCGTCCCTCCCGCCGCGCACTCGATCGGACAACGGGTCACACGCGATACAGCTAGGGACGCGACCAGCACGCGAATCCGGCCAGAACCAGCGCCAAAACGCCATAGTGGACAGCAAGTAAGAAGTTGGCACCGAGTTGAGCCTCTAAGAGCGACTCAAGGAATGACAGCGCTGACAGCAGAGCCACTACGATCGCAGCCAGACCAAAAAAGACTGAGGCGGCATTGCTCCGCGCTGGTGCTGCGGAAGTGTTGCGATGTGGCGACACCTTTGGTGCTTCCCTCAGGCCAAACCACACAGCGCCGAACGCGCAGGGGAAGCCCACCGCGATCCCCAAGATCAACGCGAGCGCCAGCCAGCCTGCACTTGCCGGCTGCTCCGTGAGTCCTCGCCAGACCAACCACCCCGCGAAGCACCACACCGCGACGGTCACAACCAGCAACACCGCGGCGACCGTCGGCGAACGACGACGCGCTCCAGACTTGGCTACTCGGGCGTACATAGCCTGCAATTCGTCGTGGCTCATCCGGCCCATTGTTCGCCCCTCACGAAGTCGACCAGCGGGAGAGTACCCTGCCGCGAGGAGCGATGCGTTCGCTGGGCAAGACTCATCCAGACGCCCGCGCGCTCGCCGCTACGATCGCCGTTATCGCTCCGCGCAGCTCCGGAGCAAGGGTCCCCCACGCCGCGATCACGGCGGCCAAGCCGGGGTCGTCGCACGTGGCACCCGTCTCATTCGCCGTCGAGATGCTGGCACTACCGCTGGGGGCTTCAATCGCCGCGCCGGAAACGCCTAGATTTGCCGACGTTTCCGCGCTATATCGTCCGCCTTCCAAGCTGAACGTCGAGGGTTCGAATCCCTTCGCCCGCTTTTCTTCCGCAGTCTCGTTGTCCCCGAAGCCGACGTCGCCGTTCCTTCCGAGACGCGTTCCGCCTGAAATGTCTTTGCTGAACAGCGCGATCCGTATCAAGTACCGCGCGTTCTCGGTACTTTGACACACTGCGGGGGGTGACCGTCGTCGCGAACGCGGGGGGACATCTTGAACGAGAGCACATCTGTCCGGAGACGAGGCGTCGGTGCGCTTTGCTGTGCCGTATGCATGGGTATGGCGTCGCTGTGCACCACTCTCGCGTCCGCGCAGACGACCTTCACCGATGAAGCGCTCGCGCGTGGCCTGCGGTACGTCGTCGTCGAAGGGGCATTCGGCGGTCCCGGGCAATATGGGTGCGGCGTGGCGCTGTGCGATCTCGACGCGGATGGCGATGAAGACATGGTGTGCAGCGGGGGTCAGAAGTCCACGCTCGCGCTGTTTGAGAACGATGGAACAGGACACTTCGTCGACCGCACCGCGACGTGCGGGCTCGGTTCGCCTTCGAAGCCTTCAGGCATCGCGGCGGGGGACTACGACGCGGACGGCGATCTCGATCTCTGCATCACGCGGTGGTACGCGCCGCTCTTGCTCTTCCGCAACGACGGCGGATTGCAGTTCACGGATGTGACGGCGGCAGCGGGCGTGGCTCTCCCCGGAATTGCGGCGGGCGGCGGGGCCGCGTGGGGAGACTACGACGGCGACGGCTGGATCGATCTGTCAATCGCCAACCGCACGGGCGGCGGCACCACGATCAAGAACCGCCTCTTTCGCAATCTTGGCAACGGCACCTTCGTCGATGTCGCGCCGAGCCTCGGAATCAACAGCGGCTTCGCGAGCTTCCACGCGGGCTGGTGCGATCTCGATCGCGATGGCGATCTCGATCTCTATGTCAGCAACGACAAAGGCACCGCGGGGCTCTCATGGAATCATCTCTACCGCAACAACGGCGACGGTACGTTTTATGACGATGCCGCCAGCAACGCGCTGATCTCGCTCGACGCGATGGGCGTCTGCTTCGGAGACGTGAGCGGCGACTCGCGCCCCGACATCTACGTGGCCAATGTTCCGACCGGGAACGTCCTCCTGCAGGCGGCCGCGTTCAACACGTATGCGAACGTGACGAGCCAAGCCGGAGTCGGCGCGTTTGCGACCTGCTGGGGCGGCATCTGCTTTGATCCCGATCACGATGGCGACACCGACCTGTTCGTGGCGGCGACTGCGCCGCGCTACAACTTCATGTTTGAGAACACCGGTACGTGGCCGATGGTGAACCAGACGGCGTCGTGGGGCCTCGGCGATCCCGGTGAGAGCTACTGCCACGCTTCCGGCGACGTCGATGGCGACGGTGATGTCGATCTCCTCGTGCAGGCGCGCGACGCCAACCTTCGCCTCTACATCAATCAATCGCCGCAGCGCGAGCGCCACTGGGTGACGTTCCGGCCGATCGGCATAGGCACCGACCGCAACGCGCTCGGACTGCAGATCGATGTCGACAACGGCAACGGGCTGCAGTGGCGACAAGTCGAGTCAGGGTCGGCGTACAAGAGTCAGAGCTCGCTGATCCTCCATGTCGGCGCAGGCACCGCACGCACGCTCGCGTCCGTCGTCGTGCGCTGGCCGAACGGCGGCGGATCACGCACGCTGTTCAATTACGGCGTCGACTGCCGATGGACGCTCTGGCCGGACGCGCGACTCGGTGACAGCGCGGGCGACGGCGTACTCGGCCTCGATGACCGCGCCGCATTCCTCGCGTGCAAGGACGCGGCCTTCGCGCCCGGCTGCGAACAGCACGACTTCGACGGCGATGCGGACGTCGACGACGCGGACGAACTGCTCTTCCTGCGGCGTTACTGCGATCTGACAGGCGACTGGAAGATCACGCATGCCGATCTCGGTCATCTGCTCGGTGCGTGGGGCGAGGCTGCGGGCGGACCGTCCGCGGGCGACTTCGACGGTGACGGCGTGGTAGACGGCGCGGACCTCGCGCTCCTGCTCCAGTGCTGGGACGTCTGAGCATTTCGAAGACACCGCCGACGGGCGAACGCCGATCGCACTCAAGCATCCGCTCCATCTCGTCTGAGACCGCGAACGCATAGTCTGGTCCCCGGTGATCTCCTCCACGAACGCTCTCCCTCGCGAACGACCGGGCTTTGTCTGCGTGCGCGGCGCCCGCGAACACAATCTCAAGAACATCGACGTCGACATTCCGCGCGACGCGATTGTCGTCTTTACCGGTGTGTCGGGATCAGGGAAGTCCACGCTCGCGTTCGGCACGCTCTACGCCGAAGCGCAGCGCCGCTATCTCGAGTCGGTCGCCCCGTACGCCCGCCGACTGTTCCACCAGATCGGCACGCCGCAGGTGGACGACATCACCGGACTTCCGCCCGCAGTCGCGCTGCAGCAGCAGCGCGGATCGCCGATCACGCGCTCGTCGATCGGCAGCGTGACGACACTGTCGAACCTGCTGCGCATGCTGTACTCGCGCGCCGGCGAGTATCCGAAGAACCAGCCGCTGCTGTATGCCGAGTCCTTTTCGCCAAACACGCCAGAAGGCGCATGCCCGCGCTGTCACGGTCTCGGGCGCGTCTACGAAGTGACCGAGGCGTCGATGGTGCCTGACGATTCGAAGAGCATCCGGGACCGCGCGATCGCCGCATGGCCGCCGGCGTGGCATGGCCAGAATCTGCGCGACATCGTGACGACGCTCGGCATCGATGTGGACACGCCCTGGCGCGACCTGCCGAAAAAGGAGCGTGACTGGCTCCTCTTCACGGACGAACAGCCGACCGCCCCGGTCTACGCGGGGTTCACGCGCGACGAAGTGAAACGCGCAATCAAGCGGAAAGAGGAACCGAGCTATCAGGGCACGTTCACGGGCGCTCGCCGCTATGTGCTTGAGACGTTCGCGAAGACCGAAAGCCCGTCGATGAAGAAGCGCGTCGCGCGCTACATGATCAGCAGCGAGTGCCCCGTGTGCGGCGGCAAGCGCCTTCGTCGCGAGGCACTCTCGGTGACGTTCGCGTCACTCGATATCGCCGACATGTCGAGACTGCCGCTCAAGAAGCTTGCCGAGGTCATGGCGCCGTACGCGGACGGCACTGCGCCCAGACTGGCAACGCTCGAAGCC
>JAWXBD010000166.1:0-10168 GCA_034439815.1 Phycisphaerae bacterium
CATCCGGGAGGTCAACGCGTCGAGCTTCGCGGGAACGCTGCACGCGAAGCTCGACGCGTTGACCTCCCGGATGGGCGACGGCGAGTGAAGTGGCGGCCGAAGTGGTCTCCGCCTCGCTTTCCACGCCGAACTTGCTCGGGCCTTCGACCAAGACCTCGACAGTCCGGCCAACCCAGCCGGCATGCACCCGGGCGCTGACGTCGGACTGCACCGCCAGGAGGGCGTTGTTTCGCACTTTCTTCGTGTCGGCTGCGACATCGTCAGCGAGGCGGTTGATTGCCACCGTCCCGGGGCGGGGCGAGTACTTGAAGATGAAGTTGTTCTTGTACGGCACCGACTCAACGAGATCGACGGTCGCCTGGAAGTCCTCGTCGGTTTCCGTGGGGAAACCCACGATGACGTCTCCGGCGATGCACACATCGGGCAGCTTCGCAACGGCTCTGTCGATGAAACTCCGGTACTCCTCAACCGTGTAGCCCCGGTTCATCAGCTTCAGGATCCGGTTTGATCCGCTCTGAGCCGGCACGTGCAGGTAGCGGCAGATGCGGGGCGACTCGGCCATGACGTCCAGGATGTCGTCCCCGAAATCGCGCGGATAGCTCGTCACGAAACGTAGCCGCTGCAAGGCGGGAACTTCCTCGTGGATGCGACGAAGCAGCGTGGCGAACGTAGTCGTCCGCCGCCCGTCCTTTGCCCACGTATGGGTACCCCCCTTGGCGAAGGCAGCTGCGCCCGGCCCGACTTGAGGCAGTTCGTGGCCTTGGCCGTCGACCGCCTCGCCGTGCACGTAAACGTAGTGATTGACCGTCTGTCCGAGCAGGGTGACCTCGACCACCCCCGATTCCACCAGTCGCCGACACTCCTCCACGATGTGGTCAGGGGGGCGATGTACTTCCGCACCCCGCGTGTTCGGCACCACGCAATACGTGCAGAACTTGTTGCAGCCGCGCGTGATTCGAACGTACGCGCTTCGTCCCGCTCCGTCGCTGCGGGGATCGAACGCCCGGCCGAGATCGAGTGCCTCAAGCGAATCCTCGGCCGCGGCGAGCGTGGCGGAACGACGACTCTTGTTTCCGGCGAGGGCCATCCTGTCGGTCGCCGCAATCGGCAGCGGCATTCGACCGTCGCGTCCGAGCCGGCCGATCTGCTCCGTACGGCGGACGTTGTCGATCAGCATCGGAAGCTTGTCGAGCTCGCCAGGCCCGCAGAGCAGGTCAACCTGCGGGAAACGGCGGAGCATGTCGGCGCCGTCCCGCTCGGCCATGCAGCCCAAGACCCCCAGAATCACATGCTCGCCGGCGGCCTTACGCTTGCCGATGATGCCGATGCGGCTGTACGCCTTGTTTTCGGCCTGCTCCCGGACACTGCAGGTGTTGTAAAGGACGATCTCGGCGTCATCGGGGTCGTCGGTGAAGCGATAGCCCAAGGAGCGCAGGTGGCCTTGGACGAGCTCGCTGTCGAGTTCGTTCATCTGGCAGCCGAAAGTTTCCAGGAAGACCTTCATCGCGATGCGGTAGTGGCGAGTGTAGCGACACGCGCGTGTTGAATGCGCATGCGGCCGTCGGCGCGCCGACGCTCCCGCGCGATGGACCGGTACGATTCGTCGATGGACTTCACCTGGGGTGAGATCATCTTCATTGCCGTTGTCGCGATCGTCCTCGCGGTGCTCGTCGGCGGGTACATGGTCTACACCCGGCGCAGGGGGCTGATGTGATCGCCGCCGGTTCGCCCCGCTCGTCGATTCATCCCTCCAATTTTCGGCCGCAAGCCCCCCGCAGACCGATTTCTTGTCCATGCGCGCGGGTCACGGCATCTTTTTCATCGCGTTGTTGCTGCTCGTCTTTGGGGTGGTGATGGTCAACTCGGCGGGACTGAACGTTCCGCCGGACGCCGGGCTGGTCACCAGCGGCGCTATGAGCGAACAGGCGTTCGCGAACCTGAGCGCACGATACAAACCGATTTCCGTTGAAAACGTGCTGTTCGGCCGGACCACGATCCTGGCGGGCATCGCGCTGCTCGCGCTCCTGCTCGGCAGCTGCGTCCCTGTCGAGCGGCTCTACGTGCTCCGCGGAATCTTCTCGCCGGTGCCATGGCTGCTGCTCGCGATGGTCGTGCTCCTGCTGCTCGTGCACGTTCCGGGCATCGGTCGCGCGGCCAACAATTCCGCGCGCTGGATCGGCTCACCGCAATACGGCTTCCAGCCGAGCGAATTTGCCAAGTGGGGTATGGTCTTCCTCATCGCCTGGCACTGCTGTCGGCGCGGCGGCGTGATGACGAGCTTCCGCTACGGGTTCGTCCCGCCGCTGATCGTGATCGGCCTCGTCTGTGCGCTGATCGGCGGCGAAGACCTCGGCACGGCTGCGCTGATCTTCACCGTCAGCGTCCTGGTGCTGATTGCCGGCGGTGCCCGCTGGTGGCACGCGGCGTTGCTGCTGCCGCTGGGGTTGATGGGGGCATGGGCAGCGATCATCGCGAGTCCGTACCGGATGAATCGACTGCTCGCTTGGCGCAACCCGTTTGAGGACCCCCAGGGCATCGGCTATCACATCATTCAGTCGATGTCGGCGATCTCGGGTGGCGGAGTCTTCGGTCGCGGACTGGGCAACAGCATGCAGAAGTTCGGCTATCTGCCCGAAGACACGACCGACTTCATCTACGCCATCGTGTGCGAGGAGCTGGGCATCGGGGGCGCTCTCGCAGTGCTCGTGCTGTACTTCGGTCTGATCTATCTCGGACTCCGCATTATCAATCGAACCCGCACCCGGGACGATGGAGTCGTCGAGCCGCTCGTCCCGATGTTCTCCCAGCTCCTTGGACTCGGTATCCTGCTGACGATCGGCCTGCAGGCGCTGATCAACGTGACCGTCGTCACCGGCCTCGCTCCGACAAAGGGAATCGCGCTGCCACTGCTTTCAAGCGGTGGTTCGGGATGGGTGTTGACAGGGTTCTCGCTCGGACTTCTGCTGGCCATTGAGCGTCGATCCTTGCGCCAGCAGGCAGGGATCTGCGAAGCGCCGGCATTCGACGCGAGGACGCCACTCCTTCTGCCCTCGGCGTGAACTGAGCCACTATCGGCCTTCGAGAACTGGTTCACATGGTGACTGCTGATGCCGCTCCAGGTGTGAACGATTCGCAGGTGGCGCAGGCCGCATCTGGTCGAGGAGCGGCATTCGTCCTCGCCGGCGGAGGAACCGGCGGTCACATCAGTCCGGGGCTTGCCATTGCGGAGCGGCTGCGATCAATCGATCCGACGTGCCGCCCGATCTTCGCGTGCTCGGAGCGTTCGATCGATGCCGCCATGCTGCGCGAAGCCGACGCGGAGTTTGTTCCGATTCCTGCCGAACCGTTCTCTCTCCAGCCGGCGCGTCTGATGAAGTGCCTGCTTGCCGGATGGAAGGGTCGGCGCGTCGCGCAGGCGCTCTTGCGCGACGGCAATGTGCGATACGTGGTGGCGCTGGGCGGCTTCGTCACCGCACCGGTCGTTGCCGCGGCGCGCAGCGCGGGCGTGCCCGTTCTTCTCGTCAATCTTGATGCAACGCCCGGAAAGGCAAACCGATGGGTGGCCAAGCGCGCGTCGCGGGCGCTCAGCGCTGTTCCGACGCCGACACTTCCTCACTTCGCCGAGCGGATCATCGGTATGCCAATCCGCCGCATGGCCATCGCTCCGAGCGATCCACTCTCCTGCCGTGAATCACTGGGCCTTGCGCCGAACCTGCTCACGCTCCTCGTCACTGGCGCGTCGCAGGGTGCGACAAGCCTGAACCAGCTCGTCCCGCTGCTGGCGACGCGCCGACGCCAGCTCTTCGCCGGATGGCAGATCCTGCACATCTGCGGCCACGGCGATAGTTCGGCGCTTGCAGCGCTCTATCGCGATGCAGGCGTTCCCGCAGTCGTGAAGACCTTCGTTCATCGGATGGGACTCGCGTGGGGCGCAGCGGATCTCGCACTGAGCAGAGCAGGGGCGAACTCGGTTGCCGAAGCAGCTATCAACGCGGTGCCGACGCTGTTTGCTCCGTATCCCTATCACAAGGATCTGCACCAGAAATACAACGCGCAGCCGCTGGTGGACGAAGGGGCGGCCGCGATGGAACTTGATCGCATCGACGCTGAGGCGAACTGCGAGGGGCTCGGACAGACGCTGGCGGCGCTCATGATGGATCCCGCCCGGCGAAGCGACATGCGCGAGCGATTGCAACGGCGGCCGCGCGAAGATGCGGCGCTCACGATTGCGACACTGCTTCTCGAGACGACACGGCCCCCGCGTGAGGTCTGATCACTCGACCGTCCCAAGCCACGTCGCCAGCAGCTCAATCGTTGCTTCAAGGTCGCCCTTGTCGATCATCTCAGTGACGGTGTGGATGTACCGCGTTCCTGCGCCGAGCGCAGCGACGCGCGCGCCGCCGTTGGAGCGCTGAATCGCCGCGCCATCCTGACCGCCGCGAGGCAGTACCGTGCGCTGATACGAAATGCCGTGGCGTTTGGCGACGGCGCAGAGTTCGGTGACAAGTGCATAGTCCGCGATCATGGAGCTGTCCTGGATCATGATCGCGACGCCCTGTCCGTGCTTCGTGACGCGCTGTGATTCCGGTACGCCGGGCGTATCGCATGCCAGATTCACATCGAGCCCGATGCCGATGTCGGCACCGACCGCGTTCGCCACAGCGGTGGCACCGCGCAGTCCGACTTCTTCCTGCGTCGTGAATGCCACCACGATCTCGCACGCGGGTTTCCGCTTTCTGCTCTTCGCGATCCGGCGCATCGCTTCGATCGCGACGAAGCAGGCAAAGCGATTGTCGAGTGCCTTGCTGACCACCGTGCGCGGAGTCTCGAGAAACGGCTCGTCCATGACGACGTAGTCACCGACCTGGGCGATCTTCTTCACGTTGGATGCGTCGCGTCCAAGGTCGACAAAGAACTCCTCCGTGCCCGGCACCTTGTTGCGCTCGGCGTCTGTCGAAATATGGATCGGCTTGCCGCCCGGATTGAGAACGCCGTGAAAGTCGCCGTGCTCAGTCACGAGCAGAACACGCCGCGAGAACAGGTTCCGCGGATCGAATCCGCCGGCGGGATTCAGCCACAAGAAGCCGTTCTCGTCGATGTGCCGCACGTAGAAGCCGATCTCATCCATGTGCGCCGCGATCATGACGCGAGTCGGACGGCTGCGTCCGCGCTTCACTGCTCCGGCTGAGCGAGTGCAGACGAGCGACCCCATCGCATCGACCCGAGTCTCGTCAAAGAGTCCCTTGATTTCGCTGGCGATCAGCGTTCGCACGCGCTCTTCGCGGCCGGGGATACCAGGAATTTCACAGAGACGACGAAGAAGGTCAATGTCCATAAATCAGAACTCGAAAGGCATTGGTGAGTGCCGGAAAGGGAGACATCGTAGCGACAACGAAGCGGATTGCCCTACGATCCACGCTCCATGATCGATGGATCCGAATCCGGCGCGCGGTCGATGCTGCACGACTCGCCACTACGCGCGCACCACGCGAGCTTCGCGGCGGCGGAAGCAGAGCGCGTGCCGATGCTCAATGCTGAGGCGCGGCCCGGGGCCGCAACGGGCAGGAGGCTCGCGGTCGCGCTCGAATACTTGCCGTATGCGGTGCCGCCGACGGAGGGCACGAACGACACGCTGGTCTGCGGGTTCGTCGGCAGCTTCGGCTCTGTCGAACCTGAGTATGCCGCGATCCGCCGTGGAGCAGCGCTGTTTGACGCGGCGCAGCGCGGAACCATCGTTGTCAGCGGCAGCGAGCGGCGCGACTTTCTGCAGCGCATGGTGACGCAGGATGTAAAGACGCTGAGCGACGGAATGTGCCGACGCTCGTTTTGGCTGAATCGCAAAGGACGCATCGAGGCCGATCTCGTGATTGCGGAGCTTGGCGACGTGATGGAGATCTATCTCGATGCGAGCCGCGCCGCGTCAACGGTTGCGAGCCTGCGCGAGTTCGTGTTCAGCGAGGAGGTCTCTTTGGAAGACGTCACGGCGACAAGGCATCATCTTGAGCTGCATGGTCCGAATGCCGGGCGAATCCTCGCCTTGGCCGGCGCGACTCGCATTCCCGCGGAGGGAGAGGCGGCGCGCACCACGGTCGCCGGAGTCCCCGTGGTCCTCGTCCGCTCCGACACGCTGGGCGAGCGCGGCTGGACGATCGTCGTTGAGCGGCGTGTCGTTGGCGACGTGTGGAATGCGATCGTGAGCGCTCGCGATCCTCTTGATGCTGAGGATCCGAACGCGCATCGACGGCGCGCCCGTCCGATGGGCTGGCATGCCTACAACATCGCGCGGGTCGAAGCGGGAACGCCGCTCTTTTTCATCGATTTCGGTCCGACGAATCTGCCCCACGAGAGCGGTGTGCTGCGCGATCGCGTCAGCTTCAAGAAGGGCTGCTATCTCGGGCAGGAAGTCGTTGCGCGCATGGAGAGTCTCGGCAAGCCGAAGCAGATACTGGCCCATGTCCGTCCGCTCCGCGATCTGCTTCCGGTGGCCGGCGGCCAGGTCTTCGAGCGGACCGAGGACGGGGCGATGGGCGCGCAGATCGGAACCATCACGAGCAGCAGCCTGGCGCCGATGCTGAGCGCGTCGCCGATCGCCTTCGCGATGGTACGGACGCGCTTCGCTGAAGCGGGCACCCTCGTCATCGTCAATGCGGAAGGCGAGCAATGCGAAGCGACGCTCGGACCGCTGCATTCTGTGCTGCCCGGCGCGGGAACCCGTGCCGACCAGGAGAAGCGGCCATGACGTCAACCCAGACGTCAACCCAGACGTCAACCCAGACGTCGGCCCCACCGCCCATGGTGCAGCCGGAGGGTGAATTCATTCGCACACTGGAGCCGCTCCTGCTCGCACTTGGCGGCCTGATGACGCTTGGACTCTGCATCTTCCTCGTGTGGCTGGTGCGCACGATGCTGCGCGAAGATCGCGCGACGAAACTTGAAGAAGCTCGGCGCGCAGCCGAGTCGGCCACTGACGAGGAGAGCGTGTCGTGAGCGCGACGCGCTTTCGGATCACCGAAGTGGGCCCGCGCGACGGACTCCAGAACGAACCGGACATCCTGAGCATTGATGCCAAAGTCGCGTTCATCGACAGCCTCTCCCAAGCGGGATTTCCGGAGATCGAGGCGACCAGCTTCGTGAGCCCGGCTCGGTTGCCGCAACTCGCCGACGGCGACGAAGTGATGCGGCGCATCCGCCGCAGCCCGGGCACGATCTACTCGGCTCTTGTGCCGAACATGCAGGGACTCGATCGCGCGCTTGCAGCGGACGTCGACAAGATTGCTGTGTTCACGGCGGCCAGCGAGAGCTTTGCCCGCAGGAACATCAATGCGACGATCGCTGAAAGCGTCGAGCGATTTCGACCACTGGTCGCCTTGGCCCGCGCTGCGGGCCGGCCCGTTCGCGCGTACGTGTCATGCGCGATTGCGTGTCCGTTCGAAGGACCGATCGCGCCGCGCAACGTGGCCGCTGTCTCGCGCATGCTTATGGACATCGGCGCCGACGAGATTGACCTTGGTGACACGATCGGCGTCGCAGTTCCGCGCGATATCGAACGATTGCTGGAAGCACATGACGGAGTCGTTCCGCTCGCACAGACGACCATGCACCTTCACGACACGCGCGGCACGGGACTCGTGTGTGCATGGCGCGCGATGGAACTCGGCATCACCAGTTTCGATGCGAGTTGCGGCGGACTCGGCGGATGTCCGTTCGCACCAGGAGCGCGCGGCAACGTGGCCACCGAGGAACTGATTTACGCGTTCGAAGGATCGGAGCTCGCGATGGGCGTCGGCCTTGCAGCAGTGCTGAGTGCAGGCCGCGTCATCGAGGCTGCGTTGGGACGCCCGCTCTCATCTCGGCTGATGGCCGCAGGCGTTGCCGTGCCCCGCGGCAGCGTTCCGGACGCAACGGGACGCGCTGCGAGCGAATAGCGGGGAAGGTGTGTCTGTGCGGCGCGGCCGACCGGCCAGAGCGACACGGTGTCGCCTTGCAGGATCGCGGCGCACGGCCGCCCGGGAAACGAAAACGAACCGGTGTTCAGAACGGTCCGGCATCCGACGCGCCACCGTCCGGCGCGGTGCGAGTGTCCGACGACGAGGATCCGCGCTTGCGGCGCGTACTTCGCAGCGAAGCGGCAGGCGAGGCGGGGATAGCGCATCCAATACCACGCGATCATGACAGCCGACCATGGTCGGACCGCAATCCGCCCGAGTGTCGATTGCGTCGCGCCGTGTCCGTTGTCGAGCCACTCGGCGATCGCCGCATCGCGAGCCGCGTTGAATACCGTATCGCTGCTGTCGCGGAGGGCTGCGGGGGTCGAACGCATGGTCTCTTCCCACGCGCGGCGCATGGCCGGCGCGGAGACACTCCACGGCGCAACGGCGGGATGAAACGCGTCGCCGTGCGTCACCAATATCTGCCCCTGCGCCAGCGTGAGCATGCGCTGCCCGGACAGCAGTGGATCGTGGTTGCCCGACAGAAGTTTGAGATGCACGCCGCGGGTGGCTGCGATGGCCTGCAGCGCGCCGAGCTCGTCCTCCGCGATGGTCTGGTACGCCGGGTGGTGCAGCTCAGCTGTGTCGCCGTTCAGAATGACCGTGGAACCTGGCTCAAGAAGGAGCTCGAGTTCAACGGCGCGCCGAACGCCATCGGGCCGGCCGAGGTGCAGATCCGAAAGGATGAGCGTGCGTTCCGTCATGCGGTGTCGAGCGAACACAAAGGCCAGCACATCGGCACCTACATGTCTCCGCAGTGCGTGCGAGCTCCGGGCCCGAACGTGATCATGTTCTTGCCTGCCCGTTTGCTCTGCAGCGCTAGCTGATCCGCATGATTGAGCAGGCTCGTCGCATCGTGCCCGTCCCATGGGAACATGGCGATCCCGACCGAGACGCTCAGGCCGGCTGCACCGTCCGCAGCGAGCTGCGGGAAGCGAAGCTCGCACACGCGCTCGCGGAAGCGGTGTGCAATGGTCTCGATGCTTTCGAACGGGCTCTCGAACGCGGGTGTGACGGTGCCTGCGCCGCTTGATACCCGCGCCCCGCGCACGTCGGTGAACAGGACCACGAACTCGTCGCCGCCGACGCGAAACACATGATCTCCCCGCCGAATGACGGCACGAAGCAGACCGACGACCTCGCGCAGCACTTCATCGCCCGCGGCATGGCCGAGCTGATCGTTGTAGCGCTTGAAGTTGTCGAGATCAAAGTACATGAGCGAGACCGATCGACGTTCCGAGCGCGCTGCGGCGATCGTCTGCTCGGCAAGGCGCTCGAATGCGCGACGATTGCCGGCACCAGTCAGATCGTCGGTCCACGCGAGCTGGCGGAGGTGTTCATGCTCCCGCTCAAGATGAAGCCAGTGGCTGATCCATTCGCACCAGGGCGCGAGCTGTGCGGCGGAGGCCCGCGACGAGGCGAGGAAACCAAGTGTCGGATCGCCAGCTGACACAGGCACACGAGTCTCGCGCACGCCTTCGTGCGACAGTTCGTTGGCCGGGACGAGCCGCACATCATCAACGTCGAGTTCTTGACGGATGAGCCGCAGGGCGAGCAGGCGCGCTCGATCGTCGCCGGCGAGAATCGCCTTGACGAGGTCGACGTCACCGATGACAGCCGGCGCCTGGGCAACGTCCGTGTCCGCTGATTCAGTTTTTGAAGCGATCGGCGTCGATTGCGATCCGCCCGGTCGACCTGTGCGCGCCGCGAACGCCTGGATCGCATCGTCGATCACCATCTCGACAACGTTGCGGCCGCTGTTAGCGCCGGCGTTCCCGGCGGCAGGGGCACTCTCACTGCCATCGTGGCGCGTGTCCGGCTCGGACGCCGGCGGCCCGAACTGGAGAAGACTGCGAGAAGGTGGTCGTCGTTCGGTGCGCATGGCTCGTTCGTGTGAAGTCTCTCCCCATGCATCGGCAGCCCCCCGCCCATCGGAAGGTCCTGCCGCGGAAGATGTGCTCGACACCGGCGGAATCCGCTCCACCGCAGATGGCCGAGGTCCGCGAGTGTTGTCGGCGGTTTCGCCGTGCATCTGTAATGCCGCAGCCAGGTCGGCCGATCCCGCAGGCAGGAACACCACGTCATCAAAGCCCGCCGCTTCGGTGAGGGCGGCCGATCCACGTGGCGCGAGCAACACGAGCCGAATACGGGGATTGAGCCGGCGAAACCGCCGACAACAC
>JAWXBD010000167.1:0-13300 GCA_034439815.1 Phycisphaerae bacterium
GGGACCGCAGCAGGCTCTCCGCGGCAGCTTTCGCGCCGTCCGTCGGCCTCAGCGCGTGGACGCTCTACTCTTGGCGGCGTCAGGCGAGGCTTGCTGAGGGGAAGCCTATTGGCCACACACCTTCGACTGCAGCTGAAGCCCACACACACAGCGGGGCGGTAGGGATGGTCGTGTGAATCACGGTCATCCCTGCTCTCCCGCTGTCTATCGCGGGCCGCCTCGTACGCCGACATGTGCGGGCTTCCTAGGCTGGACCTACGGACACGGACCCCACGCCCCCAGCAGAATCGCCAAGTCGGCGGCACCAACCGATCCGCCCCCGTCGAGGTCGCCGACTCCACTGCCCGACCAAGCGCCGAGCAGGATGGCGAGGTCTGCTGCACCAACTATCCCATCACCGTCGAGGTCGGCAGGGCACGTGACCGTTCCAATGCGGACGTCATCTATGCCAGTGTTGACAATGGCGCCAATGTCGCTGGTCCAATTCAGATTGGCGATGGGTTCGCTGCTCGTGAATCCGATGAAGCCCTTGGTGTTAGGGGGCTGCGGGCTGATGATCGTTTGCTGACCACCTCCCACGAACGTGATGGTATAGACGATCGGCTGGCCGCCGTTAGAGTACGACACGAATCCGACTGCGCGGAGCGGTGCTGCGAAGACGAGATCGATGTCCTCATCGCCGGATGAGGTCAACGTTTGTGACGACAAGGGGCAGCAGAAGTGCGTTTCCCTCGGTGGCGTGATGAAGAGGTTGGGAAGAAGGACGGGCGGCGATGCGATCGGCACGAACGTGATTCCGCCGCTCGCAATCGATCCGAAGAACTCGTGACTGACCGCCACATTCCACTCGCGCTCTTCGAAGGTGACGACGATCGACGTGTTCGTTGCATTGTCGAACGCAGCCACGTCGACATACGTCGTGACGGTGGCGCTAGCGCTTGCCCTCAAGAGTCCAATGCCGCCGATGCTGGCGAGCATAGAGACTCGAAGAAGTGTTGGGCTCATAGTTGATCTCGCTCCTAGAACTTGTTAGTTGCAAGGACCCCAAAGGACCAGCAGTATACCCAGATCAGCCGGACCGACTGAACCGGAACCATCGAGATCCGCGCTGCCCGCGCCGCCCCAGGCGCCGAGCAAGATCCCCAGATCAGCCGCCCCGACGGTGCCGCTCTGATCGATGTCGGCAGGAGAGCAACCCGCTCCGCCTCCGCCGACGCATGCGCCAATCGCGATGTTGTCGATATTGTCGACGTTGGTGTCGTCTGGGCCAGACTTTCACTCAGTGTAGATGAAGACGCCGTGCAGATCTCCAAGCACGACGAGCATGTCAGTCTCTGTCGCAAGCGGTCCGAAGATCGATCCGACGTGCCATGATCCAACCACCAGCGGAAAATCCCAGTGCAACCAAACATTCAGTTTTGGCAGCTCGTGAGCTTGGTACATCGTTAGTCCACCGCCTTACAAACCTATCGCGGCGTATGTATCGCGATCGGGGTTCATACGAGACACACACCTACACAAACGTGCGAGCGGCTCGCGCACTCATGGCACATCTCGAACCCGCGATGTCACGGACCAAGACGCGACGCGCTGGGCGAAGCGCTGGGTAGAGCCCGGCTCATGGCCTGCGATCTTCCCAGTCGTCCCACTGCACATCGTGCGCCTTGAGATAGTGACTGACTGCGGAGCCCACGGTCGGAAAGAAGGTCTGTTCGCCGAGCCGCGCGAAGAGGCCGAATCGCCTCAGCTTGTCCTTGACAGGATCCTTCATCTCGGCGAAGCAAAGCTCGATACTCGCGTTGTGGAGCGTCTCGTCCAACGCGGCCAACATGTCGGCGGAGGTGATGTCAACGCTGGTGACCGGCTCGGCCGCAACGACTAACCAGCGCACGGGTGTGGGCGATGACGCCACCGCGTCTAGCACGCGGTCGTGAAACAGTTCGGCGTTAGCAAAGAACAGGGGGGCATCCCAGCGAAACAGCACCAGCCCCGGGATTCGGCGGGCGTCGCGATAGCGTGTCATGTCGTGGTAGCCCTTGACGCCCTCAGCTCTGCCCAAGACCGCGGAGTAGGGGCGCCACCCGTCCCACAGAAACTCGATGACCGCAGCCACGATTGCCAGACCGATGCCCGGGATCGCGCCGAGCCAAGCCACGCCGACCGTACAGGCAATCGAGAGCCAGAACTCCCAACGCTGGATGCGATAAATCCGACGGAGGTCGGCAACGACAATCAGTCCGATGGCCGAGGCGATCACGACCGCGGCGAGTGCGCTTGAGGGCAGGTTTCTCAGAAGGTACGGCGCGGCCACGAGCAGCAGTGCGACCGTGACGGCGCCGACGACTCCGGTCAGTTGGGTCTTGGCGCCCGCTGCCTCGGCCACCGGCGTGCGTGACGAACTGCTGCAGATCGGGAAGCCCTGAAAGAAGCCGGACGCGAGATTGGCTACGCCAAGTCCCACCATCTCCTGATTCGGGTCGACGAAGGTGTTAGTCCGCGCCGCGTACACGCGCGAGAGCACGCTCGTGTCGGCAAACGAAACGAGTGCGACGGTGCAGCCGCCGATCAGGACGGGAACGAGATCGTCGTAGGTGATCCACGGGATCACGAACCTGGGAAGGCCCTGCGGCAGCGATCCGAGCACCGAGACTCCGGCGGTCTCGGCAAGTCCTAGGAACCCCACGACGGACGTGGCCGCAACCACCGCCAGGAGAATGCCTGGCACGCGCCTCCAGCCCTTGAGCGACAGAATCACCGCCAACGTCCCTGCGCCGACGAGGAACGCCGTCCAGTTGGCTCTTCCTCCCATCACCCCTGTTGCGATGGACCACAAGTTTTGCAGCGGCCCGAGGTTCTCGATCGAGAATCCGAAAAGCTTCGGCAACTGGCTGATGAGGACCGTCAGCGCGATGCCGTTCATGTATCCGTAGCGGATCGGCTTCGAAAGCAGCTCGGTGATGAACCCCAAGCGCGCTGCACCCGCCACGATGCACACCAATCCGGAGACGACGGCCATCATGCCGGCGAGGGCGACGGCACGCGCGGGGTCGCCCCCAGCATGCTGCATCACAACGGCGAGAATGAGAGCGACCAGCGCGGAGTCGGGTCCCAGCACTAGGATGCGGCTGGGACCGAACATCGCGTAGGCCAGCAGCGGAACAATCGTCGCATAGAGACCGTAGATGCCCGGCAACCCCGATGCTGCCGCATACGCGATGCCAACCGGCACCAAGATCGCCGTCAGCACCAGTCCGGCGATGACGTCGTGACGCAGCCAGGCCAACTCATAGGTCCGCAACGTCTGAAGCCCGGGCAGCCAGCGTGTCCACCCCCGTCGATCACTGGCGCCGCGCCGCGTCGCAATACGACCGGGCACCATTTGGTGAATGGACGAGGGCTGGTCGGTCATGTCGATCAATCTTGGTCGGAGGCTGTTGTACCGACACGCCCACGCGCGACCCGGTTGCGAGGCTGACGGGATTGCCCCGCGTACCGCGCGTACCGGACACACACGTTTCACCCGCGTTGCATCCACGATCCAGCGTCGTCAGCGTACATCGGACACGCGTATGCAACGGCATGCAAGGTGCAACGGGACGCACACGTACCGCCAGAGGTGCCGCCGAAGCCGTAGCGGGATCTGGTAGCAAGCGGCGGATGCTGTCTGCCTTCGGTGAGTTGATCCGACCAAACCAGGGTAGCAAGCGGCGCGTGCTCTTCTGAGCGTGCGCGAGTCGTACTGCGAGTCATACTGGACGCACACACGCCATTCAGGTGTGTCCTGTTGGATCTCGATAGGCTTCGAGCAGCCCGAACGCGAGCTCGAGTTGGGGACGCGATCGCTCGAGGCGCAGCGCCTTCCGTTGGCCTTGCGAGAGCCTCAGTTTACGGAGCGATCAAGGAACGAAATCGCTCGGCCTCTTCCGGCCTGTTCCATCGTTCGTACAGCTTGACCAGACGCGCGAGACAGTCACCGCGCACTTGCCCTGCGCTCGTTGGAACATTGCGAAGCACTTCCCATGACGACACGAGCGATGGCTCGGCGTCCGCGTAGCGACCCTGTTCGACGAGCACGGCACCGAGAGCGTTCCGAACCATCATGATGCTCGGATGATTGGCGGGCTGGTTGCGCTCGCGGATCTTGAGGCATTCGCGCAGCGGCGCCTCGGCCTCATTCGCGCGTCCTAGGTCGAAGAGCGACACTCCCTCTCCGCCCAGCGCCTTCGCCAGCTCCAACTCGTCGCTCAACTCTGGCATACGGCGCAGCTCCACCACTTGGCGGTACATATCAAGCGCTGGCTCCGGAGCATGACGCGCCCGCATGATCGTGGCGAGATTCATCAGTGCCACCGTCGTAGCGTCCGTCTGCTCGCCGTAGAGCTTGCGTGACACAGTCAGGAGCGAGCGGGCCAGCACCTCAGCTTCGTCGAGTTTCTCTTGGGCTCGCAGGCTCGTAAGCAGGTTGTTCATCGACAGGATTGTTTGCTCGTGCTCATCGCCGTATTGCTGGAGGGACAGTTCCACGGCTTCGCGACCGAGCGCCTCTGCTTCGGGACAGCGCTGGAATAACTTGAGCATCGTCGCGTAGTCGCGCAACAGCACCAAGTAGTCGCCCGGCACCGGATCGGAGCGGATCTGTCGATACATGTCCAGCGCCCGCTGGTACGTCGCCTCGGCTTCCACCACTCGATGTTGCGTGGCGAGAATATCGCCGAGCGTGTGCAGGCATTGAGCCGCCTTGCGTGGTTCGCTAGGCAATCGCTTCGAAGCCTCCATCGCCTCGGCTATGAGTGGTTCGATTTCGCCGTGCTTGCCTTGAAGCTGCAGCGGATGGCCAAGTTCGCGGATCGTCGCCAGCACGCCTGAGTCCGCTCCACCAGCGCGTCTTCGATTCAGGTCAAGCGCGCGCCGGAGCGATTGCTCAGCCATCGGAATATCGTTGGCCCTGAAACACTGCAATCCGTAGTGGTGCCACGGGTCGATCAGGCGCGGATCGTTTTCATCGAGGAGCGTGGCGAGCAGATCCAGCGATCGCTTCGAGTGCAACGCGGCTTGGTCGAACACGCCGAGCTGCTCGTAGCCCACGGAAATCGTCTGCAAGAGCTCAGCAGCGATCTCGGGCTCATCCGTGAGTTCCGAGTCGACGCGCCGACTCGCATCATCGAGCACCTGCCGCAGCGTGATGTCGTGGCCCTTCGTCTTACTTGGATCGAGGAACGCGATCATCCCCTTGAGGTACTCGTTCAATCGCCCGGCTTTGCGGGCCTCGCTCTGCGCCTGAAACATTCCAATGCTGGTCCCGATGACGCCAGCGATGAGGACGACGATCACAGCGATCACGCCACCCACCAGCACCTTATTCCGCTTCGCGAACTTCCTGAGCTGGTACGTCGCGCTCGTCGGCCGCGCCAGGATCGGCTCGTCGCGCAGAGTGCGCCTGATGTCGGCGGCCAGTTCTGCAGCGCTTTGATAGCGTCGCGCGCGATCCTTCTCCATCGCCTTCGCGATGATGGTGTCAATGTCGCCGCGAAACCCGCGACCGAAAATACTCAGCGGCGCAGCGTCGCGCTCGCTGATGATGCGCACCGCGTCAGGGATCGTCTTGCCGCGCACGTCAAACGGCGGCACGCCCGAGAGCAATTCATAGCCGATCACGCCGAGGGCATAGACGTCACTGCGGGTGTCGATCTGCGACGAATCACCCGCCAACTGCTCGGGGCTCATGTACGCGATCGTGCCAATGAGCTGTCCCACATCGGTCTGTTGAGTGGTCGTCTGAATGTCGGAGTCGATCGCGCGAGCAATACCGAAGTCAAGGACCTTTGGCTGCGGCGCGTCGTTCCCTTCCACGAGGATGTTGCCTAGCTTCAGATCGCGGTGAACCACGCCCTTCTGGTGCGCGTGCTCGACGGCGTCGCAGACGTTCGCCAGCAACTCCAGTCGCTGCCGCGTGCCAAGCTTGTGCTCCGCAGCAAACGCGGTGATCGTCGGGCCGTTGACGAACTCCATCGCGAAGTAGGGTTGCTCGCCCTCGTCGGTGACGTCGGTGCCAGCGTCGTAGATGCTCGCGATGCCGTGATGTTGAAGCCGGCCGAGCATCTGTGCTTCGTGCTCGAAGCGCCGCAGCAACGAGCGCGACATCAGTCCGGGCCGGACGATCTTGAGTGCGACGGTGCGGCGCGGGTTGTCCTGCTCGGCCTCGTAGACCGTGCCCATGCCGCCTTCACCGATCAATCGCACCAGCCCGCCGCGAGTGGTAGTGGGGGTGCGTCGGACAACGCCGCCTCACACAAGCGCACGGATCCATAGTGGACAACACCTCTTCAGGAAACTCCTCGCCGCTCAGTGCCCTGGTCATCGCCTTCGCGACACCAATGTGGATATTCGACGCGGTTCGGCGGCTCTCGCCAAATCACCCGGCCGCGGCGGTCGCGTTACCGCGCCGCCTCCAACGTGTGTGTCGCGTATGACGTGTCCGGAACACTTCGTTCGCAAGGCTCCGGCTCCGCTCCCGTCAGCCGTCTGGATCAACAATACGACGACGGCTGTCGCCGTCGTCGCTCAGTAATCTTTCTTCGTTGGGTGTCTCAGAACCGTTGACAACTACCGGACTCGCCCTATAGCGCGAATCGCTGCCGACTCATACGGTGCGTCCCGCCGCGATGTGTGTGTCACTGTCGCGATGGCTTAGCGCTCACTGGAAGGGATGCGGGAAATGAATCAGCAAAATCGAAACACTCGGGACGGGCTGCTCCGCGCAGCAAGCGTTGCGTTCGCCGTCGCGGTATGCCCAGTCGCCTACGCCGGCACCGACGATCATCTCTTCGTGGCACCCGGATACACGCTTGTTCCGCTTCTCGGAGGCTTTGACTACCCGACTAGCCTTGTCACCGATGGGACGACGATGTGGGTGGCCGAAGCAGGTCATCTGCCGACAAACCCGCCGAAAGTGAAGGCCGTTTCGAGCGACCTCACTGTCACCACCATTCTCGGCGTCACCGACCTTCCGCAAGGGACCTTGATGGGACCCTTCAACGACTTGGCGTTCCGCGACGGATGGCTGTGGCTCTCGCACCGCCAGGTCGGCGCCAACGGATGGGCGGTCGGTGCCATTTCGAAGTTCCAACCGAGCAATCCCGTACGCACGTTTACGACGGTGATTACGGGCCTGCCGTCGTCTGGTGATCACCACAGCAATCAGATTGTCTTTGCCGCGGACGGCCGGGGGTACTTCTCGCAGGGGTCGGTGACGAACTCGTCGGTGGTCGGTGCCGACAACTGGATCGTGGAAGGCTGGCTCGAACTCTACCCGACGTTGCATGATTTTCCGCCAGTCGCGATCACGTTGAACGGGACGAGCTTTCAGACGGTTGAGCCCTTCCCGCTCGATCCCACCGCGACGCTCATGACCGCGCCGTATCGACCCTTCGGAACGGGGCCCGTTGCGCCCGGCACGACGCTACCCGCCGCGACACCATCGACGCCGCAGGAAGGAATCATCGCGGGCGGAGGCTCGGTGTATTCGTTCGACCCCGACGCGCCCGATGTCACGGCGTCGCTCACGCTGGAAGCGTGGGGACTGCGCAATCCGTACGGCATCGGTTTCGATCCTGCAGATGCGACGACGCTCTTCGTAAGCAACAACGGTGCAGACATCCGCTCCGCCATGATCGACGGCACACTGAAGCCGGTCGGATCGCGTTCGATCGCCGAGGACTATGACGACCTGTTCGTCATGACGGTTGGCGGCGCGGTCGAATTCTTTGGGTGGCCCGACTTCTTCCACGATGCGGACACGGGCGGCGTCGCGAGCGTGACCGAACCGATCTTCTGCGCTGCACCGGCGATTCTGCCGATTCAATGCCCACAGCCCGTGCTCGACACGACAGGACTCGTGGTCGAGCCGGCGTTCAGTCAAGTCGCCAATCACCCATCGCTCACGAAATTCGACTTCTCGGAGAGCGACACCTTCGGATTCATGGGCGACGTGTTCCTTGCCGAGAGCGGTTCGTTCAACCCAGCCACCGGCGCCGTCGGCGAGCACACCGGCCATCGCGTGCAGCGCATCGATCGGAACTCCGGTGAGGTGCACGAGTTCATCGCGAACATGGGCAGCACGCCGGAGGAGATCTTCAATCCCGCGATCATCGTGGCGCCGCTTGATGTCGTCTTTCAGGGCGATGCGATGCTTGTCGTTGATCTCGGCATTTTTCAGCCTGCGCTCATGCTCACGGGGCCCGGCACCGGCAAGATCTGGAAGGTGCAGAAGGTTGCCGGCAGCCTGAATGACGATGGAAAGATCGACGGTAAAGATCTCTCGATCTTGCTCGGCGAATGGGGCGTTCGCAAACGTGGGAGCATCGCTGATCTGAACGGCGACTCGGCGGTCAACACAGCGGATCTTAACATTCTTCTTAGTAACTGGTCGTCGTGATTGCGCGAGCATAGCGCGACACCACGGACTCGGAAGAACATCAGCGCCGTCCTCGAGTGAGGGCGGCGCTGTTGTGGGATTGAGAGCGTCTGGTGGATCAGCTAACTCGGGAGTGCACGCTCCCCACTTCGCGAGAAGCGCTGCGAGATCGGGGCCGCCGACTTCGCCGTCTTGGTTGATGTCGCCAATACGTTGTGACGGACAATCCCCGGTCGCGCCCCACGCGCCGAGCAGAATCGTGAGATCGACGCCATCGACGTTGCCGTCGAGGTCGAGATTTTCGTCGCAACCCCGACGAGCGCCGGCGCGGTGCCGCGACAGATGAACGGTGCGAGTCATACTGGACACACTCAGGGCATTCGGGTGTGTCCTTTGGGATCTTCCAAGGCCATCCGCAGATTTCGTAGATTTCGCAGATTTGATGCAGCGGGAGGCTTCTGGACATACGCGTTCGCGAACGGGTTCGCGAAGAGTTTGTCCACGTTGGATCCCTGGCGCGCCGATGGTTCCGTCTTCGCGGGCGATTGCAGAGCGATAGAGAACGTGCAGAGCAGCGCGGTAGCAACGATGGTGAGCAGGAGGCGCGTCATGAGAAAAGCGCAACTGGGTTGCTGCGCCCCTCTGTCGCTGTGCGACATCTCCCCATCGCTGAAGCAGCGATGGAGAGAGGAAGAACAGAGCGCGCGGCGATGCCGATTCGTCTCCCTCTCCCCATGACCGCTTCGGTCATAGGGAGATGTCGCGCAGCGACAGAGGGGCCTTGATCCTTAGGATCCATAGTGGACAGCGCCCCTTCAGGAAACGCCTTGCCGCTCGCTGCCCTGATCATCGCCTTCGCGACACCGAGGTTGGTCATCGACGCGGTTCGGCGGCTCTCGCCTAATCGCCCGGCCGCGGCGGTCGCGTTACCGCGCCGCCTCCAACGTGTGTGTCATGTATGACGCCCCAGCAGCTACTTCGGACCGATCGATCTCAACGGCAAGGCTATTCACTTGGTTGGACCTTCGGGCCCCGATCTCACGGTCGTCGACAGTCTCGGTGCCGCGCACACGGTGTAGTGCACGAGCGGTGAAACTGCGACCACCATCATCGAGGGACTGCGCATTATCGGCGGCAGCGCCGAGTCATACTGGACACACAGACGCCAGTCGAGTGTGTCCGGTTGGATCTCCCGCTCCGCCCCGTCCGCCGCTCGACCGCGAACCAAGAAGCTGGGCGGCGGAAGCAAGGAGGCGGTGCATTACCGCCCGGTGTCCTTCGCGACAAAAGACGATGGCGACTGGATCTTTGTTGATCCGGGTGCAAGGTATTGCTCGGCTGGACGCAGTTGCTGCGGGAGGTATCGAGCGATCGCATGTGAGTGAATCGACGATGCTCCCGTGAAGTGCAGGGAACCCACCCTAGGAGATGCCCAATGAGTTTTAAGAGATCGCTCGCCGCAGCAGTTGCTGTTCTCGCGCAGGCCAGCGTCGTGTGCGGGCAGAGCGCATCGCTTCCTGTCGATCCGGGCGAATCGGTTATTACGCACTTCTCGGGTTTTCCGGGATTCGTCGTGACGCTCGTCAACACAGCCAACCCGGCGGGGCAGGGCGCGCCGGTCGGTGGGCCTTTCCCTTCGACGAATTGGCTTGCGCCCAAATACCACAACACGTTTCCGGGCAATCCGACGAACAGCCCTGCGGATGTTTGGAACGTTGCCAACCTCGGGCAAGTCTTTGGCGTGGTTCTCGACGATGCCGCGCCGCCCAACATCTATGTCACCGCGACGACCGTGTACGGCAACCTCGGGTTTGGACCGGGCGGTATCGGCGGCGAGATTTATCGAATCGACGGAGTGAGCGGCCAGATCTGCAAGCTCGCCGTGCTTCCGAATTCGGGACAAGGGTTAGGCAACATCGCGTTCGACGCGGTGAGCAAGATGCTCTACGTCACCGACTTCGACGACGGCAAGATCTACGCCGTGCCCGCCTTGCTCTCGGGCCCATGTGCGCCGCCCGTCGAGGTTGCTTGCAATCCGGGAGTCAACTGCTACGACCACGGAGTCGTGGGTCGGCCCCAGGAGGGACTAGGCATTATTGCTGACAATGCGAGTGCGGGATTCACGAAGTTGGGTCGCCGTGTTTGGGGTGTTGCTGTACACGAAGGTCGTCTCTACTACAGCGTCTGGTGGGAAGACGCTCGCCCGGGTGGCCAGAGTGTCACCGAGGCCAATGAAATATGGTCCGTGGGCATCACCGGCACGGGCGCCTTTTTGCCTAACAGTACGGTGCGCGAATTTCTGATGCCTCAGGGGCCGATTCCTTCGGGCTCTGGCCCGCTGCTGCATCCGGCCGATAGTCAGGTCATTCCGTACTCCAACCCAGTCGCCGATATTCACTTCTCGCAGTCCGGTCACATGTTCCTTGCCGAGCGCACGCGGCTCGCGGATGTCGGGACTCTCATCCCCGTTGGTCCCACCGCCAACGATGCCCACAGCTCGCGCGTGGTCGAGCTGACCGGATCTTCTCCCGCCGCTTGGACGTTCGCGCCATTGAACAAATGGAAGGTCGGTTACCTTGACCCGATGGGCGATTGCGACGGCGTGAGTCTCGTTAACGAGGGTACGAACAGCTCAGGCGGAGTATCGACCGACTGTGACGACAACGTGTTTGCAATGGGAGACGCGCTCTTTGCTTCGTGCGTGAATGCAAGCCTGCCGTACATCTACGGCCTCGCGATCATCCCGGCAGGTGGAAACTCGGCCACGGTGCCCTTGTGGAGCAGCCTGAGCTACCTCATTGACTCCGACGGCTTTATCGGCGAGCAAGCTAAGACCGGGCAGGGTGACGTGGCCGTACGGAGCGACTGCAAGTGCGCGGAGATTGAGACGTCCTCGATCGAGTGCAAAGCCGGAGGCCAGTTCACCTGGACGTTCACATTCACGAACAACTCGGGCACGAGCGCGTCGGTGCTGATCCTTCCCGACCCATCGATGTCGCCCAACGTGATCCCGCTCAATCCGCCGGTCGCCAACGGTAATACGTCGGCGCCGATCACGGTGACGATCACGGGGCAGCAGCCGGGGTCCCAGTTCTGCTTCGACTTCATTCTGGGCGACGTCAAGGGCAACGAGTGCTGCCATATGAATCCCTGCATCGACCTGCCCGACTGTGTGTGCGGCCAAGTCTCGCACGCGGGCGTCGTCGCCACCAGCACGCCCGGGACGTTCCAGTTCTCGTTTACCTTCACCAACCTCGCGGCGTGGAACACGGGACACTTGGTGTTCGTCCCGGCGAGCGGCAGCTCGATCACTCCGGGCATTCTCAACGTCGGCCCGATCGCGCCGTTCGGCTCGCAGGTGGTGGGTCCGGTGACGATCGTCAGCGGACTGCCAGCGGGGTCGCAGTACTGCTTCACGCTGGGGAACCACAGCGCGAACTGGGCGCAGTGCTGCTTCATCGAGGTGTGCGTGACGGTGCCGAGCCAGAGCCCCGCGACGGGGAGCCCGGCGGACCTCAACGGGGACGGCGTGGTGAACGCGATGGACCTGTCGATCCTCCTTGGTGCGTGGGGTACGCGCGGCGGTTTGGCCGACCTTGACCACGACGGCATGGTCGGCGCGGGCGACCTCGGAATTCTCTTGGGCGCCTGGGGCTGAATTGACGGAGTAGTCTGCTGCGAAAGTGATCTTGGCTACGAACGAGGCTGAGCTGGCACCTGCCCGCTCAGCCTCGCTCTCGCCACGGAGGACTTTCGCCACAAGCTGCTACGCGAACCGCACGTGCGATTGATTGCGTCCACGCGACTCGTCTTGGTGGGCGCACAGCCGCAATCACATCTCCCCGGAAACTGTAGCTCGGCCGTCACGCCGTCTCGCACTGTTTCCTTGGCAGCGCACTGGACTCGTCGCCGCCTCGACAGAGATGGTCGGGCGAGAGCGCCCGCCATCGTTTGGCGACCTCGGTGCGCGCATCCATCGCATCGAATATTCCTGAGTCGTCTGCTCAGCCGGTCCACGCGCCCAGCAGGACGGCGATGTCGCCGCCGTTCACGATGCCGTTGCCGTCGAGGTCGGGCGCCGACAATCCCCACGCGCCCAGCAGGATGCTGAGATCTGCGGCGTTTACGTGCCCGTCGTCGTTCAGGTCACCGGGGGATCCCTGCGGTCCGCAGGTGTTCAGCAGCACCGATGCGTTGTCGCTGCTGAGATTCGCCACCGCGAGGTCCGCGTCGCCGTCGTTGTCGAGGTCACCGATGGCGACCCACTCAGCGCCGTCACCGGTGCCGAACGGGAGACCGGCGGGGAACGTCCCATTGCCGTTGTTGAGGAAGACCGACACTGTGTCCGTTCCGCTGTCGTTAGCGACGGCGATATCGAGATCGCCGTCGTCGTCGATGTCGCCGATCGCGACCGACACGGGATCCGCAGTCGGATAGGTGGTCTGCGGGCCGAACGTACCGTTACCGTTGTTGCGCAGCACCGAGATCGTGTCGCCGAATTGATTTGCGACTACGAGATCGACATCGCCGTCGTCATCGAGATCGCCGAGCGCGACGGCCTCAGGCCCTTGGCCTGCGGCGTAGGCGACACCCGCCGCGAACGTGCCGTTACCGTTATTGATCAGGATCGAGGCGGTGCTGCCGTTGAAGCCGCCATTCGCGACGGCGAGATCGGGCGCGCCATCGCCACTAAGGTCCGCGACCGCGACAGACGACGGCGTGCTGCCAGCGGCGTATGCGACCGGCGCCGCGAAGGTCGCGTTGCCGTTATTCATCAGGATCGAGATGCCTGGGCCGCCGAAGGCGTTCGAGACTGCAAGGTCGAGGTCGTTGTCACCATCGAGCTTGGCGATCACGATCGAGAACGGTGTCACCCCGGCGGCGAAC
>JAWXBD010000168.1:0-2631 GCA_034439815.1 Phycisphaerae bacterium
ACGGGCCGCGGCCCGTGCAGAACTGCGGCCGGATGTACGCGGGAACGAAGCCGGGAAATGCGAATGCGTCGGCGAATCCATGATCTTTCGCCCGCTGCCGGATGTTGTTGCCGTAATCAAACACCTTCGTGCCCGCGCGCAGGAAGTCGACCATGAGGCGAACGTGCCGTTCCATGCTCGCCATCGCGAGCCGCTGGTATTCGTCCGCATCGCTGGTGCGCAGCGCGTCAGCGGCCTCGCGCGTCAGCCCGTCGGGGTAGTAGCCCTCGAGCGGGTCATGCGCGGATGTCTGATCCGTGAGCGTGTCCGGTATGACGCCCCGCGCCTTCAGCCGCGCCAGCATGTCGACGGCATTGCCGAGCCAGCCGACCGAGATGGCGGCGCCCTGCTCTCGAAGCGCGAGCGCGCGGTCGATGGCTTTATCGAGGTCTTCGTGGATCTCGTCGAGATAGCGATCGTGCACGCGCTTGCTGAGCCGCTCGCGGCACACGTCGGCGATGAGACATGTTCCCTCGTTCATGGTGATCGCGAGCGGCTGCGCGCCGCCCATGCCGCCGCAGCCCGCCGTGACATTGAGCGTGCCCTTCAGTGTGCCATTGAAGTGCTGCCGCGCGCACTCGGCGTACGTCTCGTACGTCCCCTGGAGAATCCCCTGGGTGCCGATGTAGATCCATGAGCCGGCCGTCATCTGGCCGAACATCATCAGTCCCTTCGCGGCGAGATCATCGAAATGCGCCTGCGTCGCCCAATGCGGCACGAGATTGGAGTTCGCGATGAGCACGCGCGGCGCATCGATATGCGTGCGGACGACACCGACCGGCTTGCCGCTTTGCACGAGCAGCGTCTCATCGACGGCGAGCGCCTTCAGGGCGCCGATGATCGCGTCGAATGCCTCCCATGAGCGCGCCGCCTGGCCGCGGCCGCCATACACAATGAGATCATCGGGGCGTTCGGCGACTTCCGGATCGAGGTTGTTCATCAGCATCCGCATGGCCGCTTCCGCTGCCCATGTGGAACAGGTGCGCTGATTGCCGCGCGGAGCGCGGACGACGCGTGCAGTGGCGGTGAGCATGAGTGCTGTCGAGTGTAAAAGACGCGTGCGGTCGAGTCACGTGCTGAATCGGCCAGTTCGAATCAGCTTCTCGATCGCGGCGATATCGGGTGACGGCGGGCGATCGTCCGTCAACTTGGGAACGGCCGTCCGCACGGTGGCAATGGTCCGTTCAACATCTGGCCCGGACTTCAGCGGACGCTGATATTCCATTGCCTCCGTCATTGTGAGGAGCTCGATCGCGAGCACGCTTTCGAGCAGACGGAGCGAGCGCACGGCCTTGTGCGCCGCTGTGGCGCCCATCGAGTTGTAGTCTTCGATCCCGGCGCTCGTGGGAATGTTGCCGATGCTCGCCGGCGTCGCAAGCGTCATCATTTCATTGACGCACGCTGCCGCGGTGTACTGCGCGATCATGAGCCCTGAGTGCAGACCAGGCTTCGGCGACAGATAGGCGTTGACCGGATTCTCACTGTCACTGGCGGTGAGCAGCCAGTTGACGCGCCGCTCGCTGATCCCTGCGATGTGCATCATCGCGACAGCAAGTGTGTCGAGAGGAATCGCGAGCGGCATGCCGTGAAAGTTTCCGCCGCTGAGGATGTCGCCGCCACCGCTCGCGTCCGAGTTCGCAAACACCAGCGGATTGTCCGTGACAGCACCGAGTTCGCGCTCGACCGCGGCGCGTACGTAATCGATCGCGTCAAACGCGGCGCCGAGCACCTGAGGCAGCGCCCGCAGGCAATACGGATCCTGCACGCGCGGATCATTGACTCTGTGCGCATCGAGGATCTGACTTCCTGTGAGCATGGCGCGCACGTTCGCTGCCACGAACCGCTGACCTGGCTGACCGCGCGCCGCATGCAGTCGGGGATCAAGAAACACATCGGTCGCGCGGCACGCGTCGATCGACAGCGCAGCGGCAGCGAGTGCCGCCTGCTGGGCCCGCGTGAGATCAGCGAGCGTGAGCGCTGCCGAGCCCGCCATCAGATGCGTGCCGTTGATGAGGGCGAGGCCTTCCTTCGCTTCGAGCGCGAGCGCCGGAATGTTGCGCGCGTGCAGGAACAGTCCCGACGGGAGCAGCCGTCCGCACAGCGTCGCGTGTCCTTCGCCCAACAGCGTCAGCGCCATGTGTGCAAGCGGCGCGAGATCGCCACTCGCGCCGACCGATCCGCGGCTTGGCACGACCGGAGTGACGCCCTTGTTCAGACACTCGAGAATCGTCTCGACGACCACAGGGCGAACACCGGAGTGACCGCGCGCGAGGCTCGCCGCGGCGAGCGTCATCATCGCTCGGACGGTGTCTTCGGGGAGCGGTTCGCCGACGCCGGCCGCATGCGAACGAACGAGATTTCGCTGCACGGCGCGAATGTCATCCGGTGCGATCCGCACGCGCGAGAGCGAGCCGAAGCCCGTGTTGACCCCATAGATCGCTTCGCCGCTGTCCGCGCGCGTGTCGACGACCGCCCGCGCGGCCATCATGCGTTCGCGGGCAGCAGCACCGAGAGCGATCGGCCGCCCGCGCCGCGCGACCGACTCAACATCGGCGATTGAAAGTGGTTGACCATCCAGTTGCAGAGCAGCTG
>JAWXBD010000169.1:0-15906 GCA_034439815.1 Phycisphaerae bacterium
ACGCGTGGATCACCCGCCAGCAGCCAATGCTGACGCTTTCGGGGCATATCCACGAGAGCCCGGATGTTGGGCTAGCGCTGCATGGCCAGCCACGTCACATGGCGAAACTCGGTCAGACGACCTGCCACCAGCCGGGCCAAGTGCTTCCCGGCGAGTTGACGTACTCCATAGTTGAACTCGAAGCTGGTGGCGAAGTGCGGATTGACTGGCGACGGATGGCCCTCGGCGTTTAGGCTGGATCTGGCGGCCAATCTCATAGAACGCAACCCGTGTGATTCTGAGATTTACTCACCAAGGTATTGTTCCCGCACGCGGACATACAGACTGAACTTATCGCTCGCCTGCGAGTTGGCATGCCACGATCACAGACGAGCGGATCCGAGACGTGTCGGGCATCGAGCGGGCGGTACAGCTTCCGCATCTGCACCATGGACTGGGGCGGGCGGTTACCCCGCCTCGCTGGCGATTTCGAACCTCCCCTGCGGTGAATTGCAGCAGGGCTCGAGTACTTGAACCCCGCTGCCAGCACAGAACGGGGGTTTCTCTCCGCCAGATCATCTCGATCGGCTCCTTCGACTTGCGTTGTGAAGTCCCGTGGTTGCGTGTCAACCGGCCATTTCAGGCCCATTGGCCGTATTCGCCAGAGAGAATCGGTTCGCGGGGGTGGTGGATAGGGAGCCATTCTTCCTCCACCACCAACCGAAGGTGGGGGAGCAGTTAACAGGAGCCCCGCGAGGCACCTCGCGGGGCTTCGCCTTGAAAGCGCCAGCGTTCGCGGGGTTCTGCGCGAGGACGATGACGCGGGCGTGATCGCGGAGCGCGATCCTGAGAACGCGCGCGGGCACGACGGCGGGCGCTCGGGGGTCGATCGCCACCGCAGGCGGCATGCTCCGGAACGCCGATGGCCACCGCCACCGCAGGCGGCGTGATCCGGAACGCCGATGGCCACCGATGCCGTGGGCGACCTGATCCGGAGTGCCGATGGCCACCGCGGCGGAGCCCGAGGTCCGGCGCGGTGACGAGGGTGTCGGGGCCGGCGGTCAGCGATCGCGCTCGCGGGTGCCGGCCTCGATGACGCGGGCGACGACGTCGCGCTCGACCAGCTTGCGCTTCTTCTTGGCGGTTTCGCGCACGGCGGCGGCGGCGAGGCGGTCGAGATCGCGCATGGCGCCGGCGGTGGCTTCGTGCAGCAGCGCGGCGGCGTCGGTCGCGAACAACTCGCGGTCACAGGCGGCGTGGCGGAGGCGGAGGCGGAGGTACTCGGTGGTGTCGTCGGGGACGAGGGGTTCGATCTCGAGGCGGTGGTGGAGGCGCGAGTAGAGCGAGCGGTTGCGGCGCAGGGCGAGGCGATCGCGCGGGCCCGGCCGCGGTCGGGAGCCAGGCGGCGCAGGGCTGGACGGTGCTGCCCGCCCGCTACGACGACGGCGGCTTCACCGGCGGCAACATGGAGCGCCCCGCGCTCACGCGGCTGATCGACGACGTCGAGCGGGGCGAGGTCGACATCGTGGTCGTCTACAAGGTCGACCGGCTGTCGCGCTCGCTGCTCGACTTTGCGCGGCTCATCGAGCGCTTCGAGCAGCGCGGCGTGGGCCTCGTCGCCGTCACGCAGCACCTCGACACCTCGACGTCGATGGGCCGGCTTACCCTCAACATCCTGCTCAGCTTTGCCCAGTTCGAGCGCGAGATCATCAGCGAGCGCACCCGCGACAAGATCGCCGCCGCCCGCCGTCGCGGAAAGTGGGCGGGCGGCCCGCTCATCCTCGGCTACCGCGTCGATCGCGAGCGCCGCGCCCTCGAGATCATCCCAGAGGAGGCGGAGGTCGTGCGCCTCGCGTTCGAGCTGTACCTGCGCACCCGCTCCATCGGCCTCACGGCGAAGCGCCTCAACGCGCGCGGCTTCAAGCAGAAGAAGCACGTCTCGAAGACGGGCCGCGAGGTCGGCGGTCGCCCTTGGGACAAGAACACCGTCCACCGGCTGCTGCGCAACCCGCTCTACGTCGGGATACAGCGTTTTGGACACGCACGTTGCAATCGCCGGTGCCCGGCTAAATCCGTGCCGTGCAGGACTTCGACGCTCGTCACGCAACCTGCGTCGCCTGCGTGCTCCGGACCATCGCGCATCGTCGGCTCGCCACGGTGATCGCCTCCGGGCTGCGATCAAAACCGATCGCCTGCCGTCCCGACTCGATCGCCGCAACGAGCGTCGTGCCGCTGCCACAACACGGGTCGAGGACGACGCCGCCGGGCGGGCAGCATGCATGGACGAGCAGCGACAGCAGCTCCAGCGGCTTTTGCGTCGGATATCCGACGCGTTCGAGCGCCATGTTGTTCAGCGACGGTATGTCGAGGACGTCCGTCGCCTTCTTCGTCATGCCGCGCATGCGGGCGCTCTTGGCAGGCACGCGCGGCGCCTCGAACCAGTACGCCGCGGTCTTGCCGTAAAAAAGAATGTCGTCGTGCTTGCGGGCAAACGTCCGCGGGCTCGACCCGCCGAGGCCGTAGCTCCAGATCAGGTGATTGACGAAACGGTCTTCGCCGAACACCTCATCGAGCAGACAGCGCACGCGGTGGCTCGTTCGCCAGTCGCAATGAACGAGAATCGAGCCGGTGGCACGAAGCACGCGATGGCACTCCGCGAGGCGCGGGGCCAGGAACGCGAGATAGTCGCCGGTCGACGCGAATCGGTCGTCGAAGCTGCCGGCTTTCGCCGTGAACGTCCGGCCCGTGTTGAACGGCGGATCGAGATAGACGAGATCGACGCTCGCGGACGGCTCGGCGCGCAGCAGATCGACACAGTCGCCTTCTTCAAGCCGAAGAGGTGTCGACGAAAGAGAGACGGCCGCGTCGAGTATCACGCGGCCGTCTCATCGGTTCAGTGGTTGTTCCGGCTTGATAACCGGATCGGAGCGCCTCAAGTCGCCTCAAGTCGCCTCAAGTCGCCTCAGGACGCGTCGGCCCCCGTCTCATGACGCTTTCGACCCAGTCTTATGACGCTTCGGCCCGCGGATGCGCCTTGTCATACGCATCCCGCATCCGCTGCGAGGTCAGGTGCGTGTACACCTGCGTGCTCGACAGCGACTGGTGGCCGAGCAGCTCCTGCACGGAGCGGAGATCGGCTCCGTTGTCCAGCAGGTGCGTCGCAAAGCTGTGGCGGATCGTGTGCGGACTGATGTCCGGGTCGAGTCCGACTTGCGTGAGGTACTTGGACACCTTGCGGCGCACAGACCGGCTCGAGAGCCGCGTGCCATGCTTGTTGACGAAGAGCGGCGCGTCGGGATCGGCGGCGAGCCCGGCCTTCGACAGTTCGCCGTCCAGCATCTGCACGTAGTGGCGCAGCGCCTGGAGGGCGTGGCTGCCGAGTGGCACCACGCGCTCGCGGCGGCCCTTGCCGCGGATGATGATCGCCTCGCCGGCGTCGTTGACGTCGGCGCGATTGATGCCGACGACTTCGCTGACGCGGATACCGGTGGAATACAGCGTCTCAAGGATCGCCCGGTCGCGGGCGCCAAGGAGATCGCGGTCGTCGGGAGCGGAGAGCAGACGCTCGACCTGATCAACGGTGATCGCCTTCGGCAGGCGCTTGGCCTGCTTCGGCGTCCGGATCATGAGCATCGGGTTGTTCTGAATGAATCCGCGCTTCTCCATCCACTTATGGAAGGACCGCAGCGTCGCGATCTTGCGGGCCATCGTGGCCGCCGAGTAGTTCTGCTCACCCATCTTGGCGAGGAACCCGCGGATGATCTCGAGATCGGCGGAGACGATCTTCGCGGTCGCGGTGTTGGCCGATCTGGCCGTCACCGTGTCGAAGTGATCGACCGCGCTCTTCTCGGTCGCCTCGTCGGCTTTGACACCGAAGCGCTCAACGAGGTAATCGCAGTACTGCCGAAGATCCAGGCCGTAGCAGCGCGAGGTGTACGGGCTGAAATGCCGCTCGTCGATCAAGTACGAGAGGAACTGCGAAACGATTGGAAGGTTCTCGTGCATGGCGCTCGAACCGGAAGGGGATCCGAAGAGTGGACGGGACGTGAGACGAAGGGACTTCACACAGCGATCGGGGCGTTGGCGACGCGACTCCGCTCTGCGAGAACAGGTCCGAGGACCTCATCCCATATCGGTCGCTCGGCCCCCGGAGTTGAATCCCTTTATTGGACGCGTTCTATCTGGAGTCTAGATCACGCTATCGGGCGTTCCACCGACCAACCTGCTGAATCTTGAAGGATATTTGGAGTCTTTGTGACTCGAAGGCCGGCGCGATCGTGAGTTAAAAGAGTCACTGTGACTTTTTCTTAGCAGCCCCAGCTTCTTCCTCGGTTGGCAGCGGGGCCCGCTGTGCAAACTCTGCCGCGAGCAGCTCGCGAACCACGTCATAGGCCACGAAACGGGCATAGGAGTCCATCGACGCGAGGTAGACGTTCTTTCGGAGGCCCGAACGCGGGTTGTGACGGCCCGCCGCGTACTCACCAACCTTGGCCAATACTGCATGGTTGTTCGCGGCGTAAACCCGAGAGGTCTGGCTTGAGGGGCCCGAGCGCGCTGCCGTCCGCGTCGATCCCTCGTCGCCGCCCCTGGCCATCGTCAGCTCCGAAACGTCGGTCGCTGCTGCGGCGGCGTCATCCGCCGTGTACACCTGTGCCGCGATCCCCAGCTGCAACGGCCGGTACGGGTCGTACGCGGTCACCGCTGCAACCAGCAGCCCATCAGTTTGCAGAACACGCATCAGGCTCCGCGCGTCGGCATCGTTCGTGACCTGCCTCATTCCCAGCGCCTGCATGCCAGCGAGCGTCCGGTTAAGCGACAGGCAGCTGATGCCCTCGACGCCATCGAGTTCTATGACGAACTGGTCGGACAGTCGAAACGTGTCGACGGTCGAGACGCCGCTTTCGTTCGTTAACGGCGCAACAGCCCAGACCCGCTCACCCTCCCACGGGCTGCGCAGGGATGTCGGCGCGACGAGCTTCTCCTCCGAGGCGCAGCCGGAGTGGACTAGGACCGTAGCGGCGAATCCGAGCGCGATAATTGAGCGGAACGAGACGGTCGACATGCGGCAACCTGCATTGCGGCCTGCGGGCACCGGGCGGTGCGAACAAAAGGCCTGAGCGGAGAACGTGGCTTCAAGAGTCACGGAAGACCACAGCAGGAAGAGCCTGCTGGGACTCCGATCGTTTCCATCTGTCACGTTCTGTATCGGTTGCCGATCCAATCGGACCGCACTGATGACCTCATCAACGCGGCTGCGCGGACGCCGGTGCCGGCTCGCCGTCACCGGTTGTCGGGACGGTCGCCACGCTGGTTCCAGGTCCCGCCGGGCGCGCATCGCGGGCCGTGGTGGGGGCGATCGACCAGAGGTTTTCGACGCCGCCGCGGTTACTGACGAAGTAGATCCGATCATCGGCGCCCCACACCGGCTGCATGTTGCGGAATGCCCCGCTCGTGAGGCTCGTGCGGCCGCTGCCGTCGACCTTGATGACCCACAGGTCAGAGTGCTCCGGCAAATCGCTGGCCTGTGCCGCAGGATCGACGACGGTGGTAAACACAATCCACTGGCCATCGGGAGACCAGTTTGGCTGGATGACCGCTGCGTTCTGGGCGCTGACGATCTCGGTCGGATTCATCGCCTGGCCGTTCACAAGGTCGACCGTCCAGATGCTGTAGAAGCGGCTTCCCTGCTGGCGCGAGCGCTGGAACAGCAGCCGGTCCTGGCTGACTTCCGGCGACCAGCGCGGCAGGAATCCTTCGCAAAGGAACGTCGAACCGGAGGGCTGACTGGCGTCCGCGGTCCAGATTTCCCATCGTCCGCTGCGTGCGTTCTTCCGCGCGAATGCAAGTTTTCTGCCGTCCGGTGACCAGGTCGGCTGCACTTCGTCGTCATTCTCGAAGGTGATCTGCGTTGGCCGACCGCCGTCCACGGACATCGTGAAGATGTCCCAGTTGCCGTTGCGATTACTGACGAACGCGAGGCTGCGGCCGTCCGGGGAGATCGATGGCATCATGTCTTCGGACGGATCGCTTGTGATCTGGGTGACGGTGCGGCCGTCGACTGCTTTTCGGTAGAGATCGAAGCTTTCATTGTGTTGCTTCGATGCGTACACCAGGAACGTTCCGGCGTGATCGACGTCGGGCGTGAAGTCGCCCCCCTCAGGTGCGAACGACACCTGCGTGAGATTGCCTTCGCCCTGCTGTCCGGTCGTCGGAGCGTCGCCAGGAGCGGATTCGCCGAAGAGGCCGACGGCGACGACGTTGGAAAAGTGCGTGTCCAATTCGCCGGTCGGCATGCCGCGTCCGGACTCGGTGAAGAGCGGGGTCCTCGACTTCGGGGCCTTCGCAGCCAGCGCCTTCTCTTTGGCTGTCGGCTGGATCACGTCGGGCTCGCTGTCGGCGAAACTCCAGAAGCTGGAGCAGCCGCCCGCAGACGTGATGAATGAAAGGCCCACGACGATGCCCACGACATTTATGGGAAGACGGCTCTGCGACATATGGAAAGTTCCCCGAGAGAGTCACGCGTTGATAAAGGCAACGAGCGCAAACGAACGTCCGAGTCGGCCTTATCGGACGGGTGTGCGAACCGCTGAAGCCGAACCCGCGAATTCGCCACGGATCGGTGCTGGCGCATCCCGCACAGACGGATCACATCAACTGCGGCCGTGTCGGCCTGCGTCCCCTCGACGCCAGCTGAGCTGGCGGTACCGCGTCGCACGGGGTCCGTGCTCCGTGTCGTGTTGCTGGGCGGGGCTTGAAGTAGACTGGTCGATCTCACTCGGGTCGCATCCCGATCCGCGTCGCACGCGTGACCCGCGCGATGGTGACTCGGATTCGGCAATTGAGAAGATTGCGTAGCTCAGTAGGTAGAGCAGCGGTCTTTTAAACCGCGGGTCCCGGGTTCGAGTCCCGGCGCAATCATTGGACTTTTCTTCGCATGCCATAGGCCCTCTGGCGCCGCAGGATGCCACGGCGCTTGTTCAACGCTCTCTTCCAGTCGTCATGAGTGGCAGGCGAGCACAGTGCGTCGCTGCGCGTCGCGCAGCCAATGTCCAAACCAAGGAACGGAACGGCTGATGTTGGTGCTCCACGCACTCTGGACGAACGGCGGACTCCACTGCTGGGCTGAAGAAACCGACGCGGCTCTCGCGACGGTTTCTTCAGCGAGCACCGCGGTGGCTGCCGCGATGCCGCCCGCAAAAGGTGACGCGGCGAACGCGATGCCGCATCCATACGCAGTCAACGGCGACACGCTGCGCCAGGCGCTCATTGGTGCGAATCTCGCCGACAGCGATGACTTTGCCGAAGACGGTGCACCGCATCTGACCGTGCCGTTCTTTCTTCCCGCCGGCGCGACGGATGCCGGTGCCGGCGTTCCCATGCCGAGCGACCGTGTCGCCGATCTGCTCGGCATCGACGATGAAGCGCGGCTCGAGGCGTACGCGGCGACTTCGGTCGTGCCGTGCGCCACGATTCGCAGCGATCGCCTCCTCGGTTTTTTACTGCGGCTCGAGTCGGCGCGGCTCGACGGCCGTACGGGCGGCATCACGTTCGGCCACGATCTTCCCTACTGGAGCGCGGTCGCCGAACTGGTGATTGATCTCGTCGGCGATCAACGCGTGATTCCGTCGCTCATCCAGGAACGGACCGGTCGACTGCGTGCCGCATGGGTGCCCTGGCTCGCCGACCCGAAGACCTCCGCGCGCCTGTCCGTGCTGCTCGCGAGCATGCCCCCCGCGTGCCGCTGCGCGAACGACGAGATCCGCGGTGCCGCGTGGCCGATTCTCGAGAACGCGCTCAACACGATGACCGACACGTTCGTGCGGCAGACGCTGATCGAGGAGAACTACGGCGAGTCAATCGAGGATCGCAACCCCGTCGGTGATCCGCATGTCGCGTGGCTGTCCGGGCTCCTCGGTCTGGAGACCGTTGTGCAGGGCTTGTCGTCGGGCGACACGTCCTTGCTGCGCGGCGCGCGGGCCTGGATCGCGCAACTCGATGATGTCGCCGAAGGGCGTCTCGTCCGTCTGTGCCTTGAGTTGAGCGAACCCGAAAGCGGCGGCGCGCTCGGCGAGCTCGCGCCCGAGCCGGCCGCCAAGGCGTCGTGGCGGCTGCGCTTCAAGCTTGTCACGACCGATGATCCGCCAGTCTTCATCGACGCGGAGCAGATCTGGGAGCAGGGCGCCGGCGTGCTGAAGGGCCTTCTCGCAGGACTCGGCAAAGACGGCGAAGAAGCGAGTGACATTCTGCTCGCGGAGCTTGGCCGCGCGAGCCGCATCTGGCCGCGCATCGAGAAGGCGCTCGATGACAGTGCGCCGAGCGGCATCGATCTCACCACGGTCGAGGCGTATCAGTTTCTGCGGGAATACCGGCCGATCCTCGTTGAGGCCGGCTTTGAGATTCTGGTGCCGAGCTGGTGGGGCCAGGTGTCGAGCCGACTCGGGGCGCGACTGCTCATCGACAGCGATCCGGCCGATGCGCTCGATGGCGGATCGCCGCACGGGAGCACCGCCCGGCGAAGCGAGCTCGGTCTGCACAGCCTCGTGAACTACACATGGCAGATCGCACTCGGTGATCAGCCGCTCACGCTGGACACGTTCCGTGAACTCACATCACAGGGATCACCGCTCCTCAAAGTGAACGGCCGCTGGGTGGAGATCCGTCCCGAAGATCTGCAAGGTGCGAGCAAGTTCCTCGCGGAACATCCCGGCGGCCAGATGACGCTGCTTGAGGCGCTGCGCCTCGCGCACGGTCTCGACGGAGCGACGAGCGGATTGCCGATCCTCGGTCTCGACTCGACGGGATGGGTGTCGGAACTGCTGCGCGCCTCCGCCGGCTCCGAGAAGCTGACGCTGGTCGAACAACCTGCGCTCTTCCGCGGTTCGCTTCGCCCGTATCAGCGCGCCGGTCTGTCGTGGCTCGCGTTCCTCGACAAGTTCGGGCTCGGCGCCTGTCTCGCCGACGACATGGGCCTCGGCAAGACGATTCAGCTCATCGCGCTGCTTCAGCATGAACGCGCCGCGCTGGACGCCAAGCCCGAAGAGCCTGTCATTCCCGCTTCGAAAGTGGGTCCCACACTGCTCGTGGCGCCGATGTCGGTCGTGGGCAACTGGCATCGCGAACTCGGCCGGTTCGCGCCGGAACTCATCGTCCATGTGCACCATGGGCTTGAGCGACCGACCGGGGAGCAGTTCGAACAGATCTCGCTCGCGAGCGACATCGTAATCACCACGTATGCACTGGTGACGCGCGACAAGGAAACGCTCGCGCGCGTCCACTGGCGCCGCGTGGTGCTTGACGAGGCGCAGCACATCAAGAATCCGCCGACCAAACAGACCGCGGCCATTCGTTCGCTGCGCTGCTCGCATCGCATTGCGCTCACCGGTACGCCGGTCGAAAATCGACTGAGCGAACTCTGGTCCATCATGGAATTCTGCTCGCCTGGCTACCTCGGCACGCAGGCGGAATTCCGTCGGCGGTTTGCCGTGCCCATCGAGCGGCATCGCGACAAGAAGCAGGCCGAACGGTTGCGCAATCTCGTGCGCCCCTTCGTGCTGCGTCGGTTGAAGACCGATCCGACGGTCATCACCGATCTGCCACCGCTCGTCGAATCGCGGCAGCATGTGCCGTTGACGGTCGAACAGGCGCAGCTGTATGACTCGGTCGTCAACGACATGCTGCAGCGCGTCGACCTCGCCGAAGGGATTCGCCGTCGCGGACTTGTGCTGAGCGCACTGGTGAAGCTCAAACAGATTTGCAATCACCCCGCGCACTTCCTTAAGGAATCGAAGGCGGAGATTGAAGTTGACAAGGCGACGGCCAAAGCGAAGGCCGCCGCTGCAGAAGCCGAAGCCAATGGTGATGAACCGCTGCCGCCGATTCTGGTCGCTCCGGGCGAGCAGCTGTCCACCCGGTCGGGCAAGGCGACGCGACTGATGGAGATGCTCGAGGAAGTGCTCGCTGCCGGCGACCGTGCACTCATATTCACGCAATATCGTGAAATGGGCCATCTGCTCGTCACGATGCTGCGGCGCGAACTGGACACGGAAGCCCTGTTCTTGCACGGCGGCACACCGCAGGGTCGGCGTGAACAGCTGATCGATCGCTTCCAATCGGGCGATCCGCTCACACCGATCTTCGTGCTGAGTCTGAAAGCGGGCGGCGTCGGACTGAATCTCACGTCGGCGAATCATGTGTTTCACTACGATCGCTGGTGGAATCCCGCGGTTGAGAATCAGGCGACTGACCGCGCGTTCCGCATCGGACAGTTGCGCACCGTGAATGTTCACAAGATGATTTCCGCCGGCACGCTCGAAGAGCGCATCGATCAGATGATCGAGCAGAAGACCGAGCTGGCGTCGCAGATCATCGGGGCCGGCGAGTCATGGCTGACCGAACTCTCGACGGGTCAGCTCCGCGACCTGCTCTCGCTCCGACGCACGTCGCTTGAGGATGTTTCCTGACGATGACGTTCGCATCACCCAGTCCCTCGTCGGATCCGCCGCGTGATTTGCCCGGCGCGGATCACGGTGCGTCGCCGAATGACACGCGCCCGGACATGCTCCCGGACATGCCCAACGACATGCCCGGGCAGCTGGATTCGCAAGCGCCTTCCGACGCAGTGCCGGAAGGTGTGACGGGTCTTGCTCCCGCCGCTCCCGACGCGGCGCCTGCTGTGCTTGAGATGGCGACGGCGTTCGTTCCCAACAGTTCGATGCGCCACCAGCGGCGCAATGACGGTCCGCGGCGCATCAAGAACGGCCTGCGATTCCGCCGCAAGGAAGGACTGGACAATCTCTCCTGGCCGGCGAGTGCGTGGCTGCAGCGCATCGACGGCCGCATCGAGGCGCTCTTGCGCGCCGAGGCGATTGACTACGCGAAAGCGGGGCAGGTCGCATCGCTGGTCGTGATGCCAGGACTCGTTGAAGCAGTCGTGCAGGGGCGCGCGGCGCGGCCGTATCGCACGCGCATCGAAGTGCAGACGCTCGCCCCGTCGGAGTGGGACCGCGTCGTCGCGATCATGGCGGCGGAAGCGATCTGGTCGGCGAAGCTTTTGTCGGGTGAACTGCCTGTCGGTGTGGAGGTGCTTTTCCGCTCGCTGGGCCGGACGCTCGTCCCGGAACGCGATGACGAAATCTCGTTCAGCTGCACATGTACTGCCGTCGTCGACGCGCTCAATCCGAATCCCGGCGGGCCCTGCAAACACGTCATGACCGCATGGGCGATGGTGATGGAGCGTCTCGAGACTGATCCCCTGCTCTCGTTCACGCTGCGCGGCTTGGATGGTCAGCGGTTGCTGGAACGGCTGCAGGAAGCTCGCGCGATCGCGACGCGCGGCGTTTCGAAGGCGCACTCCACGCCGCCGCTCGCAGAGTCGACCCCGTCACTGCCACCGGTTGAACGATGCCTGCAAGATTTCTGGAAGCCTGGCCGCCGCATGCTCGAGGTCGACGAGTCTCCGGACGAAGAGCATGTTCCGCACGCACTGTTGCGTCGTCTCGGACCCACCCCATTCCAGGCTGGCGCGAACCGTGCGATGCACGCGCCTCCCGCCCCGGCCCGCGGCATGCCAGCGCCCGTGCCGGTCACGAACAGCAATGCGCCGCCGACCAGCAAGTTCCCCCTCGTGGGATTGCTGGCCAGCATTTATGACTCGATCGCGCTCGCAGGGCGGAAGCTCCGAGAAGCCGAGGACGAGCCGACTGGTAGTAGCGGCGGGAAGTGAGTGCGGCGACGCAGCGCGTGCGGGCACCGGCGCCATGGTCTTGCCGACTTCGCGCGGTCCGGCGAGGAGGACGACGCGGGTGTCGTCGAGGGCGCTTTGGATGCACTTCTACGTGCTTCGCCGATACATGGTGAGATTGCAAGTGACTCGCATTCCGGGGTGCGGCGCTGAGTTCTTACAGGACCTTTGATTGGTTGCCGCCGCGCAACGCGGCCCGGTGGCTCCGATGTGCGCGGTCCGCGCCGGCTGCGGCAGATTCCTTGCACGACTTCAAGACTCGCCGTGCGTAGTCCGATGTACGTCGCATCCGCTTCGACCACATCGCCCTCAGGAAGGCCGCAAAACGTATGTCACTCTTAAAGCACCTCTCGATGCGCGTGCGTTTCGTGCTCCTCGGATCGATCATTCTGTCGCTCGTGGGCGTGGTCGCGATTGTCGCGGTGCGCGCCTTGAACTCCGTTGACCGCAGCACGACGCAGATCGTCGATCACTGGCTTCCGGGCATCGATCAGGCTGCGCAGATCGAGAAGTTCGTCAACGAAGTGCGGCGATACGAGTTTCTCGTCCTGCTTGCAACAACGCCCGAGGAGCTGGCGAAGTTCCGCACCTTCCTGCGCGAGAGATGCAAGACCGAAACAGGACTGATCGAAGCCTATAAAACTGCTGCGGCTTCAGCTGACGACACCAACAGCGAGAAGCATGAAGCGCTTGCGGAGGCGACCAGCAAAGCGTGGAAGGACTACAGCGAGACCAGCGAGGAGATTCTCGCGCTCGTCGAAGCAACGAAGCAGGACGAAGCGAAGTCGCTCATTCTGGGCAGGAGTCGCGATGAACTCCTTGCGCTGCTCAGCTCCGTCGACGCACTGGTCGTGTTCAATCGTGAGGGCGCGGGCGAGGCTCGCGTTCAAGCGGCCGCAGTCGCGTCGTCCAGCCGATCAATGATCATCGCATTCGGCGGCACCATTGCGGTAGTCACCTTCGTGTCGCTGCTGGTGCTGGCAACGTCAGTCCTCCGTCCGATCAAGCTTGTAACGGCCGCCTTGCGTGACATTGCCGAGGGAGAGGGCGACCTGACCAAACGCCTTGACGCCAGCGGCCGCGACGAGATCGCCGCGATGTCTAGGTGGTTCAATACGTTCCTGGAACGGCTTGAACGGGTCATCAGCGAGATTGCCAGCGGCGCCGCGCAGATCGAAGCAGGGAGCTCCCAGGTCTCGTCAGCGAGCCAGTCGCTCGCCTCGGGTGCCAGCCAGCAGGCGGCGAGTCTCGAACAGATCACCGCCAGCATGAGCGAACTCGCCGATCGCACCACCCAGAACTCGAAAACAGCTCACGATGCCGTCGGTCTCTCTGATCGAGGTCGCATCAGCGCCGAAGCGTGCCAGCAGCGGATGTCCAGCATGTCCGAGGCGATGGGTCAGATCAAGGAATCGAGCGACAAGATCGCCAAGGTACTGCGGGTCATCGACGAGATCGCCTTCCAGACCAACCTGCTTGCGCTCAATGCCGCGGTGGAAGCGGCGCGGGCAGGCGAAGCCGGGAAGGGTTTCGCGGTCGTTGCCGAAGAAGTCCGCAACCTCGCGCAGCGATCGGCAGGAGCGGCCCGCGAAACGGCGACGATGGTCGAGGAGTCGACCGCGCGGGCCAGTCGCGCGTACGGCATCTGCAATGAAGTTGCGACTTCGCTGAACGAGATCCTCGATTCAACGCAGCAGATCAATCGCCAGCTTGGCGCGATCGCGCGGGCCAGCGAAGAGCAGGCGATCGGCATCAATCAGGTGAGTTCTGGTGTGACGGAACTCGACAAGGTCACGCAGTCGAGCGCCGGCAACTCGGAAGAGCTTGCCGCGTCCAGCGAAGAGACCGCGTCGCAGACCAGCGTGCTCAAGTCGATTGTGGGACGGTTCAAGTTCAGCCGGAGCTGAGCGGGAACAGCGACCGGCATGGCGGCCCGGACCGCACCCCGGGGAGGGTCGGCGGGGCGTGGGACGCGGGGCGGCGCTCGGCAACCCGCAGTGCAACGTGCCTTCCAAATTTGGACACGCACGTAGGGCACGTAGCGGACGACTCGAGCGCCATCCCGCCCGCGGGTTCGCTCTAAAAAAAGGCATTCGGTGGCTCCCGCGACTCTCCGCGCGGTTCTGGGGCTGGTGCGTGGGGCTTGGCCGGCGGGCGTTGGAGTTCACTCCGCGCCTGATGCTGGATCGCAGCGCAAACGACAGCCCGAGACGGGACATCGCGCACGGAACAGCACATCGCCGCTCAAGTTCACTTTCGCTGTCACGGCTCGACTTGCGACCGAGCCGTTAGGCCGCAACGAGTCGCGGCCGCGTCGCCTGGACCCTCTGCGTCCCGCGCCGCGCAGCTTCGCACACCGCGCTTGCTTTGTCACCCGCGAGCGTGCCGCGCCATGCGATGCGCACTTCGGTTCCGTTGGAGACGGACGACTTCTTGTCCGCAGACTGCAGGGCGACGCCAGTCGCGCCAGCATCCACTTCAACCACTGCGGCGACATCTGTGCCGTCGTGTTCCCGCCTCTTGGTGCGCTTCCCGATCATCCGCGTAATCGCGGCCCGGTCCGCCTCAAGAAGCGCTTCGACCGCGGCGAGTACACCGGTCCGCTCACGTGGCCGACGGTCGCACTCTGCGTCCAGCTCGATCCCGCACGCCAGGCGCAGCCGATCGACCGCCCTCCGCGTGTGCTCCGCGATCCGTCCACGTTTGTCCCGCCGTTTCACGCGGCCGCGGTCGTCGACGAGTTCGACGAACGCCAGCAATGTGCAGCCGTCGGCCATCGGTAACGTCGTCTGACCGCGCCACGGATTCGGAACCCGGGGGATGCCAACCTCCGGCGAGCGAAGAGGCCGTCGCGGCGGCGGCTTCGGTGCAAACGTTCGAAAGATCCGCGTGGTGATTCCCACGCCGAACGGTTGCGATTCCATCGGAACGGGCTCGGACGGAAGGGCTTCCATGCGTGCATCGTCCTTGATTTCCGTTTCGCGCGCGCCCGTGTCTGGCGAGGGAACCGATGCAGCCGGTGGCGCGTCGAGACGATCCGCAACGCGTGCGTGCGGCCCAACATCGGTTGCAGTCAGAGCGCGGCCTGCGTCCTCCGCGCGGTCGTGAGCCCGCCGATCGCGGCCAGCTGACAACAGCGCCTCTTCGCCCGCAACCTCCCGGCGCGCGCGTTCCCACGTCCGCTCCGTAAGGCGCCGCGACCATTCGATGTCGTCCATTCCGATGACCTCATCGCCAGGACAGCACGGAATCGCGGGTGTCAGCAGCGCCGACTCGTATCGGGCCACCCCTTCACGGTGCTTGCCGTCCCTGATCTCATCTGCCAGTCGTCTCAGCCGCTGACCCATCGATGTCCGGGACGATTCGATCAGCTCGCGCTCCAAACCACAGTGCACCGGATTGAGAAGCAGGTAGGCCGCCGCCTTGAGGGCATGATTGTCATCGGTGCAGACAATCGACTTGTAACGCTCTTCCCAGAAGTGGCCCGTCCCGCCGCCTTCACGGTTCCACGCCCGAGCCGCAGGTGCCTTCCACCCCTTCTGGTGCCATCCGAGGTTCGAAAGCCTCCATCGCCACTCGGCGATCAGCTCCGGATCCTGCGTGGCAAATGCGATCTCCTCGTCGGTGGGCGGTCCCTCCAGCTGGTGCCGGAGCGTCCGCCGCAGCATCTTCGGGGGCAGGAATCGGAGCCAGCGACGAGCGACTTCCTCGTCCGACCACGCAAGCGCGAGTTTGGGATGCGTGCGAACGAGCAGGTGCACGTGGTTGTGCATGACCGCGAAGTCGCAGATGTCGATGGCAAAGGACTGTGACAGATGTCCGAAGCGCGATACGAGCCACTCGCAACGCGCGGGTGACTTGATGAGCGACGCGCGACGCACGCAGCGCGAGACGCAGTGGACAACAGACGACCGATCCTCATCGATGAGGAACCCACGCGGATAGCCCATGGCTTTCGGCTCCTAGTAGCGCCGCGAAGTCCGCGGCGGCAGGTCGCCGAATCTACCGCTCGCTCGATGTGTTTCTGGATTTTGCCGGTACTTTTTTCGAAAGAAAGTCACGCCTTCTGAAGCGCGAGCCCGCAGCCGCCAAGAACTTGCGAATGTGCGTGTCCAAAACCAGCTGCGCGCAGCCGGGACGAACGTGCGAACGTGCGTGTCCAAAAAGCAGAGAAGCAGCGAGAGCGC
>JAWXBD010000170.1:0-12251 GCA_034439815.1 Phycisphaerae bacterium
GCTGTTTCTTGGCGAGAAGGGCCAAGGGAAGAGCCGTCTGATGCGGGCCATTCCACGCTTTCTCGACGAGTACATCCCCTATCTCGATCTGCCCGGCTGTCCGGTGCACGAGGACCCGCTGCGTCCGATCACATCAGTGGGCCGACGCGCAGTCGCAAGTCGTCGGCCCGACGAACTGCCGATCGCGTGGTGGCATCGCGACGAGCGGTACGCCGAACGGCTCGCGCCGGGGACCAAGTTCGCTGACGTCGTCGGCGAGATTGATCCGGCGAAGCTTACGACCGGAACGAGCATGGGCACCGAGGAGGCGCTGCACTTCGGCCTGATTCCGCGCATGCATCGCGGCATCTTCGCGATGAACGAGCTGCCCGACCTGGACGAACAGGTGCAGGTCGGACTCTTCAACATTCTCGAAGAGCGCGATGTGCAGATCCGCGGCTATCCGATCCGATTCGATCTTGATGTGCTCGTCCTGTTCAGCGCGAACCCCAGCACGTACAACCGTTCGGGCAAAGTCATTCCGCAGCTGAAAGACCGCATCGGCTCGACGATCCACACGCACTATCCGCAGGATCGCGACACCGGAATCCGCATCACGCGGCAGGAATCAAAGCTGGATCTCGACGGCGCATGGCCGGTGCTCGTGCCACCGTTTATGGAAGAGGTCATCGAAGAGATTTCCGTCGCGGCCCGCACGTCGAAGTTCGTCGATCACGCATCGGGCGTGTCAGCCCGCTTCAGCGCCGCCAACTATCGCACGATGGTGGCGAGCGCGCGGGCGCGGGCAATTCAGCTGGGCGAACGCCCCGCCGTCCCGCGCATCAGCGATCTCGCGCACCTGCGTTCGTCTGCCGCCGGAAAGCTTGAGCTCGATCTCATGGGCACGCATCAGATGGGCGAAGCGCAGGTGCTCGACGCGATCATTGCCGATGCCGTCCGCGTCGTGTTCGAGGAGTACGTCGACAAGCATGGACTTGATGAGATCGCCGGCATCTTCAGCAAGGGGACGAAAGTGGACGTCGGCGACATGGTGCCGTCATCGAAGTATCTCGAGCGCGTCCAGCGCGTGCCGCCCGTATGGCAGAAGGCGTTCGAAGTCAACGCGGCCGAGCTTCCGGCGGTGCGCGCAAGCTGCGTCGAATTCATTCTGGCGGGTCTGTGGGCGACGGACCGCATCTCGCGCACGGAACGGCGCGGCATCGTGACGTACGACGTGAAGTGATCGCATATGGCTGTGACGCACACCTATCTCGGCTATGACCCGGTCAAGTTCGGCTCACCGAACGCGGCGCCTCCGGACCTCGTTTCCGGCGCGATGGATCACCTGCTGGCGTACGGTCGACCCCGCCGATTTACGCCGGAGGAACTCGCGAACGCGATTCGTCTCGATCCGTCACAGATCAAGGGACTTGGCCCGAGTCTCGACGCGTTGATCGCGATGCTCGAAGAACGGAAGCGCGCGATTCTCGCACGATACGAAACGACGAAGGTGCGCGCGAATGCACAGCGCGCGATGCGAGAACAGGCGGAACGGCTCGCTCCGCCGCCGCAGGTGGCGAAGCAGTTTGCCGGGGCGCTTGCCGATGAGAACATCGCGGCCCTGGAGCGGCTCTGGCGCCGCGTCGACGAACAGTCACCCTTTGCGATCGGGCTGCTGCGGCTCGTGCAGGCGATCGGTACGCGCTACGAGATTGAACAGCTTGCATCGCGCTGGTCGTTCACAGGTCGCGAACTGCTGACGCTCGAGAAGGCGATCGAGGTCAAGGAAGAACTGGAAGCCATTGATCGACTTCTGCAACAGCTGCAGGAAGCCAAGAAGAACGCCCGGCCCGCGATCATCGATCTCGACGCGCTGGCCGAGTTTGCCGATGCCGAGGCGGTCGACAACCTGCGCGGACTGCAGCGGCGCGTCAACGAACTGCTCGAACGCCTCGCGGCGGAACAAGGCTTCGAGTCGACACCGGACGGGCTGAAGCTCACACCGAAAGCCATGCGGATCTATCAGTCGAGGCTGCTGGAGAAGATCTTCGGCGACCTGCAGGCTTCGCGCAGCGGCCGGCACGAAGGCCGCATTGTCGGCGACGGCGCGGTCGAACTTCCGTCCACTCGCGCGTATGAATTCGGCGATTCGCCCGCGAATCTCGACATGCCGCAGACGATCATCAATGCCATGCTGCGGTCGTCACGCGACGGAGTGCCGCTTCGCCTGCACTCCGACGATATGGAGGTGCACCGCACGCGCAACACGCCCCAGTGCGCCACCGCGCTGATTCTCGACATGTCGGGCTCGATGCGGCACGGCGGCCAATACATAGCGGTCAAGAAGATGGCGCTCGCACTCGACGGACTTATTCGGCGCGAGTACCCGGGCGACCACATCGAGTTCATCGAGATGTACACGGTGGCCAGGCGACGACCGGTCGGCGAGATCGGGGAACTGATGCCCAAGCCGGTGTCGATCTACGACCCGGTGGTGCGCCTCCGCGCTGACATGTCCGATCCCACGATCACCGAGTCGGATCTGCCGCTGCATTTCACGAATATCCAGCGTGCCTTGCAGTTCGCGCGGCAGCTGCTCGCGGCGCGAAACACGCCGAACCGCCAGATCATGCTGTTGACCGACGGTCTGCCCACCGCGCACTTCGAAGCCGAGCAGTTGTACATGCTGTACCCGCCGGACTCGCGCACGGAAGACGCGACCATGCGCGAAGCGCAGATCTGCAAGCGCGAGGGGCTCACACTCAACATCATGTTGCTGCCAAGCTGGAACCAGACCGAAGAGGATGTCCGCTTCGCCCATCGCATGGCCGAGGCGACGGGCGGCCGCGTCCTCTTCACAAGCGGGTCCGAACTCGATCGCTTTGTGGTCTGGGATTACGTGACGCGCCGGCGCAGCATCATCGGCTGAGCGAGGGGGGGTCCGCGCGCCGAGCAATCGCGCGCAATCCGGGAATTCTGTGCGAATCGGCGGCGGGAAACGCTCGATTGCGTCGTGTTGCGATTCGGCGATGCTTGGCCGATAATTCTGGGCTTACCTCACGCACACCGGACCCCCCACTTCATGTCCTCCTCGTCCTCAACGTTTCGCTACACCGCTCCCAGCGACAAACTCATGGACATCGCCAAGACTCCCTACCGCGCTTCGGACACCTACGGCTCGCTCACCTTCTCGGGCGACGTGATGCTGAAGCGACTTCCGCCAGATGTCTACATGAATCTGCAGCGGACGATCAAGCAGGGAACGCGCCTCGATCCGGCGATCGCCAACACTGTTGCCAGCGCGATGAAGGACTGGGCGATCGAACACGGCGCCACGCACTACTGCCACTGGTTCCAGCCGCTCACTGGCACGACCGCCGAGAAGCACGATGCATTTCTGTCGGTGTCGGGCGACGGCAGCGCGATTGAAAAATTCAGCGGCAACCAGCTGATTCAAGGGGAACCGGACGCGTCGAGTTTTCCGTCGGGCGGCATCCGCGACACGTACGAAGCGCGCGGCTACACCGCGTGGGACTGCACGAGTCCCGCGTTCATTCTGCGCACCGGCGAACACTGCACGCTCTGCATTCCGACGGCGTTCGTGAGCTGGACCGGCGAGGCGCTCGACAAGAAGACGCCACTTCTCCGCTCGATCCAGGCGGTGTCGAAGCAGGCGATGCGCATCCTCAAGGTCTTCGGCTCTGACGCAGGCGTAACGCGCGTGATGACGACGCTCGGATGCGAGCAGGAGTACTTCCTCGTCGATCGTGATCTCGTGCAGCAGCGGCTCGATCTGTCGATCTGCGGCCGCACGCTCGTCGGCGCCGCGGCGCCGAAGGGCCAGCAGCTTGAAGATCACTACTTTGGCTCGATCGCCGAGGGCGTTCTCGCGTTCATGACCGATGTGGAAGCGCGGCTTTTCGAGCTCGGCGTGCCGGTGAAAACGCGACACAACGAAGTCGCTCCGGGCCAGTACGAACTCGCACCGACGTTCGAAGTCGCCAACGTCGCGAGCGATCATCAGATGGTCACGATGCATGTGCTGCGGACCGTGGCGCCGAATCACGGCTTTGAATGCCTGCTGCACGAAAAGCCGTTTGCCGGCGTGAACGGCAGCGGCAAACACAACAACTGGTCGCTCGCCACGGATACCGGTCACAACCTGCTCGACCCGCGCGAGGACACGCACACGAACATGCAGTTCCTCGTCTTCCTCTGCGCGGTCATCCGCGCGGTGGACCAGTATGCCGATCTGCTGCGCGCATCGATCGCAAGCGCCCACAACGATCATCGGCTAGGGGCCAACGAGGCGCCGCCGGCGATCATGTCGATCTACCTCGGCGACATGCTCACCGACATTCTCGATCAGATCGAGACGGGCGAAACGAAACGCACGAAGAACGGCTCGGCGCTTGATCTCGGCGCGACGACGCTCCCGCAGATTCCGCGGCATACGAGCGATCGCAACCGGACCTCGCCGTTCGCATTCACCGGCAACAAGTTCGAGTTCCGCGCAGTCGGCAGTTCGCAGGCTGTGTCGTGGCCCGAAACGGTCCTGAACACGATCATCGCGGAAAGCCTCGACGTGCTCGCCACGGCGCTGGAGAAGAAAGTCGGCAAGAACACGACGAGCGCCAAGCTGGAGAGCGCCGTCAAATCGATCCTGCAGGATGTGGTGAAGAAGCATCGCCGCGTGTGCTTTGACGGCAACGGCTACTCGAAGGAGTGGCACGACGAGGCGGCGAAGCGCGGCCTGCTCAATCTCCCGTCGACAGCCGACGCGCTGCCCTGTCTGAAATCGAAACGCGCCCTCGATCTTTTCGCCAAGTACAGCGTGTTCTCGGGTCGTGAGCTCAAGGCCCGTTACGAGATCCTCGTCGAGCAGTACATCAAGATCATGCGGATTGAAGCCCGCACGCTCGTCACCATGGTGCGCACGCAGCTGCTTCCGGCGGCGATCCGCTTCCAAGCCGAACTCGCCGACGCCGTGACCGGATCCCAGGCCGCGGGCGTGGAGTGCCCCGATTCCGAGGGAGCGCTGCGTGAACACGTGCAGCGCATCGCGGGGTTGCGGACGACGGTCACGGCCGTGGAGAAGGCCGAGGCCAAGCACATGGACGACGCCGAAAGGCACATGCGGCAGATCCGCGACGAGCTGTTTGCGGCGATGGAAAAGTGCCGGAGCGTCTGCGACGATCTGGAGCGGAACATGCCGGACGACCTCTGGCCGCTGCCGACCTACGCCCAGATGCTGCTGCTTCGCTGATTCCGGGCGGCGACTGTCAATATGAGGCGCTCAGCGGCCCGCGGCCCGCTGCTGTATACTCCGCCTCCTTTTCGCACCTCATTCGATTCCAACAATGGCCACCAGCACAGCGACCGAGATCACTCCGAACACCGTCACCGTCGAGGAGATCAGCCCGACCACCCGACGGATCACCATCACGATCCCGGCCGACGCGGTGAACGACCGGATTGAGATGAGTTTCGGCACCCTGCAGCTCGAGACGGCGCTGCCCGGCTTTCGCAAGGGCAAGGCCCCGAAGCACCTACTGGAGAAGCGCTTCGGCGGCGCGCTGCTGAAAGAGACGCGCAGCCAGCTCGTGGCCGACTCCTACTCGAAGGCGCTCGAAGAGAAGAGCGTCCGTCCGGTCAGTGATCCCGAGCTTTCGCCGGAATCCATGACGCAGGAGCTCGTGCGCGGCCAGCCCTTCACCTTTACGGTGGATGTGGAAGTTGTGCCGGAATTCGAGATGCCGAATCTGGACGGCATTCCCGTACGTCGTCCGGTGGTCAACGTCATCGAAGAGCACATCGATCAGGAGTTGCTCCGCCAGCGGTACCGCTGGGGCACGCCGAGCCGCATCGATGGCCAGCTCACGCACCTCGACCGCATGGTCGGGCGTGCCGAGGTCAAGATCGAAGGATCGGACGACATCTTCTTTGAGACCGAGCAGGCGCTCGTTGTCGTTCCGGCGGATGAAGACGAAGGCAAGGGTCAGCTTCTGGGGCTCATGATCGATGAACTGGACAAGGCGCTGATCGGAAAGAGCGTGGGCGACGAGATCACCGTCACGACCGTCGGCCCCGAGTTCCATGAACGCGAGGACGTCCGCGGCAAGCAGCTCAACATCAAGTACACGATCCGCGCGGCCGAGCGCATCACGCCGGCGGAAGTCACCGATCTGGTCGCGAAGTTCGGCCTCGGAAGCCCTGAAATCTTGCGCGAGCAGGTCAAGTTTGCGCTGGAACAGCGGCGCGATGCCGAGCAGGCCGCGGCCGAGCGCGAGCAGATCTTCGAATGGCTGCTTGAGCAGATCACGTTTGAGCTTCCGTCGAAACTGACCGAGCGGCAGGCGGCACGCAATCTGGGCCGGCAGCGCCTCGACATGCTGCAGCGGGGACTCGACGAAGACACAGTGGAACGGCGGCTGGCGGAGATGCGCGGCCAGAGCGAGGAAATTGCACAAAGCCGCCTGCGACTCTTCTTCGTTCTCGCCCGGCTCGCCGAACAGTTCGGGATCGGCGTCACCGAAGCCGACATTGCAGGCCGCATTCACCAGATCGCGCAGTCACAGGGCGTACGGCCCGATCAGGCCCGGGCCCAGCTGCAGAAGTCCGGTGCGATCAATGATGTCGCTCTGCAGATCCGGGAGCAGAAAACCGCTGACAAGCTGCTTGAGAGAGCCGCCATTACGGACGTTCCCGCCGAAGAATGGAACAAGGAAATCCAGGTCCGCGCGGAGGAGAAGCTCAAGGCGGCGAAGTCCGGCGCCAAGGCCGCAGGCCAGAAGACGACCTCGAAGTAAGCCCGTCGCCGCACTGGCAGCGCCTTCGTGACAGCGCTCATGATCCAGGATCCCCCTGCCGTCGTGCTGGCATCGGCCGCGAGCGTACCCGCCGCAACGGTCCGACCGGCTCCTGATGGCGGAACGCTGTTCGTTGATCTCCTACCCACGATGGTGGTGCTGCTGGTCATTGCGGTGGTCGGCGGCATTGCAATTCTCTGGATCCGGCGCTCGCTCAAAGCGGCGAAGGAGCCGGAGGTCGGATTCACGCTGGAGGATCTGCGCCGCCTGCATCGGAGTGGCGGACTCAATGACGACGAGTTCGCGCGCGCGAAGGAGCGAATGCTGGCGAGTCGGCCGTCGCGCGAGTCGATGGCCGACAAGCTCATCCCCAATCGCCGCGCTGCATCCACGCGACGGCCTCCCAAAAATGCGGACGGCCCGCCGCGCAATCCTCCCGCTGAATAATGGTTGCTGTCAGGAAAGGTTCAACTCGCCCTTCAGTCGACCCGATACACTCGAACGCAGTTTTGTCTGGACGGTCCATCCGCGGACGGATCCAGCAGCTGCAAACCTGATTCTTCGCCCGGAGGCGAGCGAATAGTTGCCGTCAGCGTCTCTTGTTCCGCCCGGTCTCGTGCCAACCGAATCCTCACCATGACCCTGTGATGGGGGTCACGTCGGAGTACGGCTGGATTGGGACCCCTAAGGACAGTCGACGCCCTCAACTGTTGTCCGCCAAAAGCGTTGAATCGACTTCGTCGCGCCGGCGCTTGTTCTGCTGGACGTTCTTGCCGACAGCGATTCACTTCTGGAACACTCATGACCACTTCGTCTTCGTCGCCGAGTCCGCAGAAGCACCCTCGCGATCCGAAGGCCGATATGCCGGCCGCCGCCCAAAAAACAGCCCGACCAATCGCCCAACCTGCCGCCCAACCTGCCGCCGGACCAACTGGCGGACCGGGCAGCGGACCGCCGCATGGGCCTTCCGGTGGCCCGCCGAGCGGCCCCTCCCGACGCGGCCGCGGTGACGGTGAATTTGGCGGAGGCGGGACTGGCGGCCCCAGCGGCGGAGGTTCCGGCGGCGGTTCCGGCAGCGGCAGCGGTACGGATGGCGGGTTCCGCGGCCGGAAGGTCACGACCTGCTCCTTCTGTGGCAAGACCAGTCGCGAGGTCGGCCCGATGGTCGAAGGTCCGGGCGACGTGTACATCTGCTCCAACTGCACGGACCTCTGCCAGAACATCTTCCGGCAGGAGCGTCGCCGCGTGCAGAGCGCGCGTCCGCTTTTCTCGACGATCCCCACGCCGCGGCACATCAAGGAATTCCTCGACCAGTACGTGATCGGCCAGGAGCATGCGAAGCGTTCGCTCGCAGTCGCCGTCCACAATCACTACAAGCGCCTCACCCAGGTCGAGAGCGAAGACTGCCCGGTCGAACTCGACAAGTCGAACGTGCTGCTCGTCGGCCCCACCGGGACCGGCAAGACGCTGCTCGCTCGCACGCTCGCACGCATTCTCAACGTGCCGTTTGCCATCGGTGACGCGACCACGCTGACTGAGGCGGGCTACGTGGGCGAAGACGTCGAGAATCTGCTGCTCAAACTCCTGCAGGGTGCAGACTACGACCTTGAGAGTGCGCAGCGAGGCATCATCTATATCGACGAGATCGACAAGATCGGCAAGACCAGCCAGAACGTGTCGATCACGCGCGATGTGTCCGGGGAAGGCGTCCAGCAATCGCTGTTGAAAATGCTCGAAGGCACCGTCGCAAACGTGCCGCCGCAGGGAGGCCGCAAGCATCCTGAGCAGCAGTACATTCAGATGGACACGACGAACATCCTGTTCATCTGCGGCGGATCGTTCGTCGGCATCGAAGACATCATCCGTCGCCGCATCGGCAAGCGGCGTATCGGCTTCACCGCTGATGTCGCCGAAGACAATCGTCTCGCGGAAGACGCGAAGGCGCTGGCCCAGATCACGCCGGAAGATGTGCTCGAATTCGGTCTCATCCCCGAGCTCGTCGGACGCCTTCCGATCCTTTGCCCGCTCATGCCGCTCGGCTTCGACGCGATGATTTCCATCCTCACGGAGCCGAAGAATGCGCTGGTGCGCCAGTATCAGCACCTCTTCTCGCTGGAAGGCGGACGCCTCGAGTTCACGGATGACGCCTTGCGGCTGATTTCTGACCGGGCGCTGCGTCGCCGCACCGGTGCCCGCGCCCTCCGCGCGGTCCTCGACGAGATGATGATCGACCTCATGTACCAGTTGCCCGAAATGGACAACACCGGCGTGACGTACATCATCGATGCGGACGCGATCGAGCGGAAGAAGCCATTGGCCGAACTCTCACGGCGGCTTGCGAAGGAATCGGCGTGATGCCTCGCCTGTGATATGTGCCCGTGATGTGACGCGACCTGCGGAGTGCATCGATGTCTGTTCCTCCATCTGCTGGTTCCCCATCAAAGCAGTTCGGCGACGTCACGGCACCCGTGAGCGCTGCAGGTTGGACAGCGGGCTGGACGCTCGCAGAGAAGTCGGAGGACCTCGCACGCCGCTACCGCTGCGCTGCCGACGATGCCGCGAAGCTGTCGCGCGGTCTCGCCGCCGGCGATCTGCACGGCCGTATGCGCGCCGTCGTGGACGCTGTCTGGACGCATCTCCATCAGCTCGGCGTGTCGTGGGTCGGGTTCTACATGCCCCAACCGGTCGCCGTCGGCAACTTCGGCGGCGCGGAACCGATCACCGAACTGGTGCTGGGGCCCTCGCGCAACACGCCGGCGTGCTCGCCGATCGGAATGCACGGCGTCTGCGGCCAAAGCTTCCGCGGTACCTGCGTGCGAATCGTCGACGATGTCCGCGATCTCGGACCCGATTACATAGCCTGCGATCCTCGCGACCGCTCTGAAATCGTGCTGCCCATCGTGGCGCCTGGCACGGCGGTGGGGACGGGAGCGGGCGGGCCTTGCATCGCGGTGCTCGACGTCGACAGCCACGCGACGGGGCGATTCGGGCCGGTCGATGCCGACGGGCTGCGCGGGGTCATCCGAGCTGCTGGTTTGTCCTCGCCGGCAAACACGCCGGGATAACGCCGTGACGCACCGCTGACCCCCTTGTGCCGACAGGGCAGCTTCCGGTATACTCCCGAACCTCATTTTGGGAGACCTCTGATGCCACGCGTCTGCTATTTCTCTGGTGCCAAAACTCGTAGCGGGAACATCTGCAAGTACCGCGGCAAGGCGAAGTACCTTGGCGGCATCGGCATCAAGACGACCTCGATCAAGCCACGCCGCTTCATGCCCAATCTGCAGACGGTGACCGCGGTCATCGACGGCAGCCCGAAGCGCATCAAGGCGAGCGTCCGCTCAATTCGCCAGGGACTCGTCAACAAACCGATTCGTCGCAAGTACGCATACACCCGTCGCAAGGCTGCGGGCGAAGCGGTCTGAGGTTTTGCCTCCCGGGGGATAGAACCCGCACACAGAATCAGCGACCCCTGCCCCATGCAGGGGTCGCTGTCGTTGTGGCGGCTGTCGTTTGGCCGATCGGGTCGAGCGACCCGCATGCAGCGGCTGAGCGAATATGCACTAGCATTGCAAGAGGCGAAGCGCGAAAATTTGATTGATTCGCCCTCGAAGTCGTAACAAGTTGCCAGACCCTAGTTGACCTGTGCCGCGATCGTCGTAGGCTTCCCCTGTTCGCTGACGCGTTTCAGTTCGCAGTGCCGCGCCGACGGCCCGAACAGTTCTCCTCCTCGTCACGAGCACACGCCCCGAGTCCCTTCCGCTTTGCGGCTGGGAAGATCCCTCCGAGCGTAAAATTTAAGCGGGCTTCTTCCGGGCGTGATGACGCGGGTCTGATCCGCAATGCGCCGCTGGAATTCGCTACGCCGGCCGAATCACAATATTGAAATGGGGCCCGCGTTTTCCCTCAGGTTGCCTGAGCTGCGCGAAGTTCGATCGCAATCGCTTCCGCATTGCTGCTTGTCTCTGCGATGTCCTTGGCCGGACGCATGTCCGGATGTGTGTGGATGGTCCGCTGCTCCAACAGCGATTCGTTGTGTTGTGCCCGCTCGTCTGATCCCTGACTCTCCGCGTCGCCATCCTCCTCCCTCTATGCCGTCGCTCGAATTGCAATCTGACCGGGACCGCGTCCTTGACGCCACCGACCTCGTGGCGCTCGTAGGCGAGCATGTCGCGCTCAAGCCAAAGGGTCGCGAGCACGTCGGGCTGTGCCCGTTCCATGACGACCGGTCGCCGTCGCTCACGATCTTTCATAAGGCGGGCGCCTCCTGGTACAAGTGCTTTGCTTGTGGAGCGACAGGGAACGCGTTCGACTTCCTCCTCAACTTCCACAAGATGACGTTTCCGGAAGCGCTCAGGTTCCTGGCCGCGCGGGCCGGCATGGAGCTCACCCAGCGTTTCGAGCGGCAGCATCACGAAGGCGGCATCGGCAAGCAGGATCTGATCGAGGCCAATCGCCTGGCCCTCAAGTTCTACCGCCGCATGCTGGCTGACGAGACGGAAGGTGCCGTGGCGCGCGGCGTGATCGAGTCGCGCGGCATCTCCCCCGCAATGGCCGAATCGTTTCAGCTCGGTTATGCCCCGGATCGCCGCGACGGCATCGAACAGGCGCTCGCGCGAGCCGCTGCGCACGTGCGAAGCACCGGCGCGAAGGGTGCACGGAGCGGCGAAAAGTCCGGCCCGCCGTCGATCGAGACGTTTGTCGCCGCGGGCGTCGTCCGGGACGGCTACAGCGGCCGCAGCGACTTTCTGCGGCACCGCCTGGTGTTCCCGATCTGCGACAACTTGGGCAACCCCATTGCGTTCGGTGGCCGCAAGCTCCGGGACGAGGACGAGCCCAAGTATCTGAACAGCCCCGAGTCCCCGCTCTTTTATAAGAGCAAGTCGCTGTACGGAATTCATCTCGCGAGTCAGTCGATCATCAAAAGCAAGGTCGCGATCGTGACCGAGGGCTATACGGACGTGATCGCGTGCCACCAGGCCGGGTTCACGAACGTGGTTGCGACACTCGGCACGGCGCTGACCCGCGATCATGCGAAGCTTCTTCAGCAGCGGTGCGAGACCGTGATTCTCCTGTTCGACGGCGACGCCGCGGGCATGCGGGCAGCTGACCGTGGCGTCGAGGTGTTCTTCGCCGAGAAGATCGATGTCAAGGTCTGCACGCTGCCTGGCGGCCGCGACCCCGACGACCTGCTGCGCACGCCGGACGGAGTCACCGCGTTCCGCGCCGCGCTTGATAGCGCGATCGATGCACTCGCGTACCTCGTGCGCCGGTTCCAGTCCGAATACGGCGCGAAGACCGGCGTCTCCGGGAAGCACCAGTCGCTCGAAGCGCTCTTTCGCAAGCTGGCCGAACTAGGCTTCGGCTCCCTGCCAGTCGTCCGTCGGACGCTGGTGCTCGCGTCCTTGGCCTCGATCACGGGACTCGCGGAACGGCAGCTGGAGGCGGCGGTTGCTGCGATCA
>JAWXBD010000171.1:0-36171 GCA_034439815.1 Phycisphaerae bacterium
CACCCAGCGCACGGCCCTCGGGGAGATTGGGAAGGAAGCAAGCCCGACGACCGTCGGCGGCGACTCGTCGCTGATCGCGTAGGCGTAGCTGTGCTGCGCGTTCGGGAGCGTTCCGAGGTCCACCACGCTGCGGGCGTCGTAGAGGAACGCCCGCGCGGGAAATCCCGACGAGTCGGGGTGCATGTGCCCGACGACGAACCCGGCGTCGTTGACGCCCCACGCCTTGCCGTAAGGGAAGTCGGGGGGCATGGGGAGAAGCGAGTAGCCGGACTCGGAGCTGATATAGGGAAAGATGATGTCCGGATCGAAGCCGCAGAACCGCTCTCCGACGACCGTGCCGTTCTCGGCGATTCCAAGCGGCGCGAGAGTTTGCGAGAGTTCGCACTGGAGAGTACCCACTACCTCGACGGAGTACCGCAGGCACCCAAACGATGCGTCGCCAGCGCTCGCGATCGGCGAGAAGCACGCGACGAAGACCATCATCTGGACGAGGCGTTTCACGCAGACTAGTCTGCCGGAGGTATCGATGTACTGCAAGCAGAGCGTCGTGCAATGCCGTCGATAAGCGAGAAACCAAGCAACAGGAGATCGCACGTGAACAGTCGTCAGCGAACCGTCTTGGCTGCGTTCGCATCGCTCTTTGCCGGTTCGGCGGCGCACACCGCTGTGCTCTGGGTTGATGCGTCAGCGCCTTCCGGGGGCGACGGGACGTCACCGGCCACGGCCTACCAGCGCCTGAGCGACGCGCTCGTCGCTGCCCTTCCCGGAGACACGCTGTTCGTCGCCGGTGGCACCTACTTCCCCGATTCGGATTCAAATCCCGCGACGCCGCCGACTAGGGCAGCGACATTCGAGATCCCTGAAGGCGTGATCGTGCAAGGCGGCTATCACGGGTGCACATTCGGCCTGCCCGGCGACCCGGACTGCGCGAATGCCCTCGTACGGGATGAGGAGTCGATACTGGACGGCAACATCGGCGAGCCTGAACTGTCCGACAACTGCCTTCACGTCGTCACGATCGCGAACGTCGCGCTGGCGGGAGCAAACGGTGGCCTCGTGACGCGGCTGGAGGGGTTCACGATTAAGAACGGCAACTCGACGCCGGACGATACTGATCTACCGCCCGACCCGGAGTCCTTTCCATGCTGCTGCAACACGCCGCACCCTCAAGTCTTCAAGCCCGGCGGTGCGTGTGACTGCCTCGGAAGCGATCCACCGGAGAGCTTTGGAGAGATCGGAGTTCCGGGCGACGGCGGTGCCGGAGTTCACGTGCACAATGTCAGCGAGCAGGTGTCGATCGCGAGGTGCCGGATCGAGTCCTGCATCGGCACGTTCGGCGGCGGCATGCGCTGCGTGTGTGCAAGCCCGATCGTGTCTGAGTGCGTGTTCAGCGGCAACGACGCCCAGAACGGCGCCGGTCGCTACTGCTTCGGCGCCTCGTCGCCGAAGGTGTTCAACTCGTTCTTCGTCTCTTCAAATCGTTCTTCGTCTCGAACGACTCAACGCACATCGGCGGCGGTGCCGCGATGCAGCAGTACGGAAGCGCGCAGTTCACGAACTGCGTCTTCTACGACAACTTTGCTGGTGACTACGGCGGCGGCGTTCGGAGCGGCTTCGAGTGCAGCCCGACTCTTTCACACTGCACCCTTGCGTTGAACGAGGCGGATGGGAACGGTGGCGGATTCTCGGCGAATCGCGACGACCCACCCGGCAACGGCGTTGTTTCGCTCAAGGGGTGCGTGCTGCACGCGAACGACGCGCCGGCCGGAACTCAGGTCTACATCGAGCCCGGCTTGCCCAGCGACGTGCGCATCACATTCTGCTGCGTCACCCCGGACGGAGCGGTCGGGCCGTTCCTGGGCAGTGACAACCTCTTTGTCGATCCGCTGTTCGTTAATGTCAACACCGTCCCTGGCCTTCGGCTCTCCGACGGTTCACAGTGCATCGACAGCGGAAACACATCCGATGTCCCTGCCGACACAGCGAACGTCGACGGCGACGCCAGCCTGACGGAGCGCGTTCCGCTCGATGCTGCACGGTTGAACCGTTTCTTCCGCGATAAGGTCGATCGGGGGGCGTACGAGAGCGAATTCTGCAAGGCGGACATCAACGGCGACGAGACCGTCGACGGCACGGACATGTCGATTCTCTTGGGTGCTTGGGGGACGTGCAACAGTCCTTGTCCTTCCGATCTGACGAGCAGCAACGTGGTGGATGGCGCCGACCTGGCGATACTCTTCGGCGCTTGGGGAGGCTGCGACAACAACGCCGCAATGATGGCGGGGCCGACCGAGGAAGGCGAAGCGTCGAATGCTTGGGTCGGGCCGCTCACGCCCCAGGTCTTGGCAGAAGCCCTCGGCTTCAGCGACGTGGCGGAGTTGGCCCGATACCTCGGCTCGCTCGACTTCGAGACGATGCAGTCGCTGCTGGAGGCGTACTTCGGCAACTGATCCCGTCGTCGGCCTAGATGTCGAACCAGGGCAGCCCGCGCTACTCGCCCGGGCTGCCTCCTTTCTAGCGCTGGGCTTCGGAACGATCTTCCCGCACAACCGAATCGTGGCGAGTCCGTGCGACGGATTGCCGTCGCCTGCAGATGTAGAGGAATGGCGGCAACGTCTCGTCGTCGCCGGATCGCGACCCTGATGCTTCTTCCCAACTCCATCGTCAGTCGCGAGCAGCATGAGGCCCGCTGCCGCGCGCCCTTCGAGCGCCAGTGACCCGATGATCCCGATCGCGTCGAGCGATGCATGAAGCGGCGCTATCCGGCGCCACTGGCCGGCGCCACTGGCCGACGCCTTTGACCGCCTCCTCGAACGCAAGCTCCACGACATCGACCGCGTCGACATGCACACGCGCACCGAGGGCACCGCGCAGGAGTTTCTCGCGATCCGGGGATTTATCGTCGCCGCCAGTGCGAATCCGGCGCTCGCCGTCCCTGCGCTTGATTGCGAAGAGCTGTGCTACATGCCCATGCGGATGTATGAAAAGCAGTTCGGCAAGATGCCCCGGTCGGAGATTTCGCGCGGGACATGCTCGAACGTGCTGCATTGGCCTGAGGGCGAGTAAGAGTCACTGGCCGCACGAGCCGGCTTGGCCCGACTGTTCCATGACGGTGCGCTCACGCTCTCCGCGGCAAGCTGCGCGAGCGTGATCCGGCGGTGCGTCGTCCGGGAAGAAACCCCGCTCGGGCTTACCCCGCGCAACGTCAAATGAAAGATGGTCCGGCGGGACATGTGAATGGCCTCGGAGCGTGGCTGGGCCGGTCGTGGGCCTCTCGTGAGCAGTGTGCGGACTTATGGGTAGGATCACCCATCAATCGGGACACTTTCAGAATCCCAAGGCGGGGGGAGGTCGCTCTCTCTCGTCCGTATGCATTCGAGCAGGACGCAATGACTGACGCTGACGGATCGAAGATTGACGAGCCATTTGCGAGCGACGACGAGATCCTCAACATGGTTGCGGAGTTCGAAGAGTGCCGCTGGCCGTACGAACGATGGACGCATCGCTCGCACTTGGCGGTCGCGGTGTTCTACTTGAGCTGGCTTTCGTATCCCGAAGCGCTGAAGCGGATTCGACAGAGCATTCAGAACTACAACCGCGCGGTCGGCGACGCCCAAGGGTACAGCGAGACGCTCACGGTGCTCTTCCTGCGCAAGGTGGATGCGCACATGCGAGCGGCGGCTCATGAAGGCCGCCCGCAATCACGGCTCATCGACATGGTCGAAGAACTCGTCCGCGTGGCTGACGCGCGATGGCCGCTGCTCTACTACTCGGAAGCGCGGCTCGCGTCTCCTGAGGCCCGCGCGGGCTGGGTCGACCCCGATCTTCGTCAGCTCGACTTTTGATGCGATACATTCCGGCCCTTCTCATGAACAGACCATCGATCCTTCCGAAGGGCCAAGCGGGTCACCTGCTTGACCTGTGGCGAATTGTGACGGGCACCTTTCACGTCCCCCATAGCTGGACCAAGTATCGACAGATTGTGTCGTTGGGACGCGCCACCGGGGGTGATGTGTTCTTTGAGGTGGGAACGTTTCTGGGTGTGACGACGAAGCGCTGTGCGAAGAAGTTCCGCAAGGTGTGGACGGTCGAACTCGATCCCAAGCTCTGTGCCGAGGCGCGGCGGTATCTCGCAAGTTCCTTTAACGTCGCCGTGATCGAAGGGGACGGGCTGAAGGAAGTGGAGAAGTTCCTTGCCGAGACCGGCGAACGCAACGTGATCGTGTTTCTGGACGGTCACTTCTCCGGCGGCGCGACGGCGAAGGGAGACCTCGTCGAGCCTGCGCTGGAGGAGATCGCGATACTCGCGCGCCATCGGGACAAGATCGCCGGCTTCATCGTCGACGACTTCCGCGAGCTCGGAACGCAGCCCGGCTGGCCTACCAAATGGGAACTGATCAAGTCGGTCGAGACGCTGTTCGGGCAGCATGGATTTCGCGTCGCGGTGCATCTCGATCAAGTCGTGGTGCGCCGCATGCGCAACGCCTGATGCTCAGGTGACAGGCGGGCGGCCGGCCATGTTCTGCGCGCGGGCCGCGCGGGAACGCTCGATGACGTACGCAGCCAGTCGCCGGCGCGGCATGATCGAGATGCAAAGCACACCCGGAGTCGCCCGCAGGTCACCGATCAGCGGCTGCACGCGCCGCTTCACAATCACCCGCGCGACGTCGATCGCGATAAAACGCAGATGATTCACAAGAACCGCCGCGGTGCGCTGCACGCTGCCGCCCGGGCCTTTTCGGTGCGTGTGCGCGTGATTCAGGCAGAAGCTGAAGCGGTCGAGCCAGCCGGTCCGGATCTGACCGTCGGCTCGTGGGGTTTGCAGATGATGCATGAGGGGGAGGCGTACTTCGACGAGTGCACCGCGCTGCAGCCAGCGCAACGATACATCGATGTCTTCCTGGTTGTTCAGCACCATCGCCTCGTTCATCGGCTCGGCCACTGCGTCGCGCCGCCGCGCCGTCATGTACGCGCCGACAAACGAACGGACAGAGCGCAGCGGAACGCCATTCATCGAGTAGGAGCGTAGCGGGCGACCATGGCGGAACGACGCGTGCCGAAACCAATAGATGCCACGGCCGCGCTGCGCACCGCCGCGTTCGATGCGCGCGGCCCGCGCGATGGCGTCGTCGGGAATCGGCCAGACGCCAGCTTCGATGGCACTGACCGCCGAGATCGGCGGCTGGCCGCCGACTGATCCATCGTCGCTCTCATACACGGCGAGCAGGATCTCGGCACACTTCGGATGCAGGAGCGTGTCGTCGTCGATCAGGAAGAGCACGTCTGCCGACGACGCAGCGACGGCTCGGTTCCACTGCACGGTGTGTTGCGCAATCTCGCTGCGGACGTAGTGGACCCCCACTGCGGGGCCCCCAGCGGCGTGATGGCGCGCGACGAGATCAAGCGTCGCCTGCTTCGCCTGCTGCATGCCGACTTGGCTCGCATCGACGACCACGATCTCGATCGGCGGGCGGGTCTGCGTCAGCGCGGATTCGATGCACTGGAGCAACGGGCCGTGACGCATGTACGTCGCCAAGGTCAAACCCCATGTCAACGGCGTTGGGGTGTCCTGCATTCCGGTCATTATGCAAGCAGCGATGGCAGCTGCGTGCGCGCGGCCGCCCGGCGGGAGACGACTGTTACCATCTCTGGCATGCGAATAGTCCATGTGGTTGCGGTGCTCGACCCCGCCAAAGGCGGTCCACCGATGATCGCGGCCAAGCTCGCGGCTGCGCAGGCGGGACTCGGTCACGACGTGCACATGGTCTTCGCCGAGGATCCGGAGCGGCGGACGGTGGTGCGGGCGTCGCTGAGTTCGATCCCGTTCTTCGACAGCCTCCACATGCACCCGCTGCCGCCCAAAGGCCTCCTCGAACAGGTCTTTGGGATGGGGGCGCACAAGTACCTTGAGCCGCTCATCGAAAAAGCCGACGCCGTCCACCTTCACGGCGTGTGGGAAAGCATCCTGCGCGTCGCGGGGGCGATCTGCCGTCGGTATGACAAGCCGTATCTCGTGCTGCTGAACGGCATGCTCGATCCGTGGAGCCTGGAGCAAAGCGCGCTGAAGAAGAAGGTCGCGCTCGAGTTCGGATACCGGCGCATGCTGAATGGTGCGGCCGCGCTCCATCTTGGCAATGTCGATGAGCAGGAGCTCATCAAGCCGCTCGGCCTTACCGTGCCCGGCGTGCTGATTCCAAACGGCGTGTTCCCGGAGGAAGTGGACCCGTTGCCTGAGGCGGGAGAGTTCTACGCGGCGCATCCTGAGCTCGCGGAGGAGCCGTACGTCCTCTTTCTCAGCCGGCTTCACTACAAGAAGGGGCTCGATCACCTGGCTGCCTTGTTTGCGCTGGTCGCACGCGAGGACCCGCGCGTGCGACTCGTGGTGGCCGGGCCTGACGGCGGTGCCCAGGAGGATTTCGAAACGAGGATCCGGGAGGCGGGCATCAGCAACCGTGTGCATCTCGTCGGCCCGGTCTACGGCCGCATGAAATGGGCGGCACTCGTCGACTCCGACTGCTTCTGCCTGCCCAGCCGTCAGGAGGGCTTCAGCATGGCGATCACCGAGGCGCTCGCCGCAGGAGTGCCCGCGGTGATCTCCGAACCGTGTCACTTTCCCGAAGTCGCGACTGCGAACGCCGGGTTCGTGCTCCCGCTGGAAGCTCAGCGGTTCGCCGACGCGATCCTTCGCCTGTTGCGCGACGCTGCGTTGCGGCGCAGCATGGGCGGCGCGGGCCGTGAACTCGTGATGACTCGATACACCTGGCCCAAGATCGCGGAGCAGACGATCAACGCGTACCAGGCGGCGCTGCAGAAGGCGTAATCGCTTCGTCGCGCTCGTGAAGCCAGAACAGATCATCGGCGGGCAGCCCCTGCAGCGCCCGGTCGATGACGCGCCGCTGGAACTCGGGGTTGTAGAAGCGGTCGATGATGACACGGCACCGCGCGCGTGTCGCCGCGTCGGTCCCCGGCGAATGGAGCCACGGCCGCATCGCCTCGATGAGTGAAGGCAGATCGTCGCGATGGAACAGCGACCCGGTCTGGCCCGGAGTGATCGCTTCCCACTCGGGCATCTGATGATCCGCATCGTTGTGCGTGATGACCGGGATTCCATAGCCCAGGCTCTGCATCGCCGTAAGGCCGACCTTGCCCGGAGCGACGGTGACATTCGAAGCCATCGTGTATCGCGCCAGCATGGTCTCGTCGTAGCACGCGCCGGTGAAGCAGGTCGGAACGCCCCGTTCCAGCGCCAACCGTTCGAGATTTTGCCGCTCCGGTCCATCGCCCACGAGGAGCAGTCCGATTTGCATGCCCGACCGCCGCAGCTCGGAAGCGGCTTCAATCAGCAGGTCTAGCCGGCGCAACGCAGTGAGCCGCGTTGAGCACATCGCGATGGCGATGTCCGGGGAGCCGAACAGCTCCCGCCGCAGCGCGCGTTCGTCCTCGGGGGTCACGCGGTCGCGAGCCGCGGTCTGCGCTTCCACGTCGAGGCTGTTGTAGACGACGTGGAGACGCGCCGGATCGAAGCCGGCCCGGATACCGATCTCCTTGGCACCGTGGCCGTAGAGAAGCAGCCCGTTGGCCAGGCGGTAGAACGCGTTGCGAAAGAGTCCCTTGATCCCAGTCGGCGGAACGATCCAGCCATGCGTCCAGAAAAACACGCGCTTGCCGGTAAGACGACCGAGGATCGCCGTGATCCACGTCGCAGGCCACGTCGCGTTCCCGACGAAAACGAGCGCGTCAAACTCGCGGCTCAGCCCGAGTTGCACGATCCCCGATTGCCACATCATGCCGCCAGGGAGGTAGCGGGCCCGGGCGGTGCGAACCGGAATGTCGGGCGGCGCCTGCCAGCGGGCGATGCCTGATCCAGCATCGGTGCCATCGCCGAACAGCACCCATCGAAATCTCCCTCGTCGCTGCAGCGCGGTGAAGACCGCGCCGCGGTAGTGCGCGATGAGGAGCGAGACGAGCGCGGCCCTTGGCCGATCAGTGGGCTGGCGAGCAGACCGGGCGTCTGGTCCGGTGGACGCGGAAGTCGGTTCGATTGGAGCCATTGCAGTCAGTGCAGACGCGCGACCGGCTCCATCACCGGGCTGTCGAGGTCCGAATCGACGTGGTACGCGGATTCATCGATGTCGTCCTCTTCCTCCGCCCACGCCTCCGACTGTTCGAGCCGGTACAGGGCAACCACGCGCCCCAGCAGGCAGATGCCGAAGAACAGGTCGAACGCTCCCCAGACCGTGCCGGCCTTGTTCGACACGATGAACTTGAACAGGACCAGGGCACACAGCATGGTGGCCAGAGCCCGGAGTTCCGGATCATCACGAAACGCGGTGAAGAGCGTTCGTCCGTTGCGGATGGTGATGTACGCCAGTGATACGCCAATGACGATTCCGGGGAGTCCGAGTTCAAAGATCAGGTCAGCGACGAGCACGTGCGAATACGGGTCGCCACTCCTCGTGGGCAGATCATGGAAGGCCGCCGATCCGAGGCCGATCAGCCAGTACAGCGGGCGTTCCAGGTACAGACCGGCCAGATCCACCACGTTCTCGAGTCGACCGAATGATCCTGAAGACAGGGACTCCGCGGTCCAACGGGCCTCGTTGCCGTCACTGACGAAGATGCCTCGCACCATGACGAAGCCGATGAGGAAGACGCCGGCGACGGCGCAGGTCCCGAAGAACTGCCCCACATTCTTGATCCGGCGTGCCATCGGGAGCAGCACTGCCGAAGCGATGAGACCCGCGATCAGTTCCCCTCGTGATCCCGACAAGAAACTCACGCCGAGCCCCGTCACGAACGCTCCGGCTCGCAGCAAGAGGAGCCATCGCCGAGACTCAGGCGCTGGACCCAGGATCGCGAGTACCGTGAGCAGCCCGCCCAATGCGCCGATGGCGAGCGGATTCGTCCGCGAATCGGCGTCGACGTTGACAACGAGACGTCCTCCGACGAGCCCGAAGTTCGGATTGGCAATGATCAGCAGCCCGATCCCGGTTCCGACGAGAAGCAGAGCGATCCGTAGCTCGGCGAGGCTTCGAACACTGCCAATCAGCAGCGGCGCCAACACAACGGACACCACCACGTATGGCGACGTCCAGCGGATGTATTCCCCGAGCCACTCCGGCGAGGACGTCCACAAGATCGAAAGTCCCGCGTAGCCGTACAGCGCCGCGGTGATGCCAAGGGTCATCGTCAGCCAGCCCCGCCACTCCAGCCGCCCGCGCATCACCGCAATGGTGAGCGAGACGAGCACCAAGGAACCGATGAGATAGTTGGCGAGTGAGCCGGACGACCGAAACAGGCCCGAGCTCGCCTGCAACGCCTGCTCCATCGGGAACATGAGCAAGACGACCGCAGTGGCCCATGTCGGCCGAAGCGCGGCAATCATGAATACGAGGCCTGCGAAGATGAGGGTGAGCGTGGCGACCATGCGTGGCGAATCGGCTCTTCAAAAAGGGCAGCGGTCAAATCCTATCGGTGAGAGCACTCCTGATGTCGGATGCGGGGCGGGTGCGGGGTTGACAGGCAGATAAGACTCTTTCGACCCGATCAGGTGAGCGGATGAGCCGGGGCGGTGTACGGCGGCAACAAGCGCTGGTTCTTCCCCGAGCGGCACCTCCACTCAGATCGCCTTGCGGCGAAAACAAAGTGCGGGACCGGTCAAAGACCGGCCCCGCACGTCCTGTCGTGTTTGGAGTAACTCGTCCGGTGGTCCGGAGAGCGTCTTGGGCGAGCTGCCCGCGAAAGCTACTTGGAGTTGCCGCCGCCAGCGACCTGCTGTGCAGCACTTTCCTCAGCAGTGCGCACTGCCGTGACGTAGGTCGACAGGAAGTCGCCGATCTTCGTCGCGGTGGTGGCTTTTGCCTCCGCCGTGGACCACGCCGAGGGTTCGACGTTGTCATAGAACAGTTTGGTCAGGATGGCACGGGCGTTTGCCCGCGTCGCCTCCGCTGCCGTCGGAACCGAAGCAAGTCCTGCGATCCATGACTGGTAGTTCAGCGAACTCCACAGGAAGGCACCGTCGGCGCCAGCGGCGAGGCAAGGAACAATCTGATCGTGCAGGAACTCTTCGGTCTTCAGCGGCTCCCAGATCACGCCCGATCCCCCACCCTCGTACACCAGCGAAACCGAGGCGATGATCGGCATGTCGGGCTTACCGACGGCCTCGCGCAGCCGCACGGCGAGTTCCACCATCTTCTTGCGATAGATCGGCTCGCGCAGCTTCATGGACGCCTGCTCGACTGCATCGTGCTTCGTGTAGTCGTACCGGTCATAGACCGCCGGGCTAATCCAGTCGAGCTCGGCGACCAGCGTCTCGTACAACTTGAACTTCTTGTCGATCGTCTCCATCTGGCTCCACTGTGGCGCCTTCTCCCAGCCGCCGCCGGTGATCCAGTAGCGCATCGTCGGCACGCCGTAGTACGTGAACTTGCAGTTGGGCAGCTGCGCCTTGGCATACTTCATGCCCTCGATCATCGAGTTCAGCATCGGAATGAGTCGCGGGTCTTCGAATCCGTTGTCGAACACCTCGTTCATCGGATCCTCGTAGTCGAACATCACCCAACCGGATGGGTTCGGTCCGAGTTCCGCCTTGACCCCCGCGACCATCTTCTCACCGCTGACTTTGCCGATGATCTTCGCCTCGGGATCAAAGTTGTTCTGACCCAGGACAAGCAGCGTCTCCACCCCGTTCGCGACCGTCGTCTCGTTGAAGTGCAGGGCCGGCGTGAGATGGCTCAGAATGATGGCCTTCGCCGGGGCGGCGGCAGCAGCATTGCCGCTGACGTTGTTGGAGGCGGCTCCACCCGGGTTCGGCGCGGCCTGACCCCCGCCAGCACTCGCGACCGGCTCGCGACTGATCCTGACCGGAGCACCGAGGCGCGGTCCAGACCGCGGGCCGGCGATCACGGCCCGTCCGCCAGATGCCCTCGCACTTGCTGCGCTCGCAACGGGCTCCCTCTGGTCCGCAGCCTTCGCGACCGCAGCCTTCGCGGCAGCGGCGTTTGCGGCCGGCTTTGCGGCTGCCTTCGCAGTCGGCGTCGCGCTCGACCTAGCAACTGCCCGTGCGGCCACTGGTCGGGCAACGGTTGCCGCCTTCATCGTCGAGGAGTCCGCGCCGCGGATCGAGACCCGGGCGGACGAACCGCGTGCTTCCGGTCGAGACCCGCCCCCGTCCTGGGCGATCGGGTCGGTAAAGGGATCCATCAGCGGATACGCAACGGGTTCCGCGAGCGGGGAATCCATCGCGGCGATGAGCAGCATCGGATCGGCGATCGGAGCAAGCTCGATCGGTCCGCCGGCCTCACCAGCTGGAGTGAGTCTCGCGGCGGCGGCAACGTCGGATGTCTTTCCCCGATGCGCCGGAGCAGGATGCTTCATCCCGTCACTCGCGCTGATCATGACCTTCTTGGACTGCGGGGGGCGCACCTCGGGCTCCGCCGCCGAGGCGAAGGAAGCAAGGGCGACAGCGGCAGCGAGCGTGGACACACTGAGCCATCGAAGGCCTAGGCGAGCAGCTGTGCTGTTTGGATTGTGAACGTGATACATGCAGAGTCCCTCCAGGTGAGCGCGGATGCGTCGACCGGGGTGAGAGTAAGTTTCAGCACCTCTGAAGCGATTCCTGCGCATGATGTGCGAGTGCGTTTCGGGACTCAACGCGCATCATGGGAAGAGTATTCCGGCTGTGCGGTCCGACGACCGTTCAGTTACTGGTCGTGACCGATGTTTTGGGGGAGTTGATGTCCGGCGTCCCGCAGGGTCTTTTCCCGTTTCGCCAGCTCGAGGTCATGCTCCACCATCATTTCCGCCAGCTGCTCGACCGTGGTCGTGGCTGACCAGCCCAGCTTCGTTTTCGCCTTGGCGCAGTCTCCGAGCAGCTGTTCTACTTCGGCGGGCCGGAAGTACCGCGGATCGATCTCGACAAAGTCCTTGTAATCAAGACCGAGGTGACCGAAGGCGAGTTCGCAGAACGTGCGGACGGAGATCATTTTCCCGGTCGAGACGACGTAATCGTCGCCCATCGGCTGCTGCACCATCCGCCACATCGCGTCGACGTAGTCCCCGGCATATCCCCAGTCGCGCATCGCATCGAGGTTGCCGAGGAACAGTTTCCGCTGCATGCCGAGCTTGATGCGGCCGACTGCACGGGTGATCTTGCGAGTCACAAACGTCTCGCCGCGGCGGGGACTCTCATGATTGAACAGAATGCCGCAGCTCGCGTGGATGTTGTAGCTCTCGCGATAGTTGATCGTGATCCAGTGGCCGAAGACCTTGGCGCAGCCGTATGGCGAGCGCGGGTAGAACGGCGTCGTTTCCCGCTGCGGAACCTCTTGCACCTGACCGAACATCTCGCTGGAGCTCGCCTGGTAGAAACGGACCTGTTTGCCGGACGCATCTTGGAAGCTGCGGAGCGCTTCCAGCAGATTGAGCGTGCCGATCGCGACGACTTCGGACGTGAAGATCGGCTGATCGAAACTCACCCGCACGTGGCTCTGGGCACCGAGGTTGTACACCTCGTCCGGCTTCACATCCTGGAGCAATCGTGAAAGGCCCGCACCATCAGAGAGGTCGCCGTAATGCAGTTTGAGCCGCGCGCTTCGTTCGTGGGGATCCTGATAGATGTGATCGATGCGGCTCGTGTTGAAACTCGCGGAGCGCCGAATGACGCCGTGCACTTCGTACCCCTTCGCAAGGAGAAGCTCGGCGAGATAGGAACCGTCCTGGCCTGTGATGCCGGTGATGAGGGCGCGTCGGGGACTGGACATGAAGGGCGTACCGTTTTGGTTCCAAAGAGCCGTAGGCAGAAACTGATGGGACAGGAAGCGGAGTATGACGGCTCGGGAGCCGGGGCGGGGGAGTCTACCGAACATGGACTGGGAGTCGGTCGCCCAGCGATCGTCCGGTCTGCGGTAAGGTCTGCGATCCGCCGCCCACCCCGCGGTTCGGTCGGCGGCCGCCCCGTCCTGTGAGCACAGCCGATGGACCTTTCAAAACAACGCATCGTGATCACCGGCGGTGCCGGATTCCTCGGCCGGGCCGTCATCGAAAGCCTTCGCCGTCGCGGGGCGGTCGACATCGCCATCCCGCGTCGGCGCGAGTTTGACCTGACGAACGAAGCGGACGTCGCACGCCTGTACGCCCAGATGCGCCCCGATGTCGTGCTGCACCTCGCCGCCGAAGTCGGCGGGATCGGCGCGAACATGGACAATCCGGGGCGCTACTTCTTCGCCAACATGGCGATGGCCCTGCACCTGATCGAGCACGCCCGCATCAACAAGCTGAAGAAGTTCGTCCAGGTCGGAACCATCTGCGCGTACCCGAAGTTCACGCCGGTGCCGTTTCGTGAGGAGGAACTTTGGAACGGCTATCCCGAGGAGACCAACGCGCCATACGGCGTCGCGAAGAAAGCGGCGATGGTCATGCTCGACGGGTACCGCCGGCAGTACGGGTTGAACAGCTCGTATCTCTTGCCCGTCAATCTGTACGGACCGTGGGACAACTTCGATCTGCACACATCGCACGTGATTCCCGCGCTGATCCGCAAGTGTGTCGAGGCGATCGACGGCGGCCGCAGCGAAATCATCTGCTGGGGAACCGGCGCCGCGAGCCGCGAGTTTCTCTATGTGGACGACGCCGGCGAAGGCGTGGTGCGCGCGGCGGAAGTGATGGACGAACCCCTGCCCATCAACCTCGGGACCAACATGGAGATCACGATCAAGGATCTCGTCACGCTCATTGCGAAACTCACGGGTTTCCACGGGGCGATCCGCTGGGACAGCACCAAGCCGGACGGTCAGCCGCGCCGCTGTCTCGACACATCGCGCGCCGCGAAGCTCCTCGACTGGCGGGCCAAGGTCGGGTTCGAGGAAGGGCTGAAGCGAACCATCGAATGGTTTCGCTCGCGCCCGTCGAACTGAACCAGCATGCGGATCCTGCTCCTCAACCAAGTCTTCTACCCCGACTCGGCGGCCACTGCGCAGCACGGCTGGGATCTCGCGCAGCATCTTGTTGCCGCGGGTCACGAGGTGACGGCGATCGCGTCGCGCTCGCTCTACGGAAACACCGGCGCGTCACTCGCCAAGGAAGAGACGGTCGGCGGTGTGCGGATCGTGCGGGTCGGCAAGAGCCTGTTTGGAAAGAAAGGGTTTCTGGCCCGCGCGGTCGACTTCGCGCTGTTCTACGTCGCCAGCCTGTGGGCCGTCATTCGACTGCCGCGGCACGACGTGATCGTGTGCTTCACCACGCCGCCCTTCATCGCATACGCCGGTCTGCTTCTGCGGGCGTGGAAAGGCACGAAGTGCGTGCAGTGGGTGATGGATCTCTATCCGGATGTTGCGATCGAGTTCGGCGCGATGCGGCGTGGCTCGCTCGCGGCTCGCCTCTTGGAACGAATCGGCGTGCGCATGAGCCGAAAGTGCGACGCATCGGTCGTCCTTGGTCGTTGCATGCGCGATCGGGTCATCGCCAAAGGTGTTCCGGCCGAGAAGGTTCATCTGATCAACGTCTGGTCGGACGCGGAGGAACTGCAACCGGTTGATCGATCGGAGAACCGGTTCCGCCGCGACTGGGAGATCGGCAACCGCTTCCTGGTCATGTACTCCGGCAACTTCGGCATCGGTCATGACATCGACACGTTTCTGCGAGCAGCAGAACGGCTTCGCGGCGATGACCGGGTGCGATTCGCATTCGTGGGCAGCGGCAAGCGCAAAGGAGAGGTGGAAGACTTCGTTCGTGCGCGGGGATTGCCGAACTGCATTCTCGCGGGAGTCCAGCCGCGGGAACGCCTCGCCGAACTTTTGTCGGCCGCCGACGCCCATCTGGTCACGCTGCTCGATGCGTCGGCAGGCCTGATGGTGCCGAGCAAGTTCTACGGCATCTTGGCCGTGTCGCGCGCCGTGCTGTACGTCGGCCCCCAATGCTCTGAGGTTGGCCTCACAATCAACGAGACCGGATGCGGTACCACGGACTGCATTGGCGACGTGGAATCACTGACAGCGCATATCGGCACCTTTGCCGCAGCACCGGGCACAGCAGCGGAGTGTGGGAGACGAGGGCGTGACGCGCTCGTGAAGCAGTTCAGCCGATCGATCGCTTGTGATCGCTGGGCTTGGCTTCTCGAAACAGTGCACGGCCAAAGGCAATCAGGTTCAGGCTCTCAACTGAGAGGATGAAATGTCGGACACCCAGCAGGCCAACGAACCGAGTCCTCGGCAATCGCTTCTTGCTCAAGCCAAGGCTGGCGCCATTCGTTGCCCGATTTGCGTCGGGCGCGCCGAAGCACACTTCGTCGCGGGGGCGCATCACATGTTCCGATGCATCTCCTGCCGCAACGCGTTCGTCGCGCCCATGCCGGATGAGAGCTATCTCGCCGATTTTTATTCGAACTATCACGTCGGCGAAGGTGACGACGGCAACTATGCGAATGAAGCGAAAATGCGAGCCCGTCACCCCGCGCAGATCGCGCTCGTGCGCGCCCACACCGGTGGTGATCCGGGACGGCTGCTCGACATCGGCTGTGGGAAAGGATTCTTTCTCCGAGAGTGCGTGGATCAGGGCATTGCGTGCGCCGGCATTGAACTTTCGGATACGGCGGCCGATTACGCGCGGCGCGAGCTTGGATTGGATGTGATCGCGGGACGCCTCGACGAAATCGGCTCCGCGCCCGCGGATCGCAAGCCGGCGTTGCTGACATCCTCGCTCTACGCAAGCGAAGGCGCGTTCGACACGGCGACGATGTGGGGCGTCATCGAACATCTGCGCGACCCACTCAAGATGCTGTGCGCGACCGCGCGCGTATTGAGGCCGGGAGGCAAGCTGTTCGTCCAGACAGGCATCGGAGATGATTGGCTTGAACGGCTGCTTCCCGGTGTCAACCAGTGGTATGACCCGCCGCAGCACCTGTTCGTCTTCTCCGCGCCTGGCATCCAGGCGTGCGGCGAGCGCGCGGGATTCGATCTCGCGCACATCGACTGCTGGTACGAATACTCGCAATCGCGGCGCGTCGTAAAGTTCGTCCGCAACGGCGCGACGGCGTTCATGCTGCGTGCCGTGGCAACGCTCGGTCGGCTGGCCAGGCCGCCGTTTCAAGTGACGAAGTTCCCGCTGGCGCTTGATATGTTCGCGGTGTTCACGAAGCGATGACGGCGCACGATGCCAGCTGTGAAGTAGACTCGCAGCCCGGATGACTTTTGCCACGGACTGTTAAGATCACACGTGACGCCGGAGTGAAGCGTGGCACTGCGACCTGGAGATGTCCAACTGGCGATTGTGCACGTCTCGGACCTCCATTGCGGCGAGTCGCCGGCGGATGAGATCCTGGAAGGTGCGGTCGCTGATCTGCGATCCGAGGCCTTGGCCGCCGGTGGTGGCCGCAGCGAGATTAGCGCCATCGAGGATCTCGCGTCGCTGCTTCCCGGTGCGGGAAAGGCGCAGGAGCAGGAGGTTGCACTCCTGTCGATCGCCATCGACTCGCGACTGCAGTCGATCTGCGACGGTGAGAACGTACCGATCGCGTGTGTTGTGAGCGGAGACTTGACGCGCTGGGGACGGCGCTCGGAGTTCCGCAATGCGCACCGCGTCATCACCTCGCGGACGGAGACGGTCACGACGCGGTTCCATCAGGACACTCGTGCAGCCGGGCTTGGCTTCGCGAGCTCGGCGCGGATACCGGGAAATCACGATCATTTCGCCGGGGACAGTCTCGCGCTGCAGGACCTGCTCCTCCGGCCGTGTCGACGAAACGCGGTGATTCACACGTACGGCGAACTCGGGTTTCATCCGAGCGGTGCTCGCGATCCGGGCGGCGCGGCGTGGGGGCCGGTCGATCTGGCGACGAGGGATGAAGACCTGTGCGTCCGGCTGCTCGGTGTCGACTCCAACTCCGGGTATGCCGACCGGTCGCAGGAGGATTTCGACTTCGGCACGGAGGCTCGCCTCGCGCCGGAACTTCCTGCCTGGCTGGTCGAGGCCGCACTCGCGCCGTGCGCGCAGGCGCGTTGCATGCGCGCGCTGCTGCATCACCACCCGCTCCATGCGGTGAACTTCGCCACCGCCCGCTCCGATGTCATCGCGCTGCGGAACTGCTGCATTGAAGCGGACATCGCCGCCATTTTCAGCGGTCATGAGCATCGATTTCATGTCGGCGAAATCGGGCTGAGCCGCGACGGGATGCGGATCCGCAGCTTCATGGCGCCGTCTGCGCTGCAACTCGCATCGGTGGTCGCACTCGTACGACACGTGGAATCGTCACTCACCCGCATCTCGTCAACCAGCGCGCGGCTCGAGCGCGCGATCCAGTCCTTGGTGCGCGTGCTCAAGCCGCGTGCGGAGTGCGGCGCGCTGATCCACGTCATCGGCTGGCGCGATGCGAGACGGGTCGAACTCCAATGGGACGTGCACTGGGTTTCACTCGGGAATGCCGCCCGCGTGCTCATCGCCGCGAAGAACGGGCACGTCGAATCGATCTTCTATCCGATGCGGGGAAGCGGTTGAGTACTGCCCTTACGCGCAGGCCGACGACGCGAGCCGGGCGGCGACCGCGGCGCTGACCGGAGCTGCCAGCATCTCCTCGAGCTGCAGCATGGTTTCTTTCTGCTCGATCTCGATCGGGAGGACGGCGAGCACCATGAACGTTTCGCCGTGGTTCGTCATGCGCACCGTTCCAGCAAGGTCGAGCAGTCCCTGCTGCAGTTCGGACAGCAGATGGTCGGCCAGGTAGGTCCGGACATCGATTCGATCCGTACCAAGTTCCGCGGGAATCGCCGCTTCGATCTCGTGACCGACTGGCCACGCCAGTTGCTCCGGCCTGCTTCGAGGCCCGCGCGGCAGCACGGAAATCACACCACCTGCGGTCGGGCGGCGCCAGTCGACGCATGCCCACCACAGCCCCTGTGACGCACTCTGGCGATCCTGCACTTCCTTGCGCAGGCGGATCGCCGCCATGCGGAGGCAGCCGGCGATCGCCGCGCTGACCGCCGGCAGCGCAAGGCCCTTGGCCGTCGCGACGAATCGTTCGGCACTGGCGTCGCACTCGTTCCGGAAGCTCTGCTCGTCCCATTCCAATTGACGAATGAGGTTGACCGCCCGATCCACATTTCGGGGAAGAGGTGATGCTGCGGGGATCCGAGCCAGTCGTCGATTGATACGAGTCATGCCAACCTCCGCAGAAGAGCGCGCAGACTCCGTGAGCCGCATGGCGCCTTGAGGAATATCCGATCGGACCTCATCTGCAATCCGGCGATGGAGCCGGTGCAGAAACACCCGCCAGTACCGGCTTGTCCTGCCCGCGAGCCGTGCGTACTGCGACGCCCAGTCGGCGTCATCGGCGCGCAGGGCATGAAATGCGAGAACGTCCTGCGCTCTGGACGGCAGTGAACGAAGAAAGGTGCAGACACGCTCGCGCTCGTCATCTGTCAGTGGCGTCTGCTCGAGCGAGTGTCCTGAATCCAGCGACAAATCCAGACGCACCAGACCCATGACGCGCTCCCGGAGCAGCGTCTTCGCCGTGTTGCCCGCGATACCGAGCAGCCAACTCACCACGTCCGCGCGATCGGGCTGATACCGATCCCGCTTCAACCAGGCTCGGGCGAAGCTGGACCAGACGACCTCATCGACTTCGGACGGGTGCAGCGCGTTGAACCGTCGAGCGACTGCGACGCGCACCACGGGCTCCAAGCGGCGAACTGCGACGGCGAATTCGTCGCGCGACATCGCACCCCAGCGAGCACCCAGCTGGTCCAGATCGCGCGGCTGGAGCGCGACCAGACTGGACAGGCCGCCCGCCTCGTCGATGCTCGATGCTGAAGAATTGGTCTGGTTCGTGGCGCTCATGAGTAACGTCGGGTGCGGGAGGGTCATCCCGTCTGCATCTACCCCCTCCCTCCGTTCCCAGTACGGCAGAGCGTTTCACCGTTGAGGGTTCGAACCGGCAGTTTCGTCCGCCAAGACCGCAAATCCGGTTATGAGCCCCCGCCCTTCGCCTTCATGTTCGGCAAGCCGGGGATGTTCTGCCCTTCGGCCAGCCGGTGCAGCTTGTCGCGGAACAGCACGCTGATCATGTACTCGTAGTTCGCCATCAGGCAGGCGAGATGGAATCCGGCCCGGCCGTCCAGGAATCCGAGCCGCAGAAAGTACATGTAGAGAAACCGCAGCATCGGCCGACCGGGAATGCGCGGCCACACCGTGCGCCGGATCATCTGCCGCCAACGGAGGTGATCCTTGAACATCCGATGCGGATCGGCACCGCCGCCCGCGCCGAAATGCGCTCGCACCCATTCGTCGCTTTCCAGATCGGCGTAGCGCACATGCTTCGTGATGTACTCGCTGATCGACTCGCGACGGATGTGCAGCATCTCGCCTTTGAGGTAATTCGTCGGACCGTCGCAGAGCATGTGCTCGTGAACGGCGCGGTCTTCGTAACGGCAGCGCCCACGCCGGAAAAACCGCAAATTCCACGACGGGTAGAGGCCGCCGTTGCGAACAGCGCGCCCCATGAACAAGACGACGCGGTTGACGAAGAATCCTGCCGTCGCCTGTTCGCTGGCCGCGACCTCCAGCAGCTCCTTGCGAAGCTTGGGGGTGATGCGTTCATCGGCATCGAGAATGAAAATCCAGTCGGCAGTGAAAGGAAGATTGTCGAGCGCCCAGTTCTTCTGCCGGGCATATCCCTCCCACGCGTGTTCGACCACCGTCGCGCCGGCCTTGCGCGCCATCTCCTGCGTCCCGTCGGTCGAACACGAGTCCAAAACAAACACCGGTCCGACAGCGATCGCGTTGAGCACAGTTTCTTCAATGTGCGCTGACTCGTTGAATGTCGGAATCAGGATTTCGACGGAAGGCTGGCTCATGCGCGGTCCTGTTCCAGCATTCGCGCGGCGAGCGCATCGGTGCGCTCTCGCCAGTGACGGCGCTGCTCCTTCAGTTTGAGTTCGATCCAGTACTCGTACATCGAGATCATGGCCGCGTAGTGAAATCCGGCGGCGCCGTCGAGAATCGCAAGACGCACGAAGTACATGTACAGAAAGCGGACGAGAGCTCGAAACGGCGGGAAGAAGCTGAGGTTCTTGATCGCGCGCCGCCGGACTGACTTCTCCTGGTCGAATGCGAGCTTGATCTGCGCGCGGAGCCCGCCGGCCACGACGCGCGTGGCCTCGCGAGCTTCCAGCTGCGAATAGGAGTTGTGCTTCTGGAACCACGGCACCAGCCCCTTGTTGAAGCTGTAGTGAATGAAGTGCGTGCGCAGCTCTCCCAGCGAACCGTCCACGACCGGGTGCGCGTTCACTTCACGGTCCTCGTAGCGGACCTTTTCTGGGCGAAACAGACGCAGAATCCAGACGGGATAGATCCCGCCGCGCCGGATCCAGCGCCCGAGAAACATGTTCTTGTAACGGAGTCGATAGGCGACATGCGGGAGTGAACTGTCGTTGGTCGTCGCGATGAGCTCGTCGCGCAGCTCGACGGGCATGCGCTCGTCGGCATCGGAGTAATACACCCACGGATACTTGAACGGAATGTTGCGCAGCGCCCAGTTGGAGTGCGCCGACCAGTTGTCGAACTTCCGCTGAATGATGCGGACGTTGGGAAACTGTGCGGCGATCTCGAGCGTGCGATCCGTGGAATAGCTGTCAAAAAGCACGACGTCGTCCGTGAAGTCGAAGCAGCGAAGACACGCTTCCAGATTGACTTCCTCGTCCTTCGTCAGCACGAGAATGCTCACGGGGACTTTGCCGGCTGGCAGGGCGACGCGAAAGCTGCTGCTCGCGGGCGGCGAGTCGGTGGCGGCTCGAGTCACGCTGGGCTTCCTCGATGGTCGGTCTGCTGTGGATGCGGCCGCGGCTTGATGACCCGCGCCGGGTTGCCCGCGACGATCATCGCCGGCGGCACGTCACGCATCACGACGGACCGCGCGCCGACGAGCGCATTGTCACCGACGGTGACGTCAGGCCCGATGAACGCGTCCGCGCAGACCCAGACGCCGCGGCCGATCGTGATGAATGACCGGAGCAGTGGCAAGTCGTCGCGATGGTAATCGTGCGTTCCGGCGCAGAGGTGGACTCGTTGCGATACGACGGTGTGCTCACCAATGCGGATCGGCCCGAGGTTGTAGACCAGCACTTCGTCAGCGATCGCGCTGTGCGCACCCATGGTGAGCAGCCAGGGATGCTGCACTCGGGCCGAGCGGCGCACGACGGCGGTCGGATGAAGTTGCGCGCCGAACCGGCCGAGCAACCAGGTCCGCCAGCGATTGGCCCTGCGGGGAGACCAACGGAAAACGGTGGCGCACACCACTTCCCAGATCGCGCGGCGCAGATACTCGCTTGTCGGGTACGGACGGCTCGCAGTCTTGTCGAGCCGCTGGTAGAGCGTTGGCGCGGGCGGCGCCGCGCCCGCGGCGGGCTGCGGAGGTACACCCGGCGAAGGAGAAACGGAGTTGCTCATCGAACCGCTGATGCCTCCGCGGCGGCCCAGCGCACCGTCGCTTCAATTCCTTCGGCAAATGCGGTCACTGGCTCGTACGCGAGCAGCGCCCGCGCCTTGCCGATGTCGGCGACGGAGTCCCGTACGTCGCCCGCGCGCGGCGCGGCGAATGCGGGCGCGTTCGGCTGTCCGAGCACCTTCGCGATACCGGCGATCGTCTCGAGCAGGCTGACGCGGACGCCCGTGCCGATGTTCAGCACTTCGCCGGGGAACGTGCGCGGCGAGGCGGCAGCCAGAAGATTGGCGTGGACGACGTTGCTGATGTACGTGAAGTCGCGCGTCTGCTGGCCGTCGCCGAACACCGTCGGCTGGCGGCCGCTCGCGAGGATGTCCGTGAACGCGCTGATCGCGGCCGCGTACGCGGATTTCGGATCCTGATGCGGCCCAAAAATGTTGAAGTATCGCAGCGAAACCGTGGAGATCGGATAGCACCGGGCAAACGCGGCGAGCAGCACTTCGCCGGCGACCTTGCTCGCGGCATACGGAGAGCGGCAGTCGGTCGGATCGATCTCGCGACTCGGCAGCGTGGGCTCGCCGCCGTACGCCGCGGCACTCGCGGCGAAGAGCACGCGCCGCACCTTTGCGGCAACGGCTTCTTCCAGCACGCATTCCGTACCCAGAATGTTCACCTCGGCGCATCGGCCGGGCTGCTCCACGCTCTGCGGCACGCTGACCATCGCAGCTTCATGAAAGACCGTCTCGCATCCGTCGACCGCGCGGCGCACGAGCGCCCGATCGGTGACAGAGCCTTCGAAAAAGGTCGCCTGTCCCGGAACGCGATGGCGATGCCCGGATGAAAGGTCATCGATTACGCGGACCTCTGCGCCGAGCGAACAGAGCGCCTCGGCGAGGTGCCCTCCGATGAAGCCCGCGCCGCCCGTCACAAGGACGCGGCGGCCTCGAAAAGCGTCGCGATACGGCTGAGATCGGAGTTCGTAGGGCATGTGGACCAGTGAGGGGGACAACTATACAGAGGGGGACGCGTCGATATCGGCGATTCGACGGATCGACTGGCACTGCTCGATGGCTTGGCATCAACAAGGGTGTCGGGAACACACGGCGGCACCCGATACGATCCGCCGTCTATGCCCTCTACGCCTGATCTGAAGCTGCATAACTCGCTCACGAAAACGCTCGAGCGATTCACTCCGATTGACCCGACCCGGCACACGGTGACGTTCTATTCCTGCGGGCCGACGGTCTACGACTACGCTCACATCGGGAACTTCCGTTCGTTCCTGAATGCAGATGTTTTGCGCCGGACGCTGGAGTTTCTCGGCTTCCAGGTGCGGCACGTGATGAACATCACGGACGTCGGCCACATGACGGAGGACGCGAACGCCGACGGCGGAGGCGAGGACCGCATGGCCGTCGCCGGTCGGAGGCTGCTGGAAGCGAAGAAGGCCGGCAAGCTCCCCGCGGGAGCGTCGATCGATCCGAACGATCCGTATGCGATCGCTGACTTTTATGCCCAGGCGTTTCTGGAGGACTCGAAGACGCTCGGATTGAAGGTGGCGATCGATCGCGACCGCGATCCCGCGCTGATGCCGCGTCCGACGCGTTACGTCGCGGAGATGATCTCCCTCGTCGAACGCCTGATGGCGCGGGGTCACGCGTACGTCGGTCGAGACGGCGTTGTGTACTTCGACGTGCGATCGTTCCCGGCGTACGGACAGCTTTCCGGCAACACGCTCGATCAACTGAAGGAAGGTGCCGGCGAACGGATCACCGCCGGCAATCAGGCGAACAAGCGGAACCCGGCGGACTTCATGCTGTGGAAGCCGGACCCGACGCACATCATGCGCTGGCCGAGTCCGTGGGGCGAAGGCTATCCAGGCTGGCATCTGGAGTGTTCGGCGATGGCCGCGGCGCTGCTCGGTGAAGAGATCGATCTGCATTCGGGCGGCGAAGACAACATTTTTCCGCATCATGAATGCGAGATCGCGCAAAGCTGCGGCGCGAGCGGTCACAAGCACTTCGCGCGCCACTGGTTCCACACTCGCCATCTGCTGGTCGAAGGCGAGAAAATGAGCAAGAGCGCGGGGAACTTCTTTACCGCGCGCGATCTGTTTGCCAAGGGTGTGACGCCCGCTGCACTGCGTCTCGAACTCGTGCGCACGCACTACAGCATCAATGCCAATTTCACACTGCAGGGCATCGCCGATTGCCAGCGCCAGATTGATCGCTGGTCGCGCGCGTACGACGCGCTGAAACTCGCGGGCGGCAACGGAGCTCCGGATGCGTCAAAGCCCGCGGGCCCGCTGGAGCACGGTCTCGTCGAGTTCACGGATGCGCTGTGCGATAACTTGAATCTTGCCGTCGCGACGGCAGTGGTGAATCAGGCAATCGGCGAAGACGCAAGCGGCGCGTGCGCGGTGCGCGAGCGTAAGGCAATGGAGCGCATGAATTCTGTCCTCGGTGTCCTCGAGCGCAATCACCCGGTCGCGACGGCCGACCACGGAGCGCTGGAGACGAAGGTCGATGAACTGCTCGTCCGGCGCACCGCAGCGCGAGCTGCGAAGAATTGGGCGGAGAGCGACCGTGTGCGCGACGAATTGATCGCGATGGGTGTGGCGATCAAGGACGGTCCGCAGGGAACGACGTGGTCGCGAATTGTGCGATGAAGGACGAATCCCGCGAAGAGGTCTTCACGCATCGTGAGCATCGCTGGCTGCTGATCCTGCCGCAGTCGTCCGACGCGCTGATCAGCGATGTCGAGTTCGCGCGCGATGAGCGATTGCCGTACTGGGCCGATCTCTGGCCGTCTTCCAAAGCGCTGACACGCCATCTGCTCGACGCGCCGCTTGCAGCATGCGACGTGCTGGAGATCGGCTGCGGTGTCGGTCTCGCATCGTTGGCCGTTCATGCGACCGGCGGGGACCCGATCGCGACCGACTACGAGGCGGAGGCGCTGCGGTTTGCCACCCGCAATGTTGCGGCCAACGGCTTCGGACCGCTGCGCACGATGGAGCTCGACTGGCGCACGCCTCCTGCCGATCTGCACGCGGACGTGGTCATCGGCGCCGACGTGCTCTACGAGCGGCGCAACGCGGAAGCGATCGCGGCGTTTCTTCCGCGCGTCGTACGGCCGAACGGTCGCGCGATTCTTGCTGATCCGCAGCGCCCGTGGCGCGCGACGTTCGTCGACGCGCTTGGTGGGCGCGGCTGGACGGTGACGGAGTCAGCGACTGGCGACGAGAACGGACCGACCGGGAGGCCCACACCGATCGTTCTGCTGATCTGCCGACCGCCGGTTGCGAGTACTGTGCCCGCGTGAACGCTCCGCAGCGACCGACAATCGGGCTGGTCGGTGGAATCGGAAGCGGCAAGAGCACGGTCGCCGCAAACTTCCGCGACGCGGGATGCGTGGTATGCAACTCCGACGAGTTGGCGCGGGCGGCGCTCGACGATCCCGCCATCCGCGCCACGCTCGCCGCATGGTGGGGACCTTCGATCGTCGACCCGGCCGGTGTGCGGGAGGGCAAGGTTGATCGTTCGGCTGTCGCGAAGATCGTGTTCACGAACCTTGACGAGCGCCAGCGCCTTGAGCACCTCGTCCACCCGTGGATCGAACGCGCTCGCCGCGCGCAGTTCGATGCCGCACCGGCTTCGACGGTCGCCTTGGTCATTGACGCTCCGCTGCTTCTGGAGGTCGGACTCGACAGCGAGTGCGATGCGGTGGTCTTCGTGGATGCCCCGGCGGTGGAGCGGCTTCGCAGGGTTACCGAGAACCGGAACTGGCACGCGGAGGAACTCGCCCGCCGGGAGGCTGCACAATGGCCGCTTGACCGCAAGCGGGCGTCAGCGGATTATGTGATCCGCAACGAGGGCACCCTCTCGTCGCTGCACGCTGAGGCGGATCGCGTACTTAAGGCGATTCTGGCGGAGTTCCGCCGGAAGAACGCGTAAGCGTGCCGTGGCGAACCCTTGCCTTCTGCTTCCTGACGAGCTCCGCCCGTGTCCGCGAGCGCCGTTCAAACTTCCTTCTACAACTGAGATCTGAGATTTTATGAGCAGCAAAGGTGGCCGTCGTCGGCGTCGCAAGGGTGGCAGTATCGGCGGCGGTAGTGGCGGAAGCAGCGGTCCCAACGGCGAGCGCGAGCGCTCGTTTGTGCCGACGATGAGCCTCGCTCCGGGGTCGGTCCCGACGGACGAGCAGCTCGAGGCCGAAGCGCTGGCGCTCGAACAGGAGATTCAGGGCAAGTACGACATCGCGAAGAAGGACGATCTCAATCTCGCGATGCTGCAGCGCATGACCGGTGAAGAGCTGGTCAAGATCGCGAAGAAAGAAGGCGTCGAAGACGTCACGCTCGCCAAGCAGAAGCTCGTGTTCGAGATCCTGAAGTCGCGCGCGAAGAAGCACGGCCTCATGGTCGCTGAGGGCACGCTCGAAGTCATGCCCGACGGCTTCGGGTTTCTGCGCAGTCCTGAATATTCGTATCTGCCCTGCGCCGACGATGTCTACGTCAGTCCGTCGCAGATCCGCCGCTTTGGACTGCGCAAAGGCCAGGTTGTCAAAGGACTCATCCGCCCGCCCAAGGAAGCAGAAACGTACTTCGCGCTGCTGCGCGTCGAGAGCGTGAACGGCCGCGACCCCAGCGTGCTGCACGAGCTGCCGACGTTTGAAAACCTCACGCCGCTGCACCCGAACAAACGCATTCAGCTTGAACTGCTTGGTCAGCCCAGCAAGATCGAGACGCGCATCATCGACATGGTGACGCCGCTCGGCTTTGGCCAGCGGGCGCTGATCGTCGCGCCGCCGCGCACCGGCAAGACGGTCATTCTCCAGCAGATCACGAACGCGATCGCGACGAATCATCCGGAGGCGTACATCATCGTGCTGCTCATCGACGAACGGCCGGAGGAAGTCACGGACTTCCGGCGCAACACGCCGAAGCGCGTGGAAGTCGTCGCCAGCACGTTCGATGAGGAAGCGAGCCGGCACATTCAGGTCGCCGAGATGGTCACCGAGAAGGCGCGGCGCATGGTCGAGTTCGGCGATCACGTCGTGATCCTGCTTGACTCGATCACGCGACTCGCACGCGGTTACAACAATGCGATGCCGACGTCGGGCAAGATCGGCTCGGGCGGCGTCGATAACGCTGCGTTGATCAAGCCGAAGAAGTTCTTCGGCTCCGCACGCAACATCGAGCACGGCGGGTCGCTCACGATCATCGGGACGGCGCTCGTTGACACCGGCAGCCGCGCGGACGAAGTCATCTTCGAAGAGTTCAAGGGCACCGGCAATGCCGAACTGCATCTGGACCGCAAGCTCGTCGAGAAGCGCATTTATCCGGCGATCGATGTCTCGGCGAGCGGCACGCGTCGCGAAGAGTTGCTGCTCGATCCGAAAGAGCACGAACTCATCGTTCGCTTGCGCAAAGTGATCAGCGACATGAACGTCGTGGAGGCAATGGAGCTGCTCAAGACCCGGGTCACGAAGACCAAGAGCAACGCCGAGTTCCTGATGACGATGAACATGGGCTGAGGCTGCCGAATCAGGGGCGTTTTTTGGCGCACGTTTCATCGAATCAGCCGGCCCCGGAGCCGGTTCGCGGCATGGGCAGATCGTTCGGCCGCGGCGCCGCCTTCCTTTCGATGGGCGCCATCGCATCGCGCTTCACGGGGGTCTTTTCGCAGGTCGTCCTCGGAGCGATCCTCACAAAGGAACAGTTCGGTGTCTTTGGCGTTGCACTGGGCGTCATGACGGTGACGGGCAGCCTGCGCGGCGGCGTCGTGCATCAGTATCTGCAGACGCTCTCGCCGGAGCGCTTCGAGAAGGAGGCGGGTGCGTACGTGCGCCTTGCGGCGTATGCGTGCGCGCTCGGTGCGATGGCGACGCTGATTGCGGCGATCGTCGTTCCGTATTGGCGACCGGAACCGGGACTGCGCGTCGTGCTGTTTGTCATGGCAGCGCACGCGCTCATGCCGTTCTTCAACAGTCCGCTGCGGGCCCGCATGCAGGTTGCCATGCGATTCGGCACCATGGCGACCGTCGACACGATCAACACGGCGCTGCGCACCGTCATCGCGATTCTGCTCGCGCTCTTCGGCGCCGGTCCGGCTGCGCTGGCCATTCCGCTGCTTGCCGGCGCGATGTTCGAAGCAGTCGTCTTCAGCAGCATCTTGCGCCTGCCGATCTTCTCGATGGCGGCGCGCGGCGCCGGCGGCACGCGCGACGCGTTCCGTACGGTGCGCTGGACCCTGCTGCTGGCGATCGCGTCCACGAGCGTCTTTCAGGGCGACTATCTGGCGGGGAGCCTGTTCGCGTCGTCCACCGTCGTCGGCGTGTACTACTTTGCGTACGGACTGTGCAATCAGTCTGGCGCTCTCGCGGCCAGCATGCTGGGCGAAGTCGTCGGCCCCGTGATCGCCCAGCTGCGCCACGATCCGCAGCGTCGCGCTGCCGCGGCGCTGCGCATTGCGCGGGGGATCGGCATTCTGCTGCCCGGTCTCGTGTTCGCGATCCCGGTGATCTTCCCGGAACTCGACCACCTGATCTGGAAGGGCGGATGGCAGGATGCTGCAACGACAAGTTTCCTGCTCTCGGCGCAGGTCACGTTGCTGCTCACGACAACGCTCCTGTACGCGACGCGGCATGGGCAAGGGGATTTCCGATCGCCTGCGATCTTCGAATGCATGCGCGGTGCGGCGGTTCTCATCGGTGCCGGTCTTGGCGCATGGCTCTCGCCGACGCCGGAAGGAATCGCGCTCGGCGCACTTGGCATCGGCGGAACGACGAGCCTCGCCGTCGGAGCGTGGATCATCCGCTCGATGGGTGTCAGCGCAGCCACGGCTGTGCGTGTCATGCTCGGCGGACCGCTCGCGGGGTTCGCGCTGGCGGTCGGCCTGCGATACGGTCTTGATCAGATCCAGGGCTGGTCAGGGGCCGACGACGAGCACCGATGGCGGTGGGGCATAGAGGTCATTGTCGAGGGCATCGCATACGTGGCCCTCTATCTGCTCGCGGTCCGCGTGTTCTTTCACCGCGCACTCAAGGACATGCTCAGCGTCGCTCCCGCGCGGATCTCAAAGCCGCTGCGATTTCTTGCCTAACGGGTGGGGGCTGACCACCGCTCAGAAGATGGCGAGCGAGCACTCGGGATCGGTCGCGGCGCCGATCAACGAATCGTGCAGCACGTGCTCCGGCACCGGCGTTCGGTTCGCAAGCAGCGGCAGGTACGGCTTTGATCCGAGAAACGCTGCCCAGGCAGCAAACGTGCTCGGCGGACCAACGACGAGATCGCAACTCGCCAGCGCTGCGATGCTCTCGACGAAATGACCGCCCATCTCCTGCGAGCCGCTCGCTATGCGGATGTCGAGTCCTTCAAAGTCCGCCGTCATGATCGGCTCGTCGCTCGTCAAGAGGAACGCCACGCGGCGGTCGGGATACATCGTGCGGATGACCCGCAGCTTCTCCGCGAGTACCGCGGGCGGAATGTAGAACCGGCCGTTGCGATACACGCGATAGTCGGTCTGACGGCTGAGAACGCCGACGATCATGTCGTGTGACGCCCGCATGGCGTTCGGAAGAACGAGGCCTGGCGCGGCGAGCGGGCGGCGGATCATGAGATGCTCGCGCACCGCAGCAGCATGCTTCGCGAGCAGCGGCCACGAACCGATTCGCATCCCCGCCAGCCACGCGCCGCGATTGGCGGCGCAGAGTTCATTGAACGCAGGGCTCGCGAGATCGAGTCCTTCCGACCCGGTCTCGACGCGGACGATCGGCCGTTTGCCGGTTCGATCCCCGGCGCGCCGGACGATCGCCTGCAGGACGTAACCGAGCGCGCGGCGGGAAACAGGCTCGGGCACGCTCGTCACGATGCGTGCGACGAGGTCGAGCCGGGAGGGCCGTGGGGGATAGACGCCGGCGGGGGAACGGTCGTAGCCCTCGAGCAGCCGCATGTATGGCCAAGCTGCAAGATTGATGAGCTCGGCGTGCGGACTGTGCTCTTCGGCCCACGCGATGAGATGGGCGAATCGGAGCATCTGATTGCCGAAACGACCGCCACCGCCGAAGAAAATGAGAACCGTTTTGCCGGCGGAGCCTGCCATCGTCGGAAGTGTACGGAGCTCAGATGGCACTGCTGGCATCGTCGGCATCGGATCAGTTCAGTCTTCGAGCCAGCCGCTCGCTGCGAGCTGCGCGTCGATCGCCTCAGCCATGGCCGCATGGCCGGCGCGCGACGGATGGATGACATCGGCCATCACAGCGGAACCGTCCAGTCTCTTCCGCTCGATCAAGGACGGCCCGAGTTCCCACACGGGACAATCGTGGCGCGTCAGAGCAGCCCGGAGTCGGTCATGCGCGGGACGCGGCGCAGAGGCCGCCTGCTCATCGCGATCCCAACAGAGCGCGTACGCCACGTGGGGCACGGTGGTCACGAGTCGCTGATGCAGCGACTCCAGCGCGGCCAGCGACTGCTGCGCGAGCGCTTCGTCACCTTCGTCGCGCTTCGCGGGCAGCGTCCCGGGGAAGAGTCGCGGCCACACCAGTGACGCGACCTCCGTCCATGCGCACCACGGTGGCGAGGAGGGGCCGCCCGCACCCGTACTGTTTGGATCAGGCACGTCCACCAAGTCGTGCGAGGAGAGCACCACGATCGCAATGTCGGCGTCGAAGATGCCAAATCGCTCGATGAAGCCAAGCTGATTGGGAGGCCCCCAGCTGTTGGCTGAGGCGTTGATCACCAGGACGGGCCGGTTCAGCCGTTTCGCGAGCCGCGTCTCGAGGACTGCCGCCGCGGTTTCCGATTGATCGACATTGGATCCGCCGTTCGTCACGCTGTCGCCCACTATGAGGATCCGGAGTTCGCGCGGCTCCGACTTCGTCGCGGGGAACTCCCGGCCGCGGAGGCCCAGGCTGTTGGTCTCGATCTGCCGTCCAAACCGGCGGACGCTTTGGTTCGGCTGCATCCGGTACTCGAACGCAGGCTGACGTTCATACAGAATCGGCGTCCCGAATCCCCAGCCCGCACGCAAGGCCCCCTCGCCGATCCCGACGGCGAGTGCCGCGAGCAGGAAAGCGAAGAGGATTCGGCGGCGGGTGCGACGCATCGGGCGGTCGAGCGGAGTTCAGGAAGGCTGGTTCAGGGATTTTCGACCATCGGAGGCACACGGCCGAAGTATGCTTGCGTACAGAACATGGGCCGCTGCGGTTTGACCGTGACGTCCCAGACCACCTTCCCTGCCGACTGACGCTCGTTGCCCCCACACATGTCTTGGGCGTCGGTGCGGTGTTTCCGAAAGTGGATCGATGCAGTCCCGGCCGCTCGGCCGGGCATTACGGAGGTCCTTGTGGCCCAGTCGTTTTCGCGTCAGCTGCATGCTGGCAGGTTTCACCGCTCGGGACCTCGTCGCCTGCGGGGTATGTCGCTCATCGAGATCCTGACTGTCATCGGCGTCATCGCTGTCCTGATCGCGATCCTGCTTCCTGGTCTCAACATGGTGCGCAAGAACGCGCAGATGGCGAAGAGCCAGAGCAACCTGCGTCAGATCGCGACCTTCATGACGTCGTACGCCCAGGCGAATCGCGAAACCATCGTGCCGGCGGCGTTCGACTATTCCGCGCAGGCCAATGATCCGCGGGTGAAGGTCCGGCGGGAGTCGCCTCCCGGCATTGCTCCACCGCTCGGGGACGAATTGGTCGGAACATGGTCCGATATCTTGTGGACGGAGAACAAGCTCGGCCCGATCCTTGTCAACACCGGACCAGTGGCCGGCTACGACTACGCCTTCGATTCGCCTGACCGTGCCTTTTACGACAACGAGCCGGACTATGACGACAACGTCATGCGGTCCGCCGTCCGGATGAAGCGGAGCGCCGAGGGCACGGCCGCTCTCCCGTTCGGCACCGGCACCGAGATCAACGAGATTGGCCACCCAGGCTACTTCGCCTGCAACGAGTTCTTCGACATTCGCGCGCCGGGGTCGAAATGGTGGGTCACCGGTGAGATCAAGCGCCCATCGCTCTCGGTCTATCTCGTCGACAGTTATGCCGGGGAGATCACGGAGACGGTCGGTCTCAGCGACGCCACGCTCCAGTTGGAGCACGTCGACTACCGCTACCCGGGTGACATGACCCTGATGCTCTTTCTCGACGGTCATGTCGGGTTGGAGTCCGAGTGGAAGACGCTGCGGGACCTGGAAGCGAGTCGCCAGATCCGGTTTCGCGATCTCCACCTCCAGAACCCGTTCTGAAGCCGGTCTGTGTTGATCGGTTGGGGGTGCCGGGCATCGTCTCCGCCCTTGCCATCCGTCTGGCCTTCGCTACACTGTTTGCTCTACCGTCCCGCGAGGGGCGGTTTTTCTTCGGTCCAGTCTTGGTTGCCAGTCTTGGTTGCCAGTCTTGATTGCCAGCCTTGATTGCCAGCCTTGATTCTCAGTTGGGTACCCAGCTGGGATTTCATAGTCAGTCGCCGCCCTAGCTCAGTGGTAGAGCACACCCTTGGTAAGGGTGAGGTCGTGGGTTCAAGTCCCATGGGCGGCTTTCGCGGCGTCTCTGTGGACGCCGTCTCACGAACGGGACGGGGCCTTCAGCGCCGCCGCTCACATCGCACGCGAATTAAGTCGGAGACATAGCTATGGCGAAGGAAACATTCGTCCGCAAGAAGCCCCACGTGAACGTGGGCACCATCGGCCACGTCGATCACGGCAAGACCACGCTCACCGCGGCAATCACAGCCGTTCAGGCGGCCAAAGGCTTCAGCAAGCACGTCAGCTACGACGATGTTGCGAAGGCCTCGGCTTCTGAAGGTCGTCGAGACCCGACGAAGATCGTCACCATCGCCACCAGTCACGTCGAGTACGAGACGGCCAACCGTCACTACGCGCACGTCGACTGCCCGGGCCACGCCGACTATGTCAAGAACATGATCACCGGCGCGGCTCAGATGGACGGCGGCATCCTCGTCGTCTCGGCAGCTGACGGTCCCATGCCCCAGACGCGCGAGCACATCCTGCTCGCCCGTCAGGTCGGTGTGCCGAAGATCGTCGTCTTCCTGAACAAGGTCGACCTCGTTGACGATGCTGAGCTTCTCGATCTCATCGAGCTCGAGGTGCGCGAGCTCCTCAACAAGTACGACTTCCCCGGCGACACCACTCCGATCATTCGTGGCGCGGCGTTCCCCGCCCTCACGAACCCGAAGGACCCGGAGAAGAGCAAGTGCATCGCCGAACTCATGGACGCGCTCGACACGTTCGTGCCGGAGCCGGTCCGCGAGACCGACAAGCCGTTCCTCATGTCCGTGGAAGACGTCTTCTCGATCAAGGGCCGTGGCACAGTGTCCACGGGCCGTATCGAGCGTGGCATCGTCAAGGTCGGCGACGAAGTCGAAATCGTCGGCCTCCGTGCTGACACGAAGAAGACAGTCGTCACCGGCGTCGAAATGTTCCAGAAGACGCTCGATCACGGTCAGGCGGGCGACAACGTCGGCTGCCTCCTTCGTGGCGTTGAAAAGAACGACATCGAGCGCGGTCAGGTCATCTGCAAGCCGGGGACCATCAAGCCGCACACGCAGTTTGAGGCTCAGGTCTACGTCCTCACGAAGGAAGAAGGCGGTCGTCACACGCCGTTCTTCTCCGGCTACAAGCCGCAGTTCTACTTCCGCACCACCGACGTCACCGGCAAGCTCGAGCTTCTCGGCGGCGCCGAGATGTGCATGCCTGGCGACAACGTCGCGGTCCGAGTCGACCTCGAAGAGAAGCCGGTTGCGATGGAAGAGGGCGTCCGTTTCGCCGTCCGTGAAGGCGGTCGAACGGTCGGTTCAGGCGTCGTGACCAAGATCACTAAGTAAGAGATTACGAAGGAACGCTGGACCTCAGAGACAGACTCAAGTGCGAACGCCGGTGCCGGGGAATCCCCCCGGCACCGGCGCCTCATGCGAAGCAACTTGCGGACATCGGTAGCGACGCCTTCGGCGGTGCGCTGCTCGTGACCGAGCGAAGGACAAGGCAGTCAAATGGCCAAGAAGGCAACAGATCGCGAATACGTATGGCTGGTGTGCACCGAGACCGGTGACCAGAACTACCGGACAAACATCCGGGTCAAGGGTGGCATCGCGGAGAAGGTGAAGGAGGGCTTCATGAAGTACTGCCCTCGCCTTCGCAAGCACACGCTGCACAAGATCAAGCGGAAGTGAGCCAGACTTTCTGGTCGCCCGGGAACGCCGCGCGCAGCCGCGAAGTGCACTCGCGTATGCAGCGTGTCGCGAGGGACGCACAGAGCCGTCACGGCTGACATCGGTAGCGCCAGTAGCTCAATTGGTAGAGCAGCGGATTCCAAATCCGCAGGTCGAGTGTTCGATTCACTCCTGGCGCGTTCTCAAATCGAGTTTGGTTTTGATGGATGGACCATGACGCTGCAGGGACCGTAGCGCCGACGGCGGGCACTTGCAGCCGCGCGGCGCACGACAACCTGCGACTAGGATCGCGATCGTGAGCGGTCGCGAACGGCCCCCATGGGGGGCGATCAGTATCTGGAGCGCAGAATTTCTATGGCCTCAGGCATCTACAAGAGCGGACAGGGCTACTACACACGGATGGGGACGACCATCGGCGCAGGCCTGTTGTCCCTGCTGGGGCTGTGGTGGCTCTGGAAGTACGCGATTCAGATTCAGATCGAAGGCGTCAACGAGAACTACGTCGCCGCCGGCATCTGCCTTCTGGTAGGCGGCGTCATCACCGGGTTTCTCTACTACTTCGTCTTCAGCAAGCCCTCGACGGGCGACTTTCTCATCGCTACCGAAGGCGAGATGAAGAAGGTCAACTGGTCGACGCGCCGCGAGATCTTCGGTTCCACCGGAGTCGTGATCGGTGTGATGCTCGTGATGACTTGCTTCATCTACGTCGTCGATCTCATCTTCGTCCAGCTGTTCACCTACATCGGCGTGCTTGAAACCGGCATGTGACGACCCGCGCGCCTCCATGCACGAAGCCCGACTCAGATCCTTGGACGACCACATGATGGACAGCCTGACCAACAACTTGAGCGACAGCCCTTTTGAGGATCCCAAGGGCACGGATTCGGGTGTGGACTCCAACGAGGCGCCCGGCGTGGACGCGATGGATGACGCGGAGCAGGAATCGGATGTCGAAGCGGAGCTGGAGTCCGAAATCGATCAGAAGCAGGGGAAGAAGCTCGTGTCCGGCCGGGGGGCGAAGGCGTCCGGCGGCAGCACGCTGAAATCCGTCGGTGGCGTCGCGACCAGCAAGGCCATCACGCCGGGCGCGGGCAAGAAGGGCAAGGCCGCAGCCGCCGACAAGGAAGCAGCGGCCAAGGCCAACGAGGCCCGTGAAGCAGCCGGAGGAATTGACCCATTCGATCCGGCAGCAGATCTGCCGATGTATCGCGAGGGCATGGACTGGTTCGTGCTTCGCGTCGCGAGCAACAAGGAGTCGAGCGTGCGCGAGACGCTCCTTCGCAAGGTGCAGATCGAAGGCATGGAAACGCTCGTCGGCCGCATCATGGTGCCGACCGAAAAGACGAAGACGCTCAAGGGCGGCAAACAGCGTGTCACCGAGACGAAGCTCTATCCAGGCTACGTGTTCGTCGAGATGCGGCTGGAGCCGGACGGCCGCATCCCGCAGGATGTGTTCTTCCTGATCAAAGAAACCACGGGCGTCGGCGACTTCGTCGGCACCGCCGGTCGACCGACGCCGATGGCGCCGCACGAAGTCGAAAAGATGCTGTTCGATTCGCGCCGTCCGGAAGAGACGCCGCAGGTCAAGATGGAATTCGTCAAGGGCGATTCGATCACGATCAAAGAAGGCCCGTTCCAGAATTACGAAGGCTCGGTCGACGAAGTCCTCCCCGAGAAGGGGCTCGTCCGTGTGCTCGTCACGATCTTCGGTCGTCAGGCACCGATCGAGCTCGAGTACTGGCAGATCGCCAAAGCAGGCACCTGACCGCAGCGTGTGCGGCGTCGAATCAACGCCCTGCACATTCGAGACAACACCATGCCGCGACTCCACCGGATCCTTTCGCTCAAGAACGTGCTGGTGTGGGCACTCGCCGGCTTGGCGGCCGCAGGCTGCGTGGCGCGGAAGACGTTTCCGCCGACGACGGGCAAGTCGTATATCGATCCGAGTATCGCTCCGTTGCCGGGCATGATGGCGGCGGCGATCAAAGAGGGTCACGCCAGAAGTTCGGTCGCGGGCGGTGAGATTGTCTACAACCTCCCCGCGGGCATGCGCAAGCAGGCTTGGAAGCGGATCAGCGAATTGCTGCCCGAAGCCTCCAGGCCTTCAGTGCCGGGCGATCGGCAGGTCGTGTCCGTCGAGCAGGTGCGTCTCGACGGCTCCATCGGTCAAGTCGACATCCTCGTTCCGCAGGGCGACTACTTTCAGCTCTACACGCTCCACATGCAGGGAGCGATCTTCGATCCGTGGAAGGTGACGACGGCACAGCCGTGGACGATCCGGAACGAGCCGCCGGCGTGCAACAATCCATGGGCCAGTGAAAGCGGTTCCGCGGCGTCGGATGGCGACGCCTCGCCTGCAGACACGTCTGCGGATGAGAGCGCTGACACGGCGCGCAGATGACGGAGCAGATGACGGAACTGACGTCGCGCCGCGCGCATGCGTCCCATCGCTGCTGGACCAGGTACGTTCCGGCCACATGGGTGACACTTGCGTTCGGGCACATGGGTGACAAGTGAGCGGCGGTCGACGACTGTGCTCGGCATGCCGTGGAAGGAAACC
>JAWXBD010000172.1:0-11143 GCA_034439815.1 Phycisphaerae bacterium
AACCTCAACTCGAACCTCAACTCGAACCTCAACTCGAACCTCAACTCGAACCTCAACTGGCGGCAACAACGCGGCCCCCCGCAGCCGCGCAGATCGCAATGAACTCGGACGGCTTCAGCGACGCTCCGCCGATCAATCCGCCGTCGATGTCCGGGCAGCGAAAGAGCTCTTCCGCATTCCCGGCGTTCATGGAACCGCCATAGATGATGCGAAGGCGCGCGGCTGCCTCGGCTCCGAACAACTCCTCGAGCATGCCGCGCAGCTGCGTGTGCGCGGTCTGCGCATCATCCGGCGTCGCGGTGTTGCCCGTGCCGATCGCCCACACGGGCTCGTATGCAATCACGATCTGCCGCAGATCGTCGCTCTCGACTTCGACCAGCCCCTCGCGAACCTGCCGGCGGAGCACGTTGAGATAGTCGCCCGCCGTCCGCTCTGCAAGCGTTTCACCCACACAGAGCACGACGATCAGGCCGTAATCAAGGGCAATCCGCGTCTTGCGCGCCAGCAGCTCGTCGGACTCGCCGAGGCCGTGACGCCGCTCCGAGTGGCCGATGAGCACCGTCTGCACGCCGAGATCCGTGAGCATGTTGGCGCTGACCTGCCCCGTGTAGGGACCGATGTCCTCCGCGCTCACGTCTTGCGCGCCGAGCAGCACCGACCGGTGACCGAGGGCGTGGCCGACCGCCTGCAGATAGGGCACCGGCGGGAACACCGCGACATCGACATGCTCGACAATTGCTCGCTCGATTGGAGCAGCGGGGCCTGCGGGGCGACCGCCCGACGTCGGAGGAGTGGACACCCCCTCTGACACCACCTCCGCGAGTTCAACGGCGGTCGCGAGTTCAGTGTGCATCTTCCAATTGCCGCCGACAAACGGTGTTCGCGATCCAGCTTGATGTGACACGTCGATTCCCCTTCGATGTTCGATGCCTCCGCGGCAACGCTCGGAAGAGCAGAATACCCGTTCGGTACACTGGCCCCCTTTCCTCCGCGAAATCAAACTTCCTATGCCCCCCACGTCCATGACTGCAGCTGACATTCGCCGAACGTTCATCGAGTACTTCGTGCAGAAGCGCGGGCACGTCGACGTACCGAGCAGCCCAGCGGCGCCTCACGACGATCCGACGCTCCTGTTCACAAACGCGGGCATGAACCAGTTCAAGGATGTGTTCCTTGGGCGCGGCAAGCGGAGCTACACCCGCGCTGCCAACTCACAGAAGTGCATTCGCGCCGGCGGCAAGCACAATGATCTCGAGGACGTCGGCAAGGACAGCTACCACCACACCTTTTTTGAAATGCTGGGCAACTGGTCGTTCGGCGACTATTTCAAGAAGGAGAGTATCGAATGGGGATGGGAGCTGCTGACGAAGGTCTACGGCCTCGATCCGTCCCGCCTGTATGTCACGTGGTTCGAAGGCAGCCCCAAGCAGGGTCTCCAGCCGGATGAAGAGGCGCGTGCGTTGTGGCGGCAGTTTCTTCCGGACGATCACGTGCTGCCCGGCAACATGAAGGACAACTTCTGGGAGATGGGCGAGACCGGTCCATGCGGCCCATGCTCCGAGATCCACTACGACCGCATCGGGGGGCGCAACGCCGCGTCACTCGTCAACAAGGGTGATCCTGATGTGCTCGAGATCTGGAACCATGTCTTCATTCAGTTCAATCGCGAGAGCGACGGCAGTCTGAAGCCGCTGCCTGCCAAGCATGTGGACACGGGCATGGGTCTCGAGCGACTGGTGTCGGTGCTGCAGAACAAGCGGTCGAACTATGACTCCGATCTTTTCACGCCGATCTTTGCCGCGATTGAACAGCGCTTCGGCGTTCCGAAGTACGCCGGCTCGATGACGGACCCGCGCGACATCGCCTATCGCGTCGTCGCTGATCACATCCGCTGCCTGACTGTCGCGATCAGCGACGGCGCGACGCCAAGCAACGAAGGACGCGGCTACGTCCTGCGCCGCATTCTCCGCCGTGCCGTGCGTCACGGACATCAGACATTCGGTGTGCATGGACCGTTTCTCCGCGACTTGGTCGACACCGTCGTCGCTTCACTGGGCCCGGCGTTTCCCAGCCTTTCGAAGAATGTCGATCGCTTGAAGACCGTGATCGAAGACGAAGAGAATGCGTTCGGGCGCACGCTGGACCGCGGCCTGCAGCTGTTCGGCGAAGCGGCGGAGCGCGTGCGCCGCGCGAAGGGCACGACCATCGCCGCCGACGACGCGTTCAAGCTGCACGACACGTGGGGCTTTCCGATCGATCTCACGCAAGTGATGGCTGAGGAAGCGGGACTCACGGTCGACGTCGCGGGCTACGAAGAGCTGATGGAACAGGCGCGCGAAACGAGCCGCCGCACGGCGACCTCCGAGAGCGCCATGGAGTTCCCGCCCGACGCGATCGCCGCACTCGAGCGGCAGCACGTCAACGCGACCAACGACACGTTTAAGTTTGATGGCAAACCGACGACCGCGACCATTCTCGCGATCTGGAACGGCAAGACCTTCGACCAGCACGCGCACCTCGGCAAGGACCAGATTGCTGTCATCGTTGACCGCACGAACTGCTATGCGCTGATGGGCGGCCAGGTCGGCGATGTCGGCACCATCCGCGCCGAGCGCAGCGGTTCCACCTTCGTCATTGAAGATGCGCAGCGCGTCGGTCCGTACGTGCTGCACATCGGCCGCGTGACGATGGGACGGTTGAGCGTCGGCGATGACGCGACGATCAACCTCGACCGCGACCGGCGCGAGAGCGTCCGCGCGAATCACACGACGACGCATCTCGTGAACTGGGCGCTGCGCGCCACGCTGGGAGATGACATCGAGCAGAAGGGCTCGCTCGTCGACGACGAGAAGCTGCGCTTTGATTTCAGCTTTCCTCGAGCCATGACCGCCGAGGAGATCGCGAACGTCGAGTCGCTCGTCAATTCCGCGATCCAGTCCAACCTCCGGGTGTACGCCACCGAAGTTCCGACGGCTGCGGCGAAGTCGATACGCGGTCTGCGTGCCGTGTTCGGCGAGCGCTACCCCGATCCGGTGCGGGTAGTCTCGATCGGCGCGTCCGTCGAGGAACTGCTGGCGCAACCCGACTCCGATCTCGCACGAACGTTCTCCGTCGAGCTATGCGGCGGAACGCATCTTCACACGACCGGCGAAGCGAAGCGCTTTGCGTTTCTGCATGAAGGAGGCTTGGCTGCCGGCGTGCGCCGCATGAGCGGCATCACCGGTGGCGCGGCGCTCGCAGCGGAAGCGTCGGCGAAGGAATTGCAGCGCCGCGCCACGGCAGCCGCTGCAATGCACGACGCCGTCTTCGTTGCCGAGTGGAACGAGATCGGCAGGCTCGTTGAACAGATGACGCTGTCCGCGACATCGAAGCGGGCGCTTGAGCGCGCGGTCGAACCGCTGCGCGAGCGGTCGAAGCTGCTGCGCAAGAATGCCGAAGGCGCCAGTCGGGATGCGGTGATTGCGCAGGCCCGCAGCGTCGTCGAGGCCCACGAGGACGGACCGCTGGTCGCGACGCTCGAGGACGCGGACAATGCGGCGTTGCTCGCCGCGCTCGACATGGCGAAGGCGCGGCGGCCGGAGATTCCGTTCCTCTTCGTGTCACCGGACGATGTCGGCGGCAAGGTGTCGATTGCGGCCGTCTGTCCGAAGTCCTCGATTGAACAGGGCCTCAACGCCGGCGACTGGGTCAAGGTCACCGCGCAGGCATGCGGCGGCAGCGGCGGCGGCAAGCCTGATGTCGCGCAAGCCGGTGGCAAGGACCCGACCAAGCTGAACGCCGCGGTTCGCGCGGCGCGCGAATTCGCGGCGGAAAAGATGTCGGTGCGCGGCTGATCTCAGTGAACGATGACACGGACATCAGGCATGACCGCGGTCTTTATGCGGGCCGCCGGCACGAGCACATCGACCGCGAGTCCCGCGGGCAAGCCTTCAGGATTCGCCATCTGGAGATGCACGATGCGCGTGCGGCTTGCAGCATCCGCCACGGCCGCGAGTGCCTGCACGGTCGCGTGCTGCATCGCCATTGGTGCATCGGAAGGCGCGAGATCGCGATACCAGACTTCGAGCGTCTGACCGGATCGCAGCGCGAGCGTCAGATCCGTCGGGACCGCCACTTCCATACGGAACGCGCTGTCATCCACAAGTCGAATGACGGACGCGAGCTCATCAACGGCGCCGCCCGCATCGACCCGAATCTCCTCGATCACGCCGGCGACGCTCGCGCGCATGACCGTGCGCTCCTGCCTCGCCAGCGCCGACTTGAGCTCCCACGTTGCTTCGAGCTGCCGCTGCTTCTCAAGATTCAGCTGGGCGAGCAGCTGTTGCGCGCGATGTGTCGCTTCCTCGAGCTCCCGGTCCGTTGCAGCGCTGCTCGCCCGCGCGGCGGCGATGCGCCGCAGCGTGTCATCGGCGGACTTCCAGGCTGACGTGGCTGCGTCCACCGACCATGTTCCTTTGGCGCGCAGTTCCAGCAGCGCCACGTTTGCTTCGAGATCTTCCGCATCCAGTCGCGCGACAATCTCGCCCGCCTTCACCCGCTGGCCGCGCTGCACAGCAATGCTCTCGATGCGTCCGGACACGCCGAAGGCAAGCTGCACGTCGCGCAGTGGACGGGTGATGGCGACACAGCGGGCAGGTGCCGCAGACGGCACGCTGAGCTGGGCGAGGATGGTGATGAGAACGGCTGATGCAAACATGGCTGAATCTCTCGAAGGTTTCGCGGCGCACTAATGCGCGGCACGCAGTTGATCGTTGAACCTGAGCATGGCGCGGTACCAGCGCCGTGCCAGCGATTCTGACGGACCCGGCAGGCTGGCTTCCACCCGCAAGCCCCGACGAAGTACGTCCGTGTCGACATCTGAGTCGAGCTCCAGCCGCAATTCAAAATGCTGATTCTCCGCTGCACCGTTGATGGGTGACACAGGAATGTCACCTCCGCCCGCGACGGTGAGTGCCTGCTGCTCAAACGTGGCGGAGCCCGACGGCGCGAGATCGTGGATGCGTCCATGCAGCACGCGCGAGGGTTCCGCGACGCTGCGAATCTGAATCGTGGACGATCCGCTGTCACGGATTGCGGCAAGCGTGTGCTGATCAATGACGAGCGTTGCGAACCATCCGCCCGCGACCACCACCGCTCCCGGCATGCCGGCCTGCAGTGTGCGGTTCACGTCGCGCGATCCGAGCGATTCAGCGATCTGCCCCGACTCGGTCGCGCGCAGCGTCAGGCGCGAGCGGCGGTTCTCTGCGGCCGCGAGCCGGTGCTCCGCTTCCACAACGCGGGGGGTGACGATCGCCGATTCAGTCGGGCTCACGGTCTCGGCGATCGCGAGTTCGATGCGCGCCGCATCGCGCTGCGCAGTCGCCGCGTCGATCGCATCCTCGACATCATGCGACGAGAGTTGCATCACCGGCTCTCCCGCGCGCACTTCGGTGCCAGCGGGGAGCGGCGCCGCGCGGAGCGTTCCCGTTTCGAGAACTGTCAGGTGCTGTTCACGCTCGCGCTCCAGCACGCCTTCGCTGCGCACATGCCGCGGAATCGGAACGACGATCACCAGCAGCGGCACGATGAACAGAACCGCCCCCAACACCAGCGCGCGGCGGCGGACCGGCGCCGTTTCCTTCGAGGCCCACAGGTATCCGAGACATCGAACGATCAGCTGCACGACGACGGAACCGCCGTAGAACACGCCGGCCAGGAGGCCGACATAAAAGAACTTGATCGCCACCACGGCGCAGATGCCGAGCACTGTGACGACGCGAAAGAGCGCCGCACTGATCGAATACAGGCAGAGCGTGGCGGTCATCCATGGCGACCAGGCACGGCCGCTCACTTCAATGCCGAGAAACACACGCTTCAGAATCCGCTGCACGGCGCCGTTAGCGACCGCGCGAAGATTGGGAATCTGGAGCAGATCGCTCAGGATGTAATACCCGTCATAGCGCATCAACGGATTCAGGTTGAAAGCGATCGTGGTCGCGCTTGCCAGCACCATCGCCTGATATGCGAGTGAATGCAGCGCCGATGGATCGGTGAATGCCCACACCAGGAGAGCGATGCCCGCGATCCACGACTCGAAGTACATGCCGCCGAGACACACGATGATCCGCTGTCGGCGACTGGAGAAGCCCCAGGAACTCGATGCATCGACGTACGCGCATGGCGTCAGCAGAATGAGCAGGATGCCCATCTCCGGCACCGTGCCGCCGAACCGTCGCACGGCGTAGCCGTGGCCGAATTCATGGATGACCTTCATGCCGGCCAGCAGAATCCACATGCTCAGCAGCTGCTCGCCCGCGAGCAGACTTGGAAGCTGCGCACCGAGTTCGCCCCAGCGCGCGGCCAGCACCACCGCGCACGCGATTGCGAACATGCACCACACTGCAAACGCGCCGCGCGTGTACATCATTCCGCCGTAGCGAAGTGTCTGCGCCAGGAACGCGTCGGGGTTCCAAATCGGAATCTTGAGAAAGAGCGGCGCCATCCATTGGCTGCGCCGTTGCTGCTGCTGGCGGCGCTCATGACGGGCATACAGCTGCTTGTCGTCGCTGATCGGCAACGAAAGCAGTCCGGATCGATGGAGTTCCAAGATGAACCGGTAGAAGTTCTCCTCGTGATCCGCCATGCACGTTCCGAGCTTCTGCAGACGATCGAAGACTTCCTCCAGCGTCTGCTCGCCGTTCAGCGCCGCGAGTATCGCGTAGTCGGACGCGGAGAATGCGTGCGAATCGAAGCTGATCGGATCGCGCACGACGTAGACCACGTCGCTGCGCATGACGTGCCTGCTGACCTGCACATCGCGGCGCAAGCCGACGACTACACCGCGCAGCGATGCGGCCATCGCGCTCGGAGGTCGCGCGCTATCGCATGTGGACGTCAGAGCCACAGGCGCAGCCTCACATAGTCCACAGCACGGTGGAACACGCTCCACCACACCGGGGCATTGCCGATGTCAACGCGGGCGGTGCCTTCGACACCGCAGCGCATCCACGCGGCGAGTTCCCTCCCGTCGGCGCTGTCGTCCAGCTCGATGGTGGCATCGGCGACGAACACATTGTGGCCGTCGCGAATCTCGGCCGACGGGCGCATGCGCGTGATACGGAGCGGAATGACGACATCGGGCTGTGCGGACGGACGAAACTGACCGCGCTTGCCGACACTCACCTGCAGTACGTCGCGCTCGGGGATGTCAATGGCGATCTCGAGCGCGCCGCGCGGCACGAACTCGAGCAGCGTCTCGCCCGCAGCGACGGTGGCACCAACGCGCCGGCGCAGATCGCCGCGCAGAATGATGCCGTCTGCCGGTGCGCGGACAACCGCTTCGTCAATCTTGCGCCGGACCGCCTTGGCCGCAGCCCGCTCGATGTCTGCTCGCGCCTCGCCGAGACGCACTCCGGCGTGATCGTTTGCGGCTCGCGCAGCTTCCACCTGCACCTCGGCCGCCGTCACTGAAGCGTCGAGCCGCCCGCGCTCCAGTTCAAGCGCGGCGGTGTCGAGCGAAAACAGGACGTCGTGTATGCGAACAGTGTCGCCGGCGGCGACAGTGGATGCGAGGATTGGCGCGGTGTACGGCGCGGAGAAATGCTGCACCAGAGCGGCGTCGAGATGCGCAGGCGCTGCGACCTGATGCATCGTCGTGCCGAAGATCAACCAGCCAAGCAGCGCAACGGACGCCATAGCCGCAACCGCGCGCAGCGCGCCGCGGACGTGACGCAATCCCCGAACTGTCGCGGCTGCCGCCTCGATGGCATGCGCCGGCAGCGTTCGTCCGGCGCGACTCGCAACACGGAGCGCCGCGGCGTAGTGCGCGGCTGTTTCGCCGATCTTCTTGAGATCCTCTTCACCGAAATGCTTGCTTGGCACGTGCCGGAGCGCCAGTACCGCAACAATGCGGTCACCGTCGCGAAGCGGAATGGACGCCACGCAGGCGCCTTCGACGTCCGCGCTCCAACGCCGATGCAGCGGACACGCATCGCCGTCAGCCTGGTGCACACTGAGCGCGATCGGGCGACCGAGATCCAGGCACTCTTCCATCGAATTCTTGATCGTGATCGCACCTTGCGTGCGCGTGGACACGTCGGAGAACCCGGCAATCGACGTGATCTGAACACGCTTGCCCCGGACGTTGCCGAGCGCAACGGAGTCGCACCCGAGCTTCGAGCGCAATTGATTCGTCACCGCGTACGCGAGCGCCGTGGCGCTGCTCGCAGACCCTGCGATCATCATCGCCCGCAGTTCGGAGGCCGGCACAGCGGAGACTTCGGTGGCAACGTGAGGCGAGGCGGCCAGCGGCGATGCCGCCCGCAGCAGCGCGCCAACCATGGCCGCGACGCCGCGCAGTTCGACCATTGTTGATGTGATCGCCCGGTCATCGGCGAGTTCAAGGACATGCACCATGGCGCCGGCGGATTGGCCGCTGCCGTCGCAAAGCGGGACCGCGAGAATCGCGATCTCGAACGCTCCGGACTTGGCGCGATAGCGCTGTACCAGCTGATCGCCGCGCGAGAGCGTCTGCGTCAGCAGTGCTTCCGCGGGGCGTTTCCAGAAGTTCGGATCCATCGCACCTGTGTGCCAGTAGTCGTCCAGCATCGATCCGCGCATCGGCACTTTGATCTGGGCGAACACGGATCCCAGCTCGATCGCGGTGATGCGCATGGCATCGCGTAAGAGCGCCGCGTCCGTTGTGTGCGTCTCGGACAGCCGCAGCAGTCGACGCATCAGATCGCCGCTGCGCACTTCGGCCGGAGTCGATGTGGCAGTTCGATCCTGTGTTCCCCCGGAATCGAAACTCATGCTGCAGGCCTTACTGCGGGCCTTGCTGCCGTCCCAGGCGGCCCATTTCCCGTCACACGCTGCATGCCCGCACGGAGCTCTGTGGCATCCATCGCAATGAAGAAGACGAACGCCGCTTCAATCGCGGTGTCGTGCAGCAATCGTGCGCGGATGCACCGCGCGAAGAGCTGCGGAAATCGGGTGCGCGCTCCGTCGATGTCAAGGCGGTAGATGTCGCCGACATGAACGGCGCGATCAAAGATGACGAGGCATCCGCTCTGCGAGACGTCGACGGAAGTTCCGGCAATGGGAGGCTGACTGCGATCACTTAGATTGCCGGCATGCGCAACAATCGGCACGGCGACGGCGAAGCGCGCGTGGATGCGGCGCGACTCCACTTCTTCACGAGTGTTGGTCGCGAGTTCCGCGATGAGATCAGCGTCGTCTAACGAATGGGACACAGTCTCGGACTCCTGGTGTCGGCGCAGCTGCGGGTGCGCGGAATGCGCCAACAGTCCTGCATCGTCGCAATGGGTAGAGCGCTTTAGTGTGTTTCGCCGGTTATCGCGCTGCCGTCGCCCTTAAAGACAGCGACGGCGAAGCACAGCGGGGTCCCCGCCTACTTCCGGGACGCCGAACGAGCCCGCTGTTCCGCTTCTCGCTCACGGGTCGCCGGGTCGGACTCGGTGCCGTGAATGCCACGGACGGCACTCCACATCAGGGCCCACAGCGACATGGGTGCCGCCGCTGGTGCAGGGGGCGGTGCCTCGGCGGTCGCAGCCTGCTCCGCTTCGTGTGCCAGTGCCCGCACTTCCTCGCCTGCGCCCTCGACCACGCGCTCGAACGCCGCATCGAAGTCGGCAGCTGCGAACTCCGTTGCAGCGAGTTGAGCGCTGCGAGTGACCTCCTGAACGCCGTCGGTGATCTCGATCGGCTGCGGCGACTCGGCAACGAAGTCGCTCATGTCCGTGGGGCGGACTGCCACGACAGGGGTGTGGTCCTGCGCCTCGATCGGTGCCGGAGCATGTGCTTCGCCTGCGGACGGAGCGCCGAACGAGACAGCATTCGCGGCCGTCGCGACGCGCGCTGCGATGTCTGGCGCCAGCCCGGTCGGCGCGTCACCTTCCGGCGCTGCCGGAGGCTCACTGTCGACCACTGTTGCAGAGGGCGTCTGCGTGATCGTGAATGTCGCTTCACGTGTGGCGCCGGCGAGGTCACTCACACTCACGGTGATGATGTACGTGCTCGCTCTCATCGGATCGAGGCGTGTCACATCGCTGATGGTGAGATCGCCGGTGACCGGGTCGATCACAAAGGGACCTGCATCGCCGACAATCGTGAATCGCACCGTGTCACCGACGCTGGCGTCGGCGTCGGGCGCCGTGACGGTCGCAATGAAGGTTCCGTGCACCGCGTCCGCCGGAACAACTGTGCCGGAGATGGTCGGCATGTCGGGTGCTTCGTTGATCGCATCGACATGCACGACAACGGTGTCGGTCGTCGTGTTCACGCCGTCACTCACCGTCACCTGGAATGTCAGGTCGGTGCCGTGCAGCGTGGGCGGCGCCGTGAATGTGGGTGCCGCGCCAGCTGTTCCGTGCAGCGTCACGCTCGGGCCGCCTACTTGCGTCCACGAGTAGGTGAGCGCCTGATCCTCGGGATCAGTCGCCGTCGCATGCAGCGTCACATTGGCGCCTTCATCGACTGATTGATCACTGCCCGCGCTCACGAGCGCCGCATCGTTGTCCGCCTGCACCAGCACCGTCACTGCATCGTGCGATGTATGCACACCGTCACTCACGGCGACGCTGAATGTCAGCACGCTGCCCGTCAGAAGATTCGGCACGGTGAATCCGGGATTTGGGGAGTCCGCGCCGCTGAGGACGACGGGCGCGCCACCGGTCTGCGTCCATGTATACGTAAGCGTCTGCCCCTCGGGATCAGACGCCGTTGCAGTGAGCTGCACTGTCGCGCCTTCCGCGACGATCTGCGGAAGACCCGCGTCGACCGCCGGCGCGTCGTTGTCGCAGTTGACGTTGACAGTGACAGTGTCGACCGATGTGTGGACACCATCGCTGACAGCGATCTGGAAGACCATCGCGGTGTTGCTCAGGCCTTGGGGCGCCACGAACGAAGGCGTGAGCGTCGTGCCGCCCTCGATCGTCACCGCAGGGCCGCTGATCTGCGTCCATGTGTACGTGAGACCCTGACCCTCCGGATCGCTCGCACTGCCGGCGAGCGTGACCGGATCGCCTTCGTCGACTGTCAGCGACGAACCCGCATCGGCGGACGGCGCGTCGTTGTCGCGATTCACATCGATCGTCACCGTGTCGATCGTCGTGCTCGTGCCGTCACTCACTGCAACCTGGAACAC